>CAIVZR010000058.1 GCA_903910445.1 uncultured Bacteroidota bacterium
AACGATAGGGTAGCCAGTTTTACCCTGGCACCAGGCTTCAAATTCGGGCTCATTATTTCTCCATGCAATACCGTCATATTCCTTGCGAAACGGGCCATTAACCACATGCGGGAAATGCCATAAAATCTGCATATAGAAATCACGCCATATTAATTCGTTGATCCAAATTTCACTAAGCGACATCGCTTTACGTGCTTTTTCGCGTATGGAGATGGTACCGAAACGAAAATGAATTCCCAAATGGGAAGTGGCATCCAGGCTTGGGAAGTCGCGTTGTTGCTGGTAGTTTTTAATGATGGCGCGGGTTGTTTCTAATGCCGGAAATGAATACTTTAAGGTTTTGAACCCATACGTTTCAATCGCCGGGATGGTAAAAGATGAGGGTGCAAAGTTTTGGAAATTCTTTTCTGTAGGATATGATTTTAAATGAAACTCCTGTAACTTGGCTTTCCATTTTCGGCTATACGGAGTGAATACGGTATAAGGCTTTCCATCATCTTTAACTACCTCTGATTTTTCAAAAATGCATTGATCTTTAAAGGTTTCGAAGGTGATTTGATATTGTTCAAGTAACAGGCTAATTTCATGATCCCTTTTGATGGCGATGGGCTCATAATCGCTATTGGCAAATACTTTGGAGGGTTTAATCTCCTGAATAATTTGTAGCCATACTTCCAAAGGCTTACCATAATACACTTTTAAGCTACTGCCATATTCGGCAAGTTGTGAATTTAGCGAGACTAAATTCTGATAAATAAAATTTACACGAGCGTCTTCGGTATTATCGAGTTGACCTAGGATATTTTTATCAAAAATGAAGATAGGCTGAACCTTAAGACCAGCGCGCAAGGCATGATATAGAGAAGCATTATCTTCCAAACGCAAATCCCGTCGAAACCAATGGATAGAAAGCATGCTTCAAAGCTATGAAATAGGCATGAAACATTTTTTAAATTTCATTCACTACTTTTGTAATGAAAAAGAGTTCAATACTAAAAAACAACCCAGTGCCAGCCATCCTTATAAAAAATATTAGTATCGTAAATGAAGGCGTTATTACCGTAGCCGATGTATTTATGAATAATGGGAGAATTGAAAAAATTGCTCCACAAATTAATAAAGAATCCTCCTTAGAAATTGATGGAACGGGCAAGTATTTAATGCCTGGAATCATTGATGACCAGGTGCATTTTAGAGAGCCAGGACTTACACATAAGGCCAGCATATATACGGAAAGCCGCGCCGCTGTGGCAGGCGGTATAACGAGCTTTATGGAGATGCCCAATACCGTGCCCAATGCCCTTACCCAGGAATTATTGGAAGATAAGTATCGCATAGCGTCGAGAAGTAGTCTGGCCAATTACTCCTTTTTTATGGGCGTAAGCAATGATAATTATGATGAAGTAATGCGCACTCCAGTGGAGGATGTATGTGGTATAAAAATATTTATGGGAAGCAGTACGGGCAATATGCTGGTGGATAATATTCAGGTACTTGAAAGAGTATTTGGGAATACCCCTAAAATAATTGCTACCCATTGCGAGAGTGAAACTATTGTGAAACGCAATATGGAAAAGGCTTTGAGCCAGTATGGAGAAAATATGCAAGCCAATATGCATCCAGTTATTCGCGATGAAGAAGCATGTTTTGCATCGAGTAGTTATGCCGTTGATTTGGCTAAGAAATGTGGTACCCGACTTCATGTATTGCATATTTCTACCGAAGAAGAAATTGCCTTGTTTGATAATATACTACCCTTAGAACAAAAGAAAATTACGGCAGAAGTATGTGTGCATCATTTGCATTTTAGCAGCGATGATTATGCTGCTTTAGGTAATAAAATAAAATGCAATCCAGCGATAAAAGATGCGCGCCATAAACCAAAATTATTCGAAGCTTTATTGCAAAATAAATTTGATGTAATTGCTACCGATCATGCGCCACATACCTTGGATGAGAAGAATCAGATATATATGAAAGCCCCGGCAGGATTGCCTTTGGTGCAACATAGCCTGCAATTGATGTTAACCTTTTATTTCAATAACCAAATTACGCTGGAGCGAATTGTAGAGAAAATGTGTCATGCACCGGCCATTCTTTTTGGGGTGAAGGATAGAGGATATCTACGTGAAGGTTATTATGCCGATGCATTTATTCTTGACCTCAATGCTACCCAAACCGTGGCTACCGATAATTTGTTTTACAAATGTGCCTGGAGCCCGCTCGAAGGAAAAACTTTCAGGGGAAGGGTGACAGATACTTTTGTGAATGGAAATATCGTTTATATGAACGGACAGTTTGATGAAAGCAGTAATGGAATGCGATTGAAATTTACCCGATAATTTATGATAAGGAGGTATTCTATTATTTTTCTAAATGTGATCTGGTGCTTGGGTATAAATGCCCAAACGGCCCTAATGACGCGGGTGAAAACCCAGCTTTATGATAAGGGATACAATATTATGCCGGTATATAAATGCACAGGCAATACCTTGGAAACCTATACGGATGCTTATGCAGGGGAGGAGTTAGAGAAATTTAGTGTGAAGTACCCCGACCTAACTGGGTGCACTGATACGGGATATGCATTTATTTATTTCGGGGGGATGGAACGTTCGGTATGTAAGAATTTCAGCGTGGTCATCATTGGGAATGCGCAGAGTATTTTAATCCCTCGTTTTTTTATCGACCACAATCATAACCTTGATTTTACGGATGATGGGCCCTCATTTGAATTTCCTTATAATAAAGATTCGGTACAATTCGACTTATGTAATAACAAAGACAATACGGGGTGCTTACATTATACACTTTCTCGATATCGCTTGGAAAGTCAGTATTTAATGCGCAAGAATTTAGAAGATTTCTTTACCAGCAATGCAGGAACCAAACGGTATTTAAGTATGCATAATAGTTTTCGTATTCAATGCCACAATCAATGGGGCACGGATATGAAAATAGGCAATGATAGCTTCAGAGTAGTTATAGAGGATCATAATATCAATGGTATTTATAATGAACCAGGAATCGACCATATAAATTTGGTACCTTATGGAATGGAGCCTGTGAGTAACGATGTGAATGAAGGATCGAAGGTGATACCCGTGAAAGAGCCTACGATTGTTTTACAACATTTAAGTGAAAGCTATGGTGTAACCGGGATCACCAGCAACGGGCATACTTTGTCGATTAAATACTTAGGCAAACATCAGCGGGCAGCGGAGAAGCTGGTGGGCAAACGTGCTCCCCGATTTAGTTATGAAGTATTGGCCTATCGTAAATATATTAAACTTAGAAAATCGAGAGGCACTCCGGTGTATCTTTATTTTTATAATTTCAAAACAGCGGATACCACAGCCTTCAATGCCCTGAAATTGCTGCATGACAGTACCCAGGGTAGATTGAAAATCATTACGCTAAATTATGGCAATAGCCCATCCTTGGTGAGAGAATTTGTTAAGTCGAATTATTATATGTGGAGTAACGGACTGGCAACGCGTAAAATTTATGATCGCTATAAGGTGGACCAATTACCCATGGGTTTCTATTTGAGCAGGAAGCTGCGAGTGGTTAAAATTGGGATTACTCCAGAGGAGATGTTGCAAGAATTCAAGCGCCAGTAAACTCTTCCCAAAAAATCTAATGACTGCCCTAGAATTTATTGGGTTTTATAATCATTGAAAGCTGGGTCATTTCAACAATGAGTTCCATATTCAATTAGTCCGAAAGCTAATATTTATAAGGGTATTGAAGGCAATATTAGGAATTAGCCAAAAAATGCAACCTTTACCCTTTTTTAACGTCTACACTTTACTTGAAACTATGTGTTTTTCAAGGAAAAATACTTAAATTCGACCGTTAAAAAACCAGCCCTATTCATTGAGAAGATTTTTATTTTTTATCCTTTTTGCTTTTGCTTCTTTATATGGGCGTGCCTCACATATTGTCGGAGGTGATTTTTACTATACTTTTATTACAACCTATACCACTGCTGGAGTTACCTATCAGCGGTATCAGGTTAATTTTAAGGTATACCGTGATAGTTGTTCTACTTGTACAGCCTTGCCGGCTAACTTTATCATGTTTTTATGGAAGAATTCCACGGCAGCTCCAAATACCTGGACTCGAGTTTATAAATCCACGGCCCCCAATGTATGTCATACGATGTATCGAACCAATGGAAGTAATCCATATCGATACATTCCCGCCACGTGTATTTCCAGTGCCCATACCATTGAAGAAGGAATTTACACATTGCAGAATGGTGCTGGAACCAATGAATATTTAGATTTACCCGACGATTCTGTAGATTATTATATTGGTTGGGGAGCAGCAGCACGATCAGCTTCAATTAATAATATAATAAATCCTGGCAATACTGGTCAAGCGAACTATAGTAAGATACCGAAAAACAAAATATTTAAGAATTCAAATCCAGTATACCTTAATCGTCCAGTATCCTTCTTCTGTGTTGGGAAAACACAATATTTCAATCAGAATGCGTATGACCCAGATGGTGACTCTTTAAATTTTTCATTAGCCACCCCATATAATACGACAAGTACGGCCAACGCCACTTGCGCAGCTCCTATTATTGCAATGCCCCCGAGTAATATTATTTCATGGACGGCCACGGGCGGTTATAGTGCAACTTCTCCTTTAGGTTCATCATCTACCGTTAGCATCAATTCGGTTACTGGTGAATTAACTATTATTCCAGGTGCCACTGGTTTTTATATTTATACGGTGGTAGTAAAAGAATATCGAAAGCGATTTGGACAATGGGTTTATTTGTGTGAGACACGAAGGGACATGCAAATTCAGACAGGCTCATGTAGTACGAGTAATACAGCACCTGTTTTTGTACAAATCATACCTGTTCTAAATGCGGATACCTCAGCAAACCAAGTTGTAACTGCTGGTGATACCTTATGTTTTAAAATAAAATTTAGGGATGCCAATGGTGATTCATTGTATACTTCTCGCACGGGACCTATTTTTGATAGCACTCAGGGAATTGCAAAACCTTATGCAGTCTTATCGCAAGACACAGCAGATAGTGTAGTGACTTCAAATTTTTGCTGGTATACCCAGTGCCCGCATGCTCGTGCTAGTTCTCCCTATATTTTTACTTTTAACGTCGCGGATAATCAGTGTAATGTAACTCAAAAAACATTCACAATACTTGTCAATCCCAAAGCAGTATTGCCACCACCCGATTTACGGTGCGTGGATATTTTGAATAATGACTCTATCAAACTCTCTTTTGTAAAATCGAGTTATCTCAAAGACTTTGATAAATATTATATCTACCGGCGAACGGGGAGCAGCGGCTCTTGTACCTTGATTGATTCGATTGCCGATTCAACAATCACTACTTATCTAGATCAGAATGCGACGAATGCATTCACCACTTCTTATGGTTATACTTTTAGAACACGAAGTACTTGTAGTGTATATGGTCAGGGATGTGATACGGTAAATAGCATCATCGTAACTGGCGCTAAAGTAGCCGATCATTGTACCCAGCTTACCTGGAATCGTCACCGCCAGAATACAGATGCACTCTATAAAATTTACCGAACGGTAAATAGTGTGAAGACGCTGGTAGGGACGACGCGGAGTTTGACTTATATTAAATGTGATTGTAATACTGCCGGGAAGTTCTCTATAGAGGTGGATGATACGGTGATTTCTTGTACGAGTCATAGCAATTTTACTACGCAATTTTCTAATATAGATACTACTGCACCGAAAGCCATCGCAATTACTCGAGCTACGGTGAATACCACCACGCAGATTCAGGTTGATTTTCCAAAGAGTGATAGTGCCGATGCCTTCATGTATATTATCTACAGAAGTAGCACTGCTGCTGGTACTACGCCATACGATTCAATTTACGCATCAGCTAGTTTATCGGTATATAGTTATTTTGATAATAGCCCTATTAATAGCGGACCGTATTATTATAAAATTCAAGTAAAAGACAGTTGTGGAAATAGAAGTACAATTAGCCTGGCACACTCTCCCGTTGACCTTACTGGTACCAATGCCAATGCAATGAGTAAATTGAATTGGGTGAAGCGTTATGTAGGTTATACATTCACCAATCAAATTTTGCAAAAACGTACAGGAGCTTCTTCTTGGGCTGATTTTAAAACACTTAATAGCACGGATACTTTTTATAACGATACCAGTGTTATCGCTTGCGGGGTTTATTATTATCGATTAAAGACAATCAAAAGCACCGATACCACCGTTCTCAGTTATAGTGATTCAGTATTAGTACAGCCGTTTGATACCATTCGCCCGAATGCACCATACGCCCGATATATCACCGTTTCAGGGCCATCGGCAGTAACTTTAGTTTTCGATACGAGTGCTTCCATGGATACTAAACGGTATTTAATTTATGGTTCAACGAATAATGGCAGTTTCGTATTAATTGATTCATTAACCTATCCTGCAGCTCGACCGATTAGTTATACCTGGACAGGACTCAACCCACAAATTAATACCTATAGTATGTATGTGGTGGCGAGAGATAGTTGCGGAAATAATTTATCAGTTCCAAGTATTACACATACCCACGTTCAACTAACTGGTACCGCAGGGAATAGAAGGAATTTTTTAAATTGGACCCACTACAAAGGCAGAACCCCATCAACTTATCAGGTACAGCGTTATGAGGTAGGAAGTGGCAGTGGATGGGCAACGATTAAAACATTGAACTACCCTGATACTTCCTTGACTGATTCGGCAAATATTAAAGGATGTTATACCTATGTGTATCGCATCGTTAGTTCATTTAGTGGATATACTTTCACCTCATTAAGTGATACCCTCTCACTGATCCCTTTTGACCTCATTGCACCTGGAGCTCCTACCATCAATTATGTTAGCGTAGTAAGTAATACTAGCAATAAAGTAGTCATCACAAAATCCGATTCGCCGGATGTAAATCGTTATGAGATTTTCTTCAAATCGGCAACCAGTGGATGGCGCAGTGCGGGGGTAGTTTATTACCCATCCACCAATCCGTTTACATTCATTCATACCGGCTTATATACTCCAGATAGTAATTATTCATACTATGTAAAAGCCATTGATAGCTGCGGAAGCAATTATTCGGTAGCCTCTCCAACACATTCTACCATTCAGTTGCGCAGTACGGGTGGTCCTATGGTGAATTTCTTGAATTGGACAAAATACGAAGGATGGACACCGACCAGTTATAAGGTTTTGCGATTGATAGGAGGAACGTGGACCTTAGTGAAAACACTTACAGCCGCCGATTCGAGCTGGGCCGATACCGCCAATATTAAATGTAATCAACCGAATAGTTACAAAGTTTATGCCTTGAATATTGCAGGTGATACCAGTTATAGTGATACCACCATTGTTACACCATACGACACCATTCGTCCGGCGGCACCATTTTTAAGAAGCGTAAGTGTAGCGAGCAATACCAGTGTTACCATTACCATCAATAAAGTTGCCGATCAGGATGTTAACCGATATCAAGTATGGTATGCTACCAATAATGGAACTTTTAGTTTAGCAACAACAATTACCTATCCTACATCCAATCCGTTTACGTATACACAAACAGGATTGAATACCCTATCTAATACTTATCGTTATTATATTGTAGCGATAGACAGTTGTAGTAATAATACCTCTTTGCAATCCATCACGCACCGTACCATAGACTTGAGAAGTACCTCGGGTGCCATGACGAATTTCTTGTATTGGAATCGTTATGAAGGATGGGCTTCGGTATCAAATTATAAAGTATTGCGATTGGTAGGAGGGGTATGGACACTTGTAAAAACATTAACAGGGGCTGATACATCGTGGGCAGATACAGCCAGCATGAAATGTAATCAACCGAATAGTTATAAAGTTTGTGCATTCAATGCTATTGGCGATTCGAGCTTTAGCGATACTACCATCGTTACTCCTTACGATACGATACATCCTGCTGCACCTTTCTTAAGAAGTGTTAGCGTTGTGAACAATACAAGCATCAATATCGTTATCAATAAAGTTGCCGATCAGGATGTGAATCGTTATCAAATTTGGTATGCCACCAATAATGGAACCTTCAGTTTGGTTACCACCATTAACTATCCAAGCACTAATCCGTTTAACTATACACAAACGGGCTTGAATACCCTTTCAAATACTTACAGATACTATATTGTAGCCATTGATAGTTGTAGTAATAATGTATCGCAACAATCGATTACGCACCGAAGTATCAATTTGAGAAGTACCCCTGGCGCGATGATCAACTTCTTGTATTGGAATCGTTATGAAGGATGGGCATCGGTATCGAGTTATAATGTATTGCGATTGATTGGAGGTACCTGGACCTTGGTGAAGAATCTTACTGGTGCCGATACTGCCTGGGCTGATACGGCGAGCATGAAATGTAATCAGCCGAATAGTTATAAAATCTATGCATTGAATTCTTTGGGTGATACAAGCTATAGCGATACCACCATTGTTACACCTTACGATACCATTCATCCTGCTGCACCATTCTTAAGAAGTGTGAGTGTTGTGAACAATACAAGCATCAATATCGTTATCAATAAAGTAGCCGATCAGGATGTAAATAGATATCAAATTTGGTATGCCACCAATAATGGAACCTTTAGTTTGGTTACCACCATTAACTATCCGAGCACCGATCCGTTTAACTATACACAAACGGGCTTGAATACCCTTTCAAATACTTACAGATACTATATTGTAGCCATTGATAGTTGTAGTAATAATGTATCGCAACAATCGATTACGCACCGAAGTATCAATTTAAGAAGTACTCCGGGCGCGATGACCAATTTCTTGTATTGGAATCGTTATGAAGGATGGGCATCGGTATCGAGTTATAATGTATTGCGATTGATTGGAGGTACATGGACTTTGGTGAAGAATCTTACTGGTGCCGATACTGCCTGGGCTGATACGGCGAGCATGAAATGTAATCAGCCGAATAGTTATAAAATCTATGCATTGAATTCTTTGGGTGATACAAGTTATAGCGATACCACCATTGTTACACCTTACGATACCATTCATCCTGCTGCACCATTCTTAAGAAGTGTGAGTGTTGTGAACAATACAAGCATCAATATCGTTATCAATAAAGTTGCCGATCAGGATGTGAATCGTTATCAAATTTGGTATGCCACCAATAACGGAACCTTTAGTTTGGTTACCACCATTATTTATCCAAGCACCGATCCGTTTACTTATGTGCAAACAGGATTGAATACGCTTACCAATAACTATAAATATTATGTTTTGGCTTTCGATAGCTGTAGTAATAATGTATCTCAAAGCAGTATAGTACATCGAGATATTCAACTCTCCTCATCGCCAGGAAATTTAACTTCTAAATTAGTTTGGACTAAATACCAAGGCTTTAATGTAGGAGAGTATCGTGTATTGCGCTTGATAGGTGGCACATGGACTTTCATACAATCATTAGCTGGCACGGATAGTTCATTTAACGATACCACGAATATTGGTTGTAATTATACCTACGCTTATCGCGTGATGGGTATCAATACATCTACATTAGATACCAGCTATAGTGATACTACGATGGTGACTCCATTTGATACCATCAAGCCGGATCTTCCTGTAATCAAAGCGGTGACGGTGAGCTCGAATACCTCCGTTACCATCAGTTGGCAGAGTAGCAACCCTGATGTAAACAAGTTTAGAATTTTCCGCAAAAATTCATTGGGGGTTTATGTGCAAATTGACTCTGTGTATTATACTACAACCTATACAGATAGGACCGCGCAGCCACATAACAAAATTGAATATTATAAGATTCAAGCAGTAGATAGTTGTGCGCAAAATAAGAGTCCGTTGAGTATTGAACATCGTACCATAAAGCTCAATTTATCGTATCAAAAATGCCCGAAAGGAATAATACTTAACTGGAACGATTATCAAACATGGCCTACAGGAATTACAAGCTACGAGATTTATAGAAGTGATAGTATCAATGCAGAAACATTGATTGGCTCGGTTGCTGGTAATGTATTGACTTATACTGATACGTTTGTTCTCTACAGTACCACCTTTACCTATCGCGTGAAAGCCATTCAAAATGCAGGTGCTGAAATATCTTGGAGTGATAGCACGAGTAGAACTACCCCAGTTGGAGAAGGACCTTATATTGACTACGTAACGGTACTATCTACCGATACTGCAACAGGGACCATAAAAATTCAATGGAATGCATTGCGATTAAATAACTATGTAAAGCGTTCTATCTTGTATTATAGTCCTTCTGGATTACCAGGAACTTTTTCGATTTTATTAAATAATATTCCTTTAAGCGTTAATTCGTATATCCACAATAACCTCAATACCAAGACCGCCAATAATTATTATTATATGGTGTCGATTGATAGTTGTGATAGAGTTACAGATTCGATTAGTTTACATCGTTCCATTAATTTGGTGCTAATTGGAGGGCAATTACTTAATGTAATGCATTGGAGTGCTTATACTGGCTGGACACCAAGATATTATATCATGGAACGTGCGAGTGCCTATGTGCCTGCTTTCTTTGATCTTGATACGATACCTGCCACGGATACCATGTATTATGATTTCCCGGCACCATGTAATGTGGATTTATTTTACCGAATTAAAGCGGTAAGTTATGATGGATTTGTAAGTGCAAGTGATACTGCTATTACTGTGGCAATTGATACCTTGCCACCCGATCAGCCACGAATGAAAAACGCTACGGTATGGGCTAATGGGGTGAATCGATTGGATTACAGAACTGCCGATTCTACAGATGTTTGGGGATATGCCTTGTATCGTAGAACAAATAATGGAAATTGGTTTAATATTAAATTTACACAGTTTGCAGTACCAGCAATACCCTATACGGTATACGATAGTACCGCCAATACATTACTCGATTATAACCAATACGTATTACTAACTATCGACTCGTGCCTGAACTCAACGCCGAGTGATACCTTTAATATCATTCAATTGCGAGGCAATCCGAGTGAACGAAAGAATCTTATTTATTGGCATCCATTTAAAGGCTATCCAATTGATACGTATCAGGTACAAAAATGGAATGGAAGTGCATGGATTAATTTCCGTCAGGTGGTGCGCGATACCAATTGTTTAGATAGTCCGTTGCTATGTAATTCACTTCATTATTATAGAATTTGGGCTCGAGAGAATAATGGTTTGCGAGTCACCATTAGTGATAGTATTCGATTGATTCCGTATGATTCGATTCATCCGCAACCGGTGGTGATTAATTATGCCACCGTAATAAGCAATACGCAAATTAGTTTGAGCTGGAAGCTTACCGACCCCGATGCGAAAAATTATATTGTAGAACGCAAAACAAATAATGGCTCGTACGTGCCTATTATAACCCTGCCGAATTACCCCGTTGCATATATTGATAACGTTGGATCGACCCTACAAAATAGATACAGTTATCGAATTATAGCTTATGATACTTGTAGCGGAAATCGAAGTGATACCACCCTTTTCCATACTGCCATTCAATTACAAGGATTCCCTCAGAATACACAGAACACTTTGAATTGGAATTCGTATTATGGATTTGGAAATATTCGCAAGTACTAT
>CAIVZR010000059.1 GCA_903910445.1 uncultured Bacteroidota bacterium
CAAGCGTTTGTATTTACTTACCATCCTCATCACGAATCCCAATTTCTTGATACTCGATGAGCCTACGAATGATTTGGATTTGATGACCTTGAATGTACTGGAAGATTTCTTGAATGATTATAATGGCGTATTGCTCATTGTATCTCACGATAGATATTTCATGGATAAGCTCACCGATCATATGTTTGTATTTGAAGGCGATGGGGTGATTACCGATTTCAATGGCAACTATACCGATTATCGCCAGATGCTCATTGAAAAGGAAAAGCAAAAACGCCAGTTGAGCAATAGCAATAAATCGGCAACAGCTGCACAGGAAGGCCCAGCACCCGTTATTGAAAAGCGCAAGCTCACCTACAAAGAAAACCTCGAACTCGAAACGGTACAACGCCAGATTAGTGAATTAGAAACTGAGAAGTCGGCCTTGGAAATAGAGATGTCGTCGGGCAAACTTACGCATGAGCAAATCACGGAAGCGGCCCATCGTTTCGAAAAAATTAATAAAGCCATCGATAAAAAAACTTTGAGATGGCTGGAGCTGGAGGATTTGAAATAGGAGGATGACTATGGATAAACTTGTAAATTAGTTTATTCAATTATTGATAATCTTATTCGAATCGACTATTTTAGAATATAGAGATTGAATCGAAAATACAAGTAAAAAAAAGAAGGCCCTGAATTAATTCAGGGCCTTCTTTTTTTATCCAATCAGAAAATTATTTTGCGGGTTGTCCGTTTTGTAATCCTCTTAGAACAGTTAATTGTTCTTTAAGTTTTACAATATTCTTCTGATGCGCTGCAATATCATCTTCTACTTTCTTCTTCAATGATTCTGCATTTTTGCTATTTGCAAAGAATAGAATATTGTTTTGTAGGGTATCGATGTTTTCTTGCAAGATGCGGATTCTATCTTGTAAACGACGCGCCTCTCCTTGTAATTTGAATTTGCCATCTTGTTGTGAAGACAAACTCTCATAACGCTGCTTGTTTTGATTTTGTTCGAAAGCAGAATTGTTTTTACGCAAGGCATTATAAACGGTATCTAAAGCGCCGTTATAACGTTTGTATAAGGCATCCTTTATTTTGATATCAACGTGTCCTGTGGCATTCCATTGATCTTGTAAGGTGCGCACTTCGGCAGCCATGCTTTCAAAATCTTCGCTCTTGGCCATTTCTTCCAGGCGAGTGCAGATACCATTTTTCACTTCCAGGTTGGCAGCGTACTCCGTTTTTTGTGAGGCGAATTTTTCATTCTTCGTATTGAAGAATACATCACAGGCTGCACGGAAACGTTTCCAGATGGTTTCATTATATTTATCAGGCACTGCACCAATGGTTTTCCATTCGTCCTGAAGCTTCACCAGCTCTTTGCTGGTCTTACCCCATTCGGTACTGTCTTTCAAGGCTTCTGCTTTCGCACATAGTTCTTCCTTTTTACGGTAGTTTTCCATGCGCGATTTATTCAATTCCTTGAAATGATTGTTCTTTTGTTTGTAGAACTCATCAATGATACCTCGGAAATTATCCCAGATATTATTGTGTTCGCGAGGCACCATGCCAATGGTTTTCCATTCTGCCAATAAGGCCTCGTAATCCTTGCTGCGCTCGTTCCATTCTTTACCTTTTTCAATCGCTTTTTGTGCCAGCTCTTGTGCCTTGGTAACCAGTTCGCGTTTCTTTTGAAGATTAACTGTTTGAATGGCTTCGAGTTCGCCTATATAAGCGCGAAAGCGATCATGAATGATATCGCTGGCACCTTTGAAACGTTGCCATAGCTCATCGCTCACTTCTTTAGGAACTGGGCCAATGCTCTTCCAATCTTCATGAAATTTATTGAGCAATAGCATCGATTGCTTCATCGATGTTTGATTTTTTAATTCATCAACACGAAGGCACAATTCGATTTTGGCGGCTAAGTTTTTCTGACGATCGAGCTCTTTTAATTCATAAAAGATACTGCGGTTATCGTAGAATTTATCAATATAAAAACTATAGGTATCCCATAGCTTCTGTGCATGCTCCTGAGGGATTACTTTAATACGTTTCCACTCAGATTGCAAGAACTTAATTTGTTCAATACTGTCTTTGCTTTCCTCACCATCAACAATCGCTTTGATTTTATCAAGGATTTCTTGCTTGGCTTTGAGGTTATCAGCTTTTTGTTTCTCTATTTGAATACGTTGCTCTTCCTTGCGTTTTTTCAAGGTATCGAATGTTGCATAGAACGCATCTTTACTCGCATCTGTTGGTGCTAAGTACGTGTCGCGATCGCCACCTCCTTCAATGAATTCGGCCAGGGCTTTTTGTTGCTCATCGCGTACCATATTTTCATAGGCATGACGCATGGCTTTTAGCTTGTCGGATGCTTCACGCAAATTATCCAGCATACAAGCTTCTTGAGCAGCTTTTAATAAATCGGCTTTGTTCAAATGATCGTAATGCAAATTGGCCACCTCGCCCGATTCGATATGGGCTACCTGGTCGTCGGCATCATGTTCCAGAACGGTTTCAATTTCCGATTCTTTAGAAGAGTGTTCAACAGTCGAATTAACGACTTCGTTGATCGCAGGAGTTACAACTTCAATGGGGGCAGTTTCTACAACATTACCAGCATCTAATACAGAAGTTTCAATAGTGTCTTGTACGCTATTGTTTTCAGGGGTTTCAACTACCTTAGTATTATTTTCGGGGGTAGTGAAATTAACATCATCATTCATTTCCATAGAGAAATTTTTTAGTACCTAATGGTTTTTAATTTATTATGTTGACTTTTGTGCTTTAATTTTTTTTAAAAAGATTACGAAAGTAATAATTTTCACCAATATAAATGTCACAAAGAGTCAAGTTAATAGAATGCCCTCGCGATGCCATGCAGGGAATTCATGAGTTTATTCCAACCGAACTCAAAATTAAATATTTGAACCTATTATTAAATGCAGGATTTGATACGCTGGATATGGGAAGTTTCGTATCGCCCAAAGCCATACCACAACTGTCAGATACCAAAGAAGTATTAGCGCAAATTGATTCCTCTTCCACCAAATTATTAACCATTGTAGCCAATACCCGAGGCATGGATGAAGCGGTGAAATATCAGCGCATCAGCTATTTGGGATATCCATTTTCTATTAGTGAAACTTTCCAGCATCGGAATACCAATGCCAGTATTGCCGAGGCATTGAACCAGGTGAAGTACTTGAAAAATATTTGCGATGAACATGGTAAAACCCCGGTAGTCTATATTAGTATGGGATTTGGCAACCCTTATGGGGATGAATGGAATGCCGATATTGCCTGCCGATGGGTGGAGAAATTAACGGAACTAAAGATTCCAATTATTTCCTTAGCCGATACTATTGGCATAGCCGATTTGAAGAGCATTGAATATTTATTTGGAAAACTCATTCCTGAATTTCCTCAAATTGAATTCGGAGCGCACCTTCATACCCTCAAAACCAACTGGAAAGAGAAGATTGATGCAGCGTATAATAACGGCTGCCTTCGATTTGATGGTGCATTTAAAGGATACGGGGGCTGCCCCATGGCATCCGATAGCCTTACGGGTAATATGCCTATGGAATACCTACTCGATTATTTTAATAATCCCATCAACCTAAGCAGCGAGGCATTATCCCAGATTTTTTATTTGGCAGATGAGGTGTTTCAAGGGGCTTAATTATTGGGTTTAACACGAAATAATTACTGGCGTGTTGATGAAATATATAGGAACTCAAGTTTCTATAAAAGAATATTCTCTTGATATGTTTTATTTTTAAAGGTTTTGGAACAATTTAACTCAATTACCTATAAAGTTTTAAAGATTTGGAGTTCGTAATAACTTCCCAACTGCAACTATACTCGACTATTGCAGTTCAACCCCGTTGGGGTTGAAATTACAATCCATCACATTACCATGGGTTTCACCCATGGCTATTATTGTTAAACTACTTCGTAGTTGATTCAATTCTCAAGGAATTATTTCCGAGGATACTTGACTATTGCAGTTCAACCCTTCCGGTGGATTCATTAAATTCAGCTCCTGACCTTTAATAGCC
>CAIVZR010000060.1 GCA_903910445.1 uncultured Bacteroidota bacterium
ATAGTCCTGCACAAATAATCTCACCTTTTATAAAAACTTTTCGACCTAGCCTTTGGCTGCGCCCTGGCTCCGCGGCTCCGCGAAGTCTCTGACTTCGTGGAACCGTAAGCAAATCTTAGATTTGCAATAGTCCTGCGCAAATAATCTAACTTTTATAAAAAACTTTCGACCTAGCCTTTGGCTGCGCCCTGGCTCCGCGGCTCCGCAAAGTCTCTGACTTCGTGGAAGTGTTAGCAAATCTTAGATTTGCAATATATCTGCACAGATAATTTCACCTATTATAAAAACTCTTCAACCTAGCCTTTGGCCACGCCCTGGCTCCGCGGCTCCGCGAAGTCTCTGACTTCGTGGAACCGTAAGCAAATCTTAGATTTGCAATATATCTGCACAAAAAATCTCACCTACTATAAAAACTCTTCGACCTAGCCTTTGGCCGCGCCCTGGCTCCGCGGCTCCGCGAAGTCTCTGACTTCGTGGAACCGTAAGCAAATCTCTGATTTGCATTTTAAACAAAAGCAAACATCAGTAACCAATCGTCATCAAGCCTTACCAAATCATATCAATTTCAATAACGGATGGCTTATTTGCATAATTCGATGCACTGCAATATACATAGTCTTCTGGATTCAATACTATTCCAGCTCGAACAGGATTTTGATGTATATAGTTCATTTTTTGTTTGATAACTGGCATAGAAAACAATTCTATCGGATGATTTTCGTGTGTCCAAATTTGAAAATTACTATTTCTCGTATGCCTCGCTGCAGCAAATTCAAACCTTTTAAGCATCCAATCTTTGCGGCTTTCAGCATCACCATGCATATCTTTTAATAATTGGTGTGCAGTAAACTTTTTAAAATCTCTAATCGTATCAGACAAATTATATCCTGATTTCGTTCCAGCAATCAAATGTAGATGATTGGTCATAATCACATAAGCATATAGTTGAAGTCCTTTCTGTTTTCTGCAGAATTCAAAACTACTAGTGATTATTTGTTTGTAATGTGGTCGGGTGAAAATGTCCACCCATTCGACTACCTGAAAGGTCATATAATACGTAGCCGATTGATCATGGATTTGATAACCGTTATTCATAAGTTTATTAAATTTTATTAGAACAAAAATAATGAATTTCTAATTTAAATTGTTGCGTTGTTTGATATTTTGAATTCATTGAAGTGTTTTAGAATGCAGGCTTGCAAATCGGAGATTTGTTTACGCTTCCACGAAGTCAGAGACTTCGCGGAGCGGTGCTACTTGACTAGCGATTAATCAAACAACCATGCAAATCAGAGATTTGCTAACGCTTCCACGAAGTCGGAGACTTCGCGGAGCAGGCCGTAATTTTATTTTAGAATAGGCAGCGTTATCTGTTCAGCATTATTGCAAATCAAAGATTTGCTTACGGTTCCACGAAGTCAGAGACTTCGCGGAGCGGCGGAGCCGCGGAGCCACGGAGCCTCTAAGCAGCAAAAGCCAAAGTGGTTGGGTTTTACGAACTCATCGCGGGCGTTTCAGGAAAATTCAGTTTATTTGAAATGGCAAGATGCGCACGATAATATTACTTTTTATCTTATTTATTGGCTCGATGGGTTATTCTCAATCGGATAGCTTAATGCGCAGTGATTCTTTGCCTAATCCCGTTACTGTTACTATTCAAAATAGCTTTTCAGATACCGATTCTGTCTGCAGTACCATGTATTGCATCTCTGGCATCGGTTCGTATTATGGCAAGCAGTTTCAGGGGCGCTATACCAGCAGTGGAGAGCGCTTCGATATGTATAAACTCACGGCAGCACATAAAACCTTACCCCTGGGCACCTATGTGGTGGTGACGAATTTGAGCAATGGCAAATCGGTGGTGGTGAAAATAAATGATCGTATGCCCAAATCGAACCATCGTGAGATCGACTTATCGTATGCCGCTGCCAAGGAGCTCAATTATATCGCCGCCGGACTGGCCAAGGTGCAAATCGAAATTTATAAACCCAAATAATATCATATATTAAATAATTCATCCCATGAACTACCAATACATACTCACCGAGATCAGCGAGAAGATACTTACTATCAGCATCAATAGAGCAGATAAAATGAATGCCTTAAACCGCGATTTGCTCCAAGAAATAAAACACGCCGTGATGAATGCCCAGTCGAATGAGGCCGTTGCAGGAATCATCATCACCGGCACTGGCGTGAAAGCCTTTGCTGCAGGCGCCGATATTGCTGAGTTTGCAAGCTATTCGGTAGAAGAAGGTACCAATTTGGCCAGCGCCGGTCATTTGGTGATGTACGAAATAGAAAACTCTTCAAAGCCCGTCATCGCTGCTGTGAACGGCTTTGCACTGGGCGGCGGATGTGAGCTGGCCATGGCCTGCCATATACGTATTGCAAGCACCAATGCGAAGTTTGGACAACCTGAAGTAAACCTCGGAGTGATACCTGGATATGGAGGCACGCAGCGACTTACCCGATATATTGGAAAGGCACAGGCTCTGGAACTTTTATTAACTGCAGATATGATTAATGCAGAGAAGGCTTTGACCTTGGGATTGGTAAACGAAGTGGTGCCTATTGAAGAATTGATTCAACGTAGCCGCGCTATCTTATTGAAGACTCAAACCAAATCGCCGCTTACCATTGCACAAATATTAAAGCTATCTAATGATTATGATAACGGAATTGGTTTCGAAGAAGAGATCAAGGAATTTGGCAACTGCTTTGGCACAGAGGATTTCAAGGAAGGTACCGACGCTTTCTTAAATAAGCGCGCGGCAGCGTTCACTGGCAAGTAAAATCAAACAATTAGATTCGAATAATTAATCTCTGAACTCATACCCTACCCCACGGTGAGATATAAAGTGTACGGGATTGTGCGAATCTTCTTCGAAGCAACGACGGAAGGCCAGGATGAAGTTATCGATGGTACGGGTGATGGGCGCCACTTTATAGCCCCATACGCTATGTAAAATGGTTTCGCGACTAATCACAATCCCTTTGTTTTCGATAAGGAGTTTCAACAACATCATTTCGCGTTTGGTGAGTTTCACCTTTTCTTTTACCCCTTCGGCATCGTAGGTTTCGAAGTTGATGAAGTTCTTTTTGCCGAATTTATAAATGCTATTTACTTTTTGAGAAGCCACCGCGCGGTCGTCTTTGGCGATGAGGTTTTGAATTCTAAGGAGCAATTCCTCGAGGTTGAAAGGTTTGGTCACATAATCGTCGCCCCCCTTTTTCAATCCAAGCACCTTGTCTTCGCTGGTATTTTTAGCCGAAAGGAAAAGCACAGGCATGGTGGCATTATGAATTCGGATGTTCTCGCAAAGACGAATGCCATCCATATCGGGAAGCATGACATCGAGCAAGGCCAGATTATAATTGCCGTTATCTTTAAATAATTTAAGAGCAGAGGCCGCATCACCCACGGCATCAACAGTGTATCCATCCATTTCCAGATTGAGTTTCAAGGCCTCTTGGAGGTGAAGCTCATCTTCAACTAATAGGATTCTTTTATTTATTGCCATGTATAATAATAATTAGATGTATGTACTTATGTTCTTGTATGTTCTCAGTATTAACGCAGTACGACTACGAAAATTCTATTTCAAAAATACTTCCTTTAGGCTTATTATCAGCTATCCTCACCTTGGCATTGTGCTTTTTTGACACTTCTTTTACAATGTACAAACCCAGGCCTGTTCCCTTAGTACGTCGCGTATTCTCATTCCCTACACGAAAAAATTTATCAAACACTGCCTCCTTATCATCATCACTGATGCCTATACCTTGGTCGGCAACACTCAATTTGGTTGCACCATCATTAAATAGCGCAATTTTTACGGTGCTTTGGGGTTCAGAATATTTGCAGGCATTCTCAATAAGATTGCTTACTACTAATAAGAGTGTAAATCGATCCCCATTTACTTGAATATTCGGCGCAATCTGGCTCTCTATATTATATTGACCTTGTTTGGCGTGTTTGAATTTATCTACTTCCTCTTCAATCAGTTCGCTCAGGTTCAAGTTATCGAAGATGTACTGATAGCCGCTGCTTTCAATCTTGGTAGCAACCAGCACATTTTCGGAGAGTTCATTAAGGCGCTCTATATCTTTTAAGGAGTTGGTAATCATCTTATCTATTTGCTCCTTGGTTAGTACACGTTTTTGTATGGTTTGCAGATAGAGCTTAATAGAAGCGATGGGCGTTTTAAACTCATGGGTAACGGAGAGCAGGAAATTGCGCTGTTGCCTTTCGGTAGCAATTACCTTCCTGTTGCTTTGAATCACATAGTATATACCTAATATGAGAACTACAAAGAAGGTAATCCCTTCGGCAATCCACATACGTTCTATACGTCCAAACTTGTTTTTTAGATTAGAGAAGTTGGTTTCCATGTTTGAAAACCGTAGTACCGAATCCAGATTATCAGAATTGGTAAGATAAATAGGCTCCTTGGGATAGGTTTTAGCATAGTATTCTTTCACCTTGGGTTCACTAATATTCAATGGTACGCCCCAACGAACGAAATCGCGCCCTGCTTCGCCCTTGAATACATTTTGAAATGCCTGATGATAGAAATCTTTGCGAAGATCCTCGTAATGGTTTTCGAGCAGGGACTTATCCGATTTATAATTCGATTTACTCAATTCGAATAAAGAATAGAACCACCAGCTGAAGGCTATTAGGATAAAAACGGCTAAGAAGTAGACTAAATTGTTGGATTTCATGTTTCACAAAGGTATCAAATAGGCAGTCATTTGGAAATTTGGAAAATAAATCGGGGCGGAAAAGGGTGTTTTTGGGCCTTTTTTGAAAAATAAACAGACTTTATTTTTAGGACACTATTTTAAAAAAAAGGTTATTTATAGAATCAAAAATTTTGATGTACTAAAAAATGTACTTTATAAAATGCAGATAAAATCCAATCTGATTTCATTTGTTAAATTTTCGCCTCCTGTGCAAACACCGTGCCAAATAAAAACCTTGATTTCATTGGTTTTGGTAGTGTAATTTAAATGTCGGAATCTTGTACAGTGATTCAATTATAACATCCGAGAGAGGAAATAAATATGACAACTATTTTAAACTATCAAGACGAGACTAGCCCTTTAACTATGGGGTATTTATTACTGTGAGAATGTAACGAAACTGTGGACACTGCTATGAAAACAAACGTATTTAGTTCCTCTCCACGGATGTTATCTTAAAAAGAAAGAAGGATTTAGCCTAAGAAAAGAGAAAGAGAAGCCATTAGGGCACGATTGAAGAGAAAGAAAAGCCATCGGGGCAAGAATGAGGAGGATACCAAAACCAAGAAAACCAATTTACTATTTCAAATCTATCAGGCAATGAAATCAACTTTATTCGATTTTGATCCCACAAAATCGAAAACAATCAAAACCGGGGACAAAAGCACTATTCAGAAAGCAAAACTATTTTTCTTCTTGTTTTCTATTATACTGTTTAATACGCTTAACGCACAACAACCATTTTGTTCGTTAGTAGCTAATGGTGCCTTTGTAAGTACCCAATACAATCATACCGATCCGTTTAAGAGTGGAAAGGTTACTGGTTGGATAGCTAGCCATGGAGCTCCACAATTCAATTTCAATAGCCCCCTTAGCGATTCGGCTTCTCCACAGATAGAAGCAGCTTATAATACCTTCACTGGTAATATCGGAAGTGGTATTCGTACCGCCAACAAGATTGCTTTCTATCAAGGCTTAAAATATTATATCGTATTTAACTACCGTAATGATAATGGTGTTGATGCCAAAGAACTTAATATTGCTTTAGTAGCTGACGCCGTTTGGGGAACCCCAGGAAATACCTTGCCTATTGGAGGATTGGGGAGTTTCACTCAAATTGGAACGAGTATTCAGGTACCCGGAACCAATTCATCATGGACCAAAAAGATTGTTTGCTTTACCGCTCCTTATAGTAATGCCGATTTATGGTTTTATGCTAAAGTTGCAGCAGGAACTTCAACTTCAGCTCAAATTGGGATAGAGAATATTGAAATTTATCAAGACTTTGACTTTGCAGGCTCACCTAAGGTTCGTTACCTATGCGATGAAACAGCAGTTTTAGGACTTCAATCAACTAGCTGTACTCCACTTAACACCCTTCCTACCCATGCTTGGTATATCTCTGGATCGAACGCAGTAATTGCCAATACCCAAAGTATTTCAGTTTTACCTTCAGTTACCACAACCTACGTATTGGCTCGCGATAATGGAGCTTGTATCACTTTTGATACCGTGAAGGTAATGGCAGCTCACAAACCATATTTTACTTTAGGACCTGATACCACTATTTGTCAATGCGAGCCTTATACATTAGATCCAGGCATCCGTAATAATTGCTATAGCTATGTATGGAACGATGGATATGTTGGAGTGCCACGTATCATTAAAGAAAATTCAAAAACTGCCCCAGGTAAGTTAAGTCAAATTTATACCCTTACAGTAACTGATAATTGCTCAGGATGTAGCATTACACAAAGTGTTACCATCAATTTCAAACCAGTACCTAATTGCAAACCACGTTCAAAAGTATTTTGTGAAGGTGAGTTTCCACAATCAATAACCACCAAAGGAATTGGAACCAGTTATAGCTGGAGCTGGAATGCAGCAGTTGCACCTAGTGCACCTTACGATGGCGCATCATTGGTAGTAAACAGTATTGGAACTTATGTATGTAAAGTAACCGATGCTAATGGTGCATGTACTTATGGTTATGATACCATCACCGTTAATCCTTGGGATAGCATGCAATTTGATATTGTTGCCAACCAATCATATAGCCCTTGCGATCGTAAAGGATTGTATTTGGTAAATACCTACGAACAAGAAACCCCAATCAAATGGTATAAAGATGGTGTTTATGTTCATACTGGCATTGCATTATATACTTCTGAGAATGGATTGTATACTGGAGAGTTGGTTTCACCATTCGGATTTTGTACTAAAACAGATACTTATAAATTAACCTTTATCGATCCACCCATCGTAAATTTATCTTCACTTTATGGCAGCTATTGCCGTAATGGAAGCGATACCGTATTGGATTTCACTTATTGCGATACTTGTACCAAAGATATGGGACATGTAACCAGCATCAAATGGAGTGGAAACGGAGTGATTTTCTCTAACAACAAATATTACTACTCACCTAGTCGCGCATTATGTGGTAATAACTTATTAACTGCTACCATCGTTTATACCAAATATGATATTATCTGTACCACCTATGTAAATACCAATGCTTACAAAATTTGTCCTTTGGTACTCGATAGCGTATTACCATTATGTGCTGGCGATGGCGATGTGTTTTTATACAATCAAGGCGCTTTAATTGCCAATGCCAATATTTATGGCAACGGAGTTTATCAGGAAAACGGAACTAAATTATACAAATTCAGCCCGAAACAAGCAGGTGCTGGCTTACATACCATTCGTTATTACTATAGTGATAGCGCAGGTTGCAATGGATGGGACAGTATCAAAGTAAAAGTATTAGGAAAACCAACCATCAAATTATGGGCTGGCGATTGTAATAATGGCGCACCTACATGGAATGTATTGGTTTATGCTGCACAAGCCGAAGGCGATATGTACACCTTAGAATCAAGCGAATGGAATGGTGCAAGTCATTATGGAATTGGATACAATAAGAATTTTGCTACCACATCATTCTGGGGAAGTACTAAAGGAAACTCAATGTCAGGACATACCTATTGGTTCAAAGTAACCAACAGTATTGGTTGTTATGATAGCATGAGCTTAACCATTGGTAAAGAAAAACCTATCCATTTAACTTATGACCCTACAGCTTGTATTAGCAAAGGTGTTCCACTTACAGCATACTATAATAATACCTTAATTGATGGAAATTCATATCCAGGAAATATCGCTTATATCTGGGATAATGATGATACCAGCTTTATCAGTACTTTGACTGGAGCTGATAACGATTATGCCAATATGATGAGTCAAGTAAAAACTCATCCGGTATATGGTTCTAAGCATATTGAAAATTCAGCCATTGCAAAACACAAAGTATTTACTATTGGATGGCACCGCGTAAGAGTATTAACCTTTGGAGGTTGCGAATACACTGATAGTATTTTTGTACCATTCGAATGTGGTAACTGTAAAACTGATGTTGAAAATATCGTGATCACTACTTCAGTAAAATGGAGTTCAGAAGAAAGAGTGATTAATGGCAATCTTATAATTGAAGCAGGTGGTAACTTAGAAATTAACAATTGTAATATTCACTTCACCAATAATAGCAGAGTCATTGTAAAGAACAATTACGGTTCTAGTAAATATTCTGGTACACTTACCATCATCAATAGTACCTTGGATGGTTGCAGCAACTGGAAAGGAATTGAAGTTTGGGGTACCACCGATTTATATGATTATAATGGAACCAATATTAATTTAGGTGATGATCCAAGAACAAAATTGCAAGGAAACAATATGCGTCAAAGCAATAATATCAATACCACACATAGCTGGGCTTGGGTATATGCTGTTAACAGCGTAATTAAAGATGCTGATATTGCAATCTTCGTAGGGAAATATGATGATACTGACGACAAAAATTATTCAATGGAAGTAATTTCAGGAGGAATGGCCTTTGTGGACAATTGTACCTTCAAGAATAATTATGTAGATGTAGTATTCACGCCACGCCCAGGAGCAGAATTGATAAGCGGTAAAAATGCTTGGAATGCTAGTTATATCGTAAGCTGTACCTTCGATTCGTTGCGTAAATCAGCTCCAACCGGAACAAAAATGTACTGGTGCGATCAAAATGGAGCTACCAATCCATTGGGCAAAACCATTATCAATCAAAGTGCCACTTGCCATATTGTTGATTTGACCGAGACCTTATTCCAAGATCAAAATTCACCCATGATATATTGGGCTTTTACTGGAAATGGCTTTGGAAAAGTTGATGGAGGTATGAATTTGGTAAAAACAACATTAAAGAGAGATGCACGTATTCCATATACGATGCCACATGCAGAATATAGTTCAAATCCTATGACCCAACACTTGGGAATTTATAGTATGAATCAAATAAAATCAAAGTTCCAAAACACGATTAAAGACAGTAATTGTAATGATTGGTAAGTAAGATTTTTAATTAGATAAATTGGTTTTTTTTCTTGTAAGAGCCGGCTTGATCGCCGGCTTTTTCGCGTTATATACTTTTCGGATATATCATGAATTATACATCGAGTTCCGAATTCCTTCCATTTTCATTTCTTTCCTGGGCTGGTAATTTTTAAAAAGCACCCAGAATTACCCCTTAAATTTTACTTTTCGATGCTTCCGTGTCAATTGGCCTCAAAGCCTTGATGACAGGGGCTTGCAAGGCGACTCAAAGCATATTCACATAAAGTATTGATTTTCAATGCTTTAAACAAGGCAATTCCATGCCTCAAAAACCCCTGAAATCCAAGTGTAGCTTATTGTTGACACATTTAAAAATAATCAAAAATAAATTTGTTTTTATCGGACGAAATTCTTTATATTTGAACTTTATTAGACAGAAAACAAAAATCATTTAAACAAGTATCGTATGAAAGCAATCAAACTCCTCCTAATTCTCCTACTGGCTTCTGCCGGGGTGAATGCGCAGTTCACGCTTTTAGATAATACCGTTACCAATACTGTAATTAAAAACAGTAATACTGATGCCTATCTTTTTTCATTTAAGCCAGATGAACTCATCAAGTTTAAATTTGAGAATAATGCATTACAATCAGAGTCACTAAATATCCCTCAAAATAGCGCCACACAAGAACTTAACGACCTAAGAGTTATTACTAAAGATGTTCTTTATTTGCGCATCGCAGAATTACAAAACAACCATATCAGTAATTTCTATTATTTGAGTACTGATGGATCGAAGACCTGGAATAAAATAACCACCCCCGACAAGAAGCTACCATTATATAGTTATGCCGACGAAGTGAAAGGTATCATCTACTTTAGCAAGTCGGATTTAACTGGCTACTATACCTACGAATACGCTACCAATCGTTGGGATTTTATTAATTTCCAAAGCACCCCTTTCGATATCATTAAAATGAAGGGTGGCATTGGTTACTTGCAGTTATTCACCAATAATGGCGATCGTATTGCTTATACCACTGATGGAGGTAAGTCATACGTTATACAAAACCAAATAAACTATAATTCAGCCCCATTTAGTAGTGCCAATCAAGGTATTTTGCAAAAAATAACTATGGTTACTGATCAACACTGGTATGCACAATACCAATTTGTAGAAGCTGGCACACAAAAGAATCAAGTATTAGTAACTACCGACCAAGGAGCAACCTGGAAGGTAATCATGAATACCTTTGTAGATTTAATTCAACCAGCCAGCGATAATACCGTATATATATACAAGCAAGATGGTTCAAAAGGACTATTATACCTAGTAAGCGATTATGGAAACAAGGTTTGCCCTACCCTATTTACAGGAAGAGTGCAGTCGATGAATTTCATGAATCCTAGTTCAGGTATCATTTTCGCTCAAAGCCCTGAAACTTTAACCTACGGGGTATGGTTATTAACGAATAGTGGAGGTGCTGCATGTGGCGCTGCCAATGGTATTGCAAGCAAATCAAAAACAGCTGCCAAAAACAAGATCAGTGTATATCCTAATCCTGCCAGCTCACAAATAACAATATCACATGCTGCCGCAACGCACCAAGCAGCTTATAGCATTCAATCGATAACAGGGCAAGTAGCTATGACTGGCGAATTGCAAGAAGGTAGCACGAGTACTGAAATCAATATCTCAGGATTATCTGCTGGTGTTTACTTGATTAGAACCGATTCAGGTGTTTCTAAATTTGTGAAGGAGTAAAATATCCTTTCTCTTTTCTACATTTCAATTCGATTAAACATTCGATAATCGGATATTTTAAAGTATTCCTTTTTTATCTCAAACGAAATAATTACCTTCGCGCTCTTTTAAAATTATTCACCCATAACAATTATTCATTAATTACCCATGGCAACCAAAATCAGACTTCAACGTTTCGGACGTAAAAACAAAGCATACTACCATGTAGTTATTGCTGACTCTCACTCACCTCGTGATGGAAAATTCATTGAGCGTATTGGCAACTACAATCCTAACACAAACCCTGCAATTATCGAATTAAACTTCGATCGCGCAATGTATTGGATTGGTAATGGAGCTATTCCTTCTGATACTGCAAACGCAATACTTTCTTATAAAGGAGTTTTATATAAAAACCACTTATTAAAAGGTGTAAAGAAAAATGCTTTGACGCTAGAACAAGCTGAAGAAAAATTCAAGACTTGGGTAGAAGCTAAAGAATCAAAAGTTGAAGCTAAGAAAACCAATCTCGTTGAATCAAAAGTAGCTTCACGTAAATCGGCTATCGAAGCAGAAACAAAAGTAAATATTGCCCGTACTGAGAAATTTGCTGCGAAACGTAAAGCTGAATTAGAAGCTTTAACAGCAACAGCAGAAACAGAAACAGTAGAAGAAACTCCAACAATCGAAGAAACTCCAGCAGAGGAAACTCCAGCAGCAGAGTAATTTGCAATTCAAATATAAAAGCCGTTCATACACTGAGCGGCTTTTTTTATTTATAGCTGTTTTTAAAAAGCACCGAAGTATACTTTGCCTAATACGATTGCTTATCTTTGCATCCCATGGAATTCATAGCACATATCCCACCCGCCAAATATAAGAGAGTAGTAGTTATTGGCGCCGGATTTGGAGGCTTGAAAATAGCGCAGAAACTCAAGGGCAGCGACTATCAAGTGGTACTCATCGATAAGAACAATTACCATCAGTTTCAACCCTTATTTTATCAGGTAGCTACTTCTGGATTAGAACCCAGTTCCATTTGTTTCCCACTGAGGAAAATATTTCAAAATGCAACACAAACATATATTCGTGTTGCCGAGGTGCAATCTATACACTCCGAAAGAAATACGGTAAGCACTAGTATTGGCGCCATTACCTACGATTATTTAATTATTGCCACAGGCTGCGACACCAACTTTTTTGGAAATAAAAATGTGATTGAACATGCGCTTGGGATGAAAAGTGTGGGAGAAGCCCTGGCCTTAAGAAATCATATACTCCAGAACTTCGAAAATCGAACCAACGACGATGAAGACAATGAGAAATACTTGAATATCGTCATTGTAGGTGGAGGACCTACCGGTGTTGAGATTGCTGGCACTTTGGCCGAAATGCGTAATCATATCCTGCCCAAAGACTATCCAGAGATCGATTTCACTAAATTAAAAATTTCAATACTCGATAATGGGGAGCGTTTGTTAAGCAGCTTCTCCCCTCGCTCCTCAGAGAAGGCAAAGCAATACCTCGAAGATATTGGAGTTACCATCCGATTGAAAACGCTGGTAAAGGATTTTGATGGCAATACAGCCATTTTGGGTGATGGATCAACCATTATATCGAATACTGTTATTTGGGCTGCAGGAATTACCGGGAATAGCATCCCAGGGATTTCTAATAACTCTATCGTAAGAGGCAACCGCTACCGAGTGAATGAGTTCAATATCGTGGAAGGTTATAATAATATTTTTGCAATAGGGGATATCTGTTATCAAGTAGATAAGGAGTTTCCTGATGGGCACCCACAAGTTGCCCAAGTGGCCATGCAACAAGGCCGGAACCTGGCCAAAAACCTCAAAAATTTAATTGATAAGAAAACTATGGAACCTGTTACCTATGTCGACCTGGGAAGCATGGCTACCATCGGTAGAAATAAGGCGGTGGTAGAAATTCGTTCGTTTAAATTGTATGGTATCGCGGCATGGTTCATCTGGATGTTTGTGCACCTTATGTCGCTGGTGGGCGTAAAAAATAAGATTCTGATTTTCATTAATTGGTTTTGGAATTATATAACCTACGATCAGAGTTTACGATTAATCATCAAGCAAAAAAACAATACAAAAAGATAAGATGTTTCAGGAGTTATTGCAAAATATATTGGGGAGTGATTTGCATGCAGCAGGGATCATTATTTTAAATCTGATTTTAATTGAAAGCCTGCTAAGCATTGATAATGCTGCTGTTCTTGCCACCATGGTGATGGATTTGCCCCCGGCACAACGCTCCAAAGCATTACGAATTGGGATTATTTTCGCCTATATCTTCAGAGGACTTGCCTTACTCTTTGCATCCATACTCATTAAGATTACCTGGTTGAAATTAATTGGAGCCATCTATTTAATATATATGAGTTTTAGTTTTTTCTTTTCAAAGAAGGACGAAGAAAATCATGACGTAAACATCAACGACAATCGATTGTTTAGATATCTGAAACCCATACTTGGTGCATTTTGGAGCACTGTAGTGATGGTAGAGCTCATGGATTTGGTATTCTCAATTGATAATGTATTTGCGGCAGTTGTTTATGCAAAAGATAATATTTACCTCATTTGGATTGGTGTATTCATAGGCATTATCACCATGCGATTGGTAGCAGTTTTATTTGTAAAGCTTATGGAGAAATTTCCACTTTTGCATCAAGCAGCCTTCGTGGTGATTGGCTTATTAGGAATTAAACTGTTCTTGTCGTTCTGCTGTGGAGCACTCAATATTGAATGGATTTGCGAATTAGAACATAATAAAGAAGCTGATTTTACATTCTCCTTAGTTACGCTACTCATTTTCGTGATTCCACTCTTATTTGCTAGGCGAAACGCTAGAAAGGAGAATCAGTAAGGCTTTGTTTAGAATAATCGAATAAATGTTTGGTGAGCATCGTTCTCTAAAACAAATCCATACCCCTTAGCCGATTTTGGGAGTTCCAATTCGTCGATATAGAAATGACGAAACTTCTTACCAATACATTGTTGTGTACCCGTTTTTAATATATTTCCATTTTCATCAATGATTTTAAAACCCATGATTTGCGTGGTGGCGCTATAGATCGTGAAGCCAAGTAGTTTATCATCGCTGGTATAAGATACATTGATAAGCTGATCGTTCTTTAAATTAAAAGTACTGTCACCCAGAATCAAATGGGCTAAATAAAAATCAGGGATACCCATTCCATAAATCGTGTCAGCAATCTCTGCCCGATCTCCACTTTCTCTTACCGCATCGGCAATTTGTTGTGGGGTACTTTGCGGATGCGCTTGCATGAGGCAAGCCACCATTCCTGCCGTGATGGGCGCAGAGAAGGAAGTCCCATCAGAATGATTGATATCGTCGAAGGGCGACTCCACCGTTGCCGATACACCCAATGCGCTAACATCTGGTTTAATATGGCCATCGATGGTTGGACCTTGAGAGCTGAAGTATGCGATATGTCGGTTCTTATCCACGGCACCCACCGTGATGGCGTGCTTGGCATCGGCAGGGAAACCAATATGTCGCCATGGATTTCCACCTTCGTTGCCGGCGCTACATACCACAACAATTCCTTTACTAAAAGCCATTTCGGCAGCGCGCGTTACATAGGCAGTATTGCCATCTATATGAGCATAGGTATGGCTCGTTTTGGTGTCGTCGAATAAATTGTAACCCAAAGAAGAAGTTATCAAATCAACCCCAGCACTATCGGCATATTCGGCAGCCACTGCCCAATTAATTTCTTCAACGAGCTGCTCTGTCTCTGCATCTTCACTTCTTAATAATAAATATTTAGCTCTGGGGGCTGTTCCTATAAAAGTACCGGTATCGCCAGTTGCCATGCAGCTTAACACCTCGAGTCCGTGCGGGTTGCCATCAAACACATAGGAATCGTTATCTACGAAATCCTTGCATACTACAATTTGATTATTCTGACGAAGGCGTGCGAACCATGGTAATTTATTGGCATTCAAAAATCCTGCATCCAATACACCAATCGTAACTCCTTCACCGTTATAATTCATTTGATGCAGCATAATACCTTGAAGCATTTTTATCTGATCAAATCCTTCCCCATATATATTTTGAATATCTCCACTCGGCACTGGGTTCGAATAGGTTGGGACTTCTTCAGTTACTTCATTTCCTGGTTTCTTCAAAAAATCGTAGTAGGCCACCTGAACAGTTGCTGCGACAAACTCGCGCTTGGCAATTTCGCGTATTACATCTGTATCGGTAATTTCGATGAGGATACCATTCAACCACTTGCTTGCACTTTTAAATTTAACGCGCTTATTGCAGATGGTATTAATATAATTTTGGTTCACCGGTAAATCCGATTCGTCAATTTTTATTTGATATTTAGCACGGCGTTGTAAAGCCTTTTCGGAAAGAAATTCCTGTGGCTTTTTAATACTAAATGTAGAATTATTTTTATCCTTAAATGCTACAAAGTAGATATAGGTATGCTTTTGCGCCTTAGCAGCAATCGCTAAAAAGACGATTAGATAGGTGAATATTTTTTTCATTATTTGCTCCAATCAATGGCGGTTTGACGATAGTATAAACCTTTCTTTATAAAGTTTTGAATTTCCAAGGTATCAAGTTGCTTGTAAACCATTCCAATATTTTCCGCATAAACTTCTTTAGCAAATCGTTTCTCAATAAAGTTATCATCGGCGCTATCTTTTTGAAGTACGGTGATGGTATTGGAGAATGTAAAGCCATTAAGTGTTATTGGGGTTTTGACATTACGATAAGAATATTCCCAAGGCTCAAATGTATTAAATTGATTGCCTGCCCAAAATTTAGAAGATGAAACTGGGAATGATAATTTCACATAGCGAATATTCTCTTCTACCTTTTCAACACTTGAAGAAAGCAAGTTGCTTGTCCAGATATTATTAATGACCCAGGGGAGGGTATCATTGTTTCTTTTATACCTTTCTATTCGGTTGGTTTCATTGCCCGATGCATTGACAAACTTTTCACTAATCACCTCTTTGATTTGATATCTAAAAGTATCTATGCCTTGAAGTGGTGCATGAAAGTCGTTGAATACAATAGAATCTACCTTATAGATAATCCAGCTGCCTAATTTATTATTAAAATATTCGGGGCCAGTTTGTCGAGGCGTGGTATCCGTTTCCGTTTTACAGGAAGCGATTACAATTATTATTAGCAGGAGGAGCCCGTTTGATTTCATTTTTTTGGAGAGTATATGCAAACTTAACGAATCAAATCGTTACAGGCAATTATCTGTCAACAGAATTATGTGGGGAAGGCGTTAGTTGATGGCCACAATAGACGATTTTCAGGGAAAGGCGTAAATAGTAAATAGTAAATAGTAAATAGTACGCGTTAAGTGATACGTAGTATGTATAGACAATATTCAAAGAATACTAATGTCTACCTAGAAAATTAACCCCAAATTTTGTTTCAATTTCAATGAAGTTAAAGTTCAACTAACCGAACTACTTGGTTAGCTTTATCAACTCATCATAAGCCGCTTTTACTTCCAACGGTAATTGTGTTTGATCGTTCCAAATTAGTTTCTGTTCGTTATTCCCCGCCTTTGCAGCGATGAAATAATATAGATTTCCGGGGTCGTTCAGTTTGGTTTTGGTGAAATTTATTTTCTTAAAAAGACCAAGAATCATCTTCATGGTTTTGGGATCAACCTTCTTTTTCATTTCATCACCTTGCATCAACGTACCATCCTTGGCTAATCGGTATTCATCAACCATTCCTGTGAATCCACCACCCCATCCAAAAACCATTTCGGTCATGCTTTTAAAATCAACTGGCTTGGTAGACGTTGCCGAAGTCCCCCTTTCTTTTTTATCACCTTTTTTCAAGATACTACATGCACTGAAAGTGATGGATAAAAAAAGCAGAAATAGTACAGAATTTAATTTAATTGGTTTCATGATGATCTAAATTTTTAAAGTGACGCAGCAACAAATTCACGCAACTCAGGGTTTGTATTAATTTTAATTTCGGCGCGAGATCCTTCCCACCACTTATATCCGTTATTTATATAAAAAACATTATCACCCATATCATACACACTCTTCATATCATGGGTATTGATGATGGTTGTTGTTTTAAACTCTTCGGTAATATCTTGAATCAAATTATCGATGACACGCGATGTCAAAGGGTCGAGTCCGGAGTTGGGTTCATCGCAAAATAAATAACGTGGATTGAGTGCAATCGCGCGTGCTATACCAACCCGCTTTTTCATACCTCCACTCAGCTCACTTGGGTATTTATGATTTTGGTTTTCCAGTTTCACATGTTGCAAACAGAAATTAATTCGATCTAATTGTTCAGCTTTCGACATCTTACTAAACATCTTTAAAGGAAAGCCTACATTCTCTTCCACCGTTAATGAATCGAAGAGTGCTGAACTTTGAAAGAGCATTCCTATTTGGCGACGGATATCAATTTTACCATCATAATCCATATTGGTAAAATCTTTCCCATCGAAAAATATATTTCCTTGATCGGGTACTTCCAGGCCCACCATAATTTTCATCAACACACTCTTGCCGCTACCGCTTGCACCAATGACCATATTACATTTTCCAGGAAGGAAAGTCATATTGATATCGGTTAATACGTGCTTATCTCCGAAGGTTTTCGATATATCTTTTATCTCTATCATTTTTTATTTGCTCAACCGTTCGAAATCAGATTTAATTTTTGTGCGTGTTGCATCTCCCACAATTTCCAAAGGTTCGCGCACCTCCTCTTCACATAATTCCATCAGGTTTAAATATGCTTTCACGCCACCTGGGCTTCCATCTGAAAACATATTTTTGATGGTATTAAGTAATTCATAATGCAATGGTCGCGCGGCAGCAAAATCGCCTTTTAAGCAACTTCGTACCATATTAGCATAGGTTCTAGGATAAGCATTGGCAACCACCGAAATAACCCCACTCATGCCCAAGGCAATAAAAGGAAGCGTAAGTGGATCATCGCCACTAATCACCATGAAATCACTGGGCTTGCCTTTGATGATATCCATGCATTGATCCATATTTCCAGAGGCTTCCTTGATTCCAAAAATATTGGGATGCTGGGCCAATCGAAGTGTGGTATCGGCTGTCATATTAGCACCTGTTCTACCAGGTACATTATAAAGCAATACCGGCAATGGAGAAGCATCTGCAACCTTTAAATAGTGCTTATAAATGCCTTCCTGATTGGGTTTATTATAATAGGGGCTCACCGATAAGATTGCCTGAAAGCCAGTAGTGTCAATTTGTTTAAGGTCGGCAACCAACGAAGCAGTATTATTGCCCCCTGCACCGAGCATCATGGGAACGCGTTGGTTATTGGCTTTTACAACAGAAGCCATCAGTTGCTTTTTTTCTTCTAATGAAAGCGTTACACTTTCCCCAGTTGTTCCAAGAACTACCAAGTATTCGCATCCACCTTCAATTATATGATTGACAATAGCAGTGAGCGCATTAAAATCAACAGCTCCGCTTTTATTAAATGGGGTTACAATTGCTACCCCTGTGCCTGTAAATTGGTCAATTAAATTCATTGTGAATCGCAAAAGTAAGAAAAAGAAGGCTTATAAAAATTTAAATTACCGAGAATAAAAGCCCAGGAAATGAAAATAAATTCTAAAAGAAAAAACCTTACCGGATGAGTTGGAATGCCCCTTTGAGTGAAATGATTTTCTCTACGGTTTTATCGAGATAACAGGTGGCTTGCACCTCGTATATATAGGTACCCACCGGTACTTCCACCCCTTCGAATTTGCCATCCCAGCCAGGGTGTGTATCATCTGTCTGGAAAAGCTTTTCACCCCATCGATTATAAATACTCATTGTATAACTTTTCACACCCAATCCCTTAGGGAAGAGCAATTCGTTGATGCCGTCGTTATTGGGAGAGAAGGCATTAGGCATCCATACTTGAGGTACGGTATAGAGGTACACCTTATTGCTCACCGAAGCGGCTAAGTTGCCATTCAACTCAATGGCTTCAACATAGAATATATATTCAGAAAGAGAATCTTCCGGCTTCACCAAAAGGGTAAAATTGGTATCTATAGTAGTCGAAATTATTTGCCATGAATTGGATAGAACATTGAATCGGCATATATTGTAGTAATCAATCCCATTTAGCCAATTGATATAACGGTTCCATTTCAAGTTGATTACTTTCGAATCAACCATTTTGCCAGAGAGCAAGAGGGTATTGTGAACTAAACTCGGTTGATTAATGAAATTACATGAATCGATTACCGAAATTCGATATTCGTAAATTTCTGATTGTGGAACTTTTTGATAATAAAATGTATCGATAAGTAGCTGGTTTACTTGGAATTTCGATTCCACTTTATACCATAACGCCTTAGGGTAGGCATGCCATTGCAATAAAACGGTGCTATCATTATCCCATGTTGCTCTTATAATTTCGGCTGGCACTAGGGTTGGTTTCGGTGCTTGCCCTACGAATATTTTGCGCTGTTGAATACAGTTATTGCTATCCTTAATTCGAACAGTATAAGTTCGCGATTTAAGTCCATATTGAACTGTATCGGTAGTATAGTTTCCTCCATCGAATGAATACAAATACGGAGGCGTGCCACCTATTACATGAAAATGCAAACTGCCATCACTGCCTTCAAAGCACGAGGCATCGATAACGCCGTATGTAAATGTAATGGAGTCGGGTTGGGTGATGATAATGGTGGTATCGCGAATACAGCCCAGGTTATCGCGGGCATAAACTTTATAGGTATTGGGAACCAGGTTATAATATTTGGCATTGGGACTAAAAAGCCCAGTTCCTAATGCATAAGTAAATGGTGGCACTCCACCTGTTGCCGACATTTCGATATAGCCATTGCCTGCATTATAACATTGTACATTGATGGAGGTTGCTTTCACAAATACCTGTGGTGGCTGAGTAAGCGTTACTGTGGTATCTTTAATACAATTGAAAGTATCTTTTGTTTGAATATTGTAGGTGCCGATTGGCAAATTCGTGAAGAGGCTAATCGTATCGAAGGCGCCACCTCGGAAAGAATATTTATATGGCTTACTTCCACCAGTAGCAACAACCCTAATGGTTCCATCGTTGGAATTAAAGCAAGAAACATTTTTCACAATGAGCCCGTTGGTAATAAACGTAGACTGGTAAACCGTTACCGTGGTATCGTAGGTGCAGTTCTTACTATCTTTAATAAAGTATTTGTATTTGCCTGCAATGAGATTATTAAACACAAATACATTACTATAATTAATACTATCTGTTGAGCATTGATATGGACCAGTGCCACCGCCAGGAGTGATGGTTAACTTACCATCATTGCCATTATAGCAAGTGATATTTTTTACCAATGAATTGGTAATTATTTTTGATGGCTGCGAAATAATTAATGATGTATCGACCACGCAATTATTTCCATCGCGGGTATGAACGATATAGGTTCCTGCTTTTAAATTTACAAAAACGGAATCGTTTGTATACCCAGCGGTATCAAGGGCAAATTCGTATGGAGGGGTACCGCCAAAAGGCCTTATTTTAAAAAATCCATCATTCCCTTTGAAGCAGTTTACATTGCTAATAAATAACTGAGAGCCAATTCGTGGTGGTTGTGTGATGGTAATGGTGGTATCGAAGGTACAACCATTGGAATCGAGCACTGTGATATTATAATTTCCTGCCGTGAGATTTGGGTGAGACGTTGCAGATAAAAATGCACCTATATTGACACGGTAAGTATATGGTGACTTCCCTCCTACTCCAATGGTATTGAGCGATCCGTTATTACCATTAAAACAAGATACATGAGAAACCCCAATATTCATTTTCAAAATTGGTGGTTGTGTAATGGTAACGGTGGTATCATAAATACAACCATTGGCATCTTTTAAATGAACGGAATAAGTTCCAATAATTTTTTTCTTGAAACTATTATTGAAAGAGAAAGTATCATTCTCAAATGCGTATTTGTAGGGCTTGGTTCCACCATTGGCGCCCATGGTTATTTCCCCACTCGAATCGCCAAAGCAGTAAACATTTTTGATTCCGATATTAAACGTGACCAGTGCCGGCTGCGTTACGATGGCGAAAGTATCGAATATACAGCCTTTGGCATCTTTGATAGACACTTGATAGGTATCGGCTTTTATATTGGTAAATGAATCGATTGTTGTGAATCCAATATTTTCGAAGGAGTAAAAATAAGGTGGTGTGCCGCCACCAGCAATCACTTTAATAGTTCCATTGGTACCTCCAAAACAAGACGCTCCTTTGAGCTGGAGGGTAGCAACAATTTTAGGAGGACTGATGATTATAACATTTGAATCGCGTATGCATCCTTTCGAATCTTTGATACGCACAAAATAGCTTCCTACTGCCAGCGTATCATATGTATTTCGAGTGGTAAAGCCACTGCCATTGAATGAATATTGATAAGGACTATTCCCTCCAAAGCCAGTAAAGACGAACTTCCCATCGGATGAGTTCCAGCAACTGGTATTCGTTTTCGTTACAAAGAAATTAAGCGGAAATGGCTGCGTGATTATTACCGTCGTGTCTTTAATGCATAAGTTATAATCGCGCAATCGAAGGTTGTAGGTTCCCGAAATTAAGTTTGAGAAAACATTATTATTACCCAAAGTGCCGCCATTAATACTATACATGTAAGGAGGCACACCACCGGTGGCATTGATAGTGATTTGTCCGTTATTGCCATTATAGCAACTCACATTGGTAAGCGTCGGATTGAACTTTAGTGGAGGTGGCTGACCGATAGGAAGGACGGTATCTACAGAGCAACCTCGTGCATCTTTGATAGTCACGGTCATGGTACCTGCGCCCAAACCGGTACGTGTATTTACTGATGAGAAGGAGCCTCCACCAAATGAGAACGAATAGGGAGGAACACCGCCCAATCCAGTAATTACAATGGATGCTGTATTTGTATTGAAGCAACTTGCATTTATTACATAACCATTCACATAAAGATGTGCGAGCGGCAATACATTCACTACCGAGTCGATGCCGCAACCAAAAGTATCTCGAATAGAAATAAAATAGCCCCCTTCGGCCAGTCCGCCGAAATAGTTGGAGCTTCGATATGTGCCGTAATTGATTGAATAGCGGTAGGGAGGATTGCCTCCGCTGGCATTCACTGTGATACTTCCATCGGGAGTGCCTCCGAAGCAGCCAGAAGCTTTCACCATGGAATACGTTGCAGCCAATTTCCTACTAACAAATGGGGCGTACAGGGCAGTATCATAAATACAACCCGAGGCATTTTTAATGCTGATATTATGCGTTCCCCCTTTTACATTATTGAAAATGGTATCGGTTTTATAGGCTCCAGTATCCATCTTGAAAGTATATGGGCCATCAAAATTTCTGATATCGAAAACCAATGCCCCCATACTATCTAAGCCACAGGTATTTCGTTGAATAATATTTATTCCAGGCCTCGAAAGGGTGATGAGCGTATCGAATTCGCATCCTATGGAATCTTTAATTTTCACATGATAACTGCCATAGGTGAGGCTGTCAAAAATATTATTGGTGCTATAACTTTTATTCCCAATTTTATATAGGATGGTGCCTTTTCCTCCTGAGCCATTTACTTTGAGGTGGCCTAATGACTGAGGCAAACAGCCATACGCTCGGCTACTGTCTAAAAATACTTTTTCACTTCTTACATCAAAACGCAAGGAATCGAAATAACAGTTGGACGTATCTGTTACTTTGGAGCAATAGTAAATTCCCTCCTTAGCAACATTTAAAAAACGGTTTCTGCTTCCCGTATTCCAGCGGTAAGCGATGCCACCCGAGCCAGCATCCAATACATTGAAGTAGGAGCTACACTTTACAGTATCGTTCACATTAACCACGTTGGCAATACTCGACGAACCTTTAACATTCAAATAAACGGAGTCGCTCACAGTTACTGGTTGAGCAATGCCACAATACGGAGCAATGGTTAGTTCGCAGCGATACCAACCACTCGCAGGTGGGCATACCGTTTGAAGATAATTCGAACCTAATACGCTGGCACCTTGATACCATTTGAGCGTATAACCGTTGGTAGCTCCATTGGGAGTATAACGTTTTGCATCGTTATTGGCACTCCATTGACTACAATTGCGGCCCGTGGTAGCATAGCCAATAATTCCATTTTCATCCTGAATCCCTTGAACCGCTTTCCCTCCATTCCAAGATGTACAAACCGTTTTCTTTTTGATATAAATTTCAATGATATTGGTTGTTTCGTAAAGCACCATTTTCATATCCAATTCATTGGCTGGATATGCACATGAACCTCCTTCATACGCACAATGGTTATATTTTACAATAAACACTCGATAGGGTGCTGTACCAATAGTTTGGGTTGTGATTTCCCCATTCAAGGTTACCTGTAAATCCATACAACAACCCATAATGGCATTGAGGTAATCGATGGTACCGTTGGTAGGAACTCCTGGGAAGGTAGATAAATCATACTTTGAAGAATTTCCTGCTAAGGTTGTATCGAACGACATATATCCATTATCGGAAATTACACATTTCGAATAGGTATTTCCAAAAAAACAGAAATTGAAACCCATATCAACTACAGGAGAATGCACATTGGTAGGCTGGGAAAATCCATTGGGTATGGCACCATAACCTTCACAGGGCAAGGAATCGATAAAGGGAATATTGGAAATTGCGTAGGAACTTGTTTGCCTTAGCGGAGGAACCTTTGCGAATAAATCGAGGCAAGAGCGAAAGCAAACGGTGGTGTCGTTACGTTTTTGGTTGAGCGAATCGGGGAAAACTTGAAACTTAGTGATGCTGCATATTTGAGCCATGCCCAGTTGAAAAGGCAGAACCGAAATAAGCAGAAAAATAAGTTTTAAGTAATTGGTAAATTTTAACCCCATAGAAGACGGTTTTCGCAATTGCCAAATCTAACCAAAATCTTGAGATTTTCAAGTCATATGGCTATAAAATTACAATTTTATGGCATCAAAATGCATAAATCGGTGGGTTAAGAATTCAACTATTACCTTTGCCCAAAATGCTATTACTTACACCTCAACATTTCACCAACTATGAATTACTCGATTGCGGTAATTTTGAGAAGTTGGAACGCTTCGGCGATTATATCACATCACGACCTGAACCACAGGCTGTATGGCAAAAGAAATGGAGCGATGCCGAATGGAAAAGCCAGGCCCATGCTATCTTTGAACAGCGTGGCAGTCATAAAGGCGAATGGCTCACCAAGAAGGACATGCCCGATAATTGGAAAATCAACTACCATCACGAGGGGCTTGATATTACATTGAAACTGGCGCTCACACAATTTAAGCATATAGGAATTTTTCCAGAGCAGGCTGCCAATTGGGATTATATATATGAATCGGTGAAAGGCTTAAAAACCTCCAATCCAAAGGTACTGAACCTATTCGCATATACTGGCGGTGCTACATTAGCGGCCAAGGCTGCGGGTGCCGATGTGGTGCATGTTGATAGCATCAAGCAAGTTGTAAACTGGGCCAATGAAAATATGGTACTCAGTAAATTGCATGATGTAAGATGGACCATTGAAGATGCAGGAAAATATGTACAAAGAGAAGTACGTCGATTGAAAAAATACCAGGGTATTATGCTCGACCCTCCTGCTTATGGCTTGGGTACAAAGGGAGAGCGCTGGAAATTGGAAGATATGATTGATGAGATGCTTGCCGACTGTAAAAAGATATTGGATCCTGAGGATCATTTTTTCATCTTGAATACCTACTCATTAGGGTTCTCCTCATTGATTATTGAGAATCTTTTGAACCATCATTTCCCAAAAGCTAATAATTTAAAATACGGAGAACTTTATTTGCATGCAACCACAGGAAGTAAGCTCCCGCTGGGGGTTTTCGGCCGATTCAGAAGTTAGTACTAAGCAATGCCATTTTGCCAAAATCATATCAAACAAAAAGCGGGCAATAGCCCGCTTTAAGAATCAAATATTATATGAAGAAGAATTAGCAGTTTAAAACTCAAGGATATTTACCCCAACTGCTATAGGGTGAACTTCTGGTCCTTGATTTTTCTTGAAGAGGCTATTCAAGCTATAGGTAGCCCAAATATTTGCCCATTTATATTTTAGTCTTATCATCACATCGTAACGCACTTGGTCGGTATTATACAATGCGAAAGTTTTACTATGTTGTTTGCCATCTTTGGTGTCGGAAACGGTCTTCACCATTCCTCCCATTCTAACACCGACTACCACACCGGCGGCTAAATGAAATGCTTTATTGCTATTTTGGCTTGTATTGAATCCAAGTAATACAGGTACATTGAAGTATGAAACTCTTAATTTATTAACGCTTAGGTTATTAACGGTATCCTTCAAAGCGGCAAGAATGGGTTGGTGTGGTTGCAATACATTTTGAGTTGAGAATTTGTAATTGTTCCAGCTAAATCCGGCACCAACCATTCCCATCACATAGTGCTTGTAGATATTAAAATCTTTCTCGAATAAGTTTAAACCAATTTGTATTGAGCTGGCATTATTCATTTCTAAGAAATCGTATCCTACAGGAGCTTTCAATGTATTGCTGGTATTAAGTAAACCATTGAATCCGAGATTCAATCCTGACCAATTAAAACCAGCATCGGAATTATACCAGTTGGTATGAGTTTCAGTATGTGTTTCGCTGTCGGTATTGTCATTAATAACCACTTTAGTATCAATTTGGATTGTGGTATCGCGCGATTCGTTTCCTTCATATATTTTACCCAAGCCTGAGCGAGAGGCAACGTATACTTCAGGAATATTTTTAAGATATATTTTAGATGCACCTGTAGCTTCTGTTTTCAAATCAGTGGTTACCGAATCGATATTACATTGTGAGGCACCATTGGCTTCCACCTTACATTTTCCGAAGATGCATTTTTGAGCAAACACTTTTGATGCTCCATTAATTTCCAATTCACCATTGGCACAGTTGCCTTGCATTTCTATTTGAGATGCACCATCGGCTTCCATCATTAAATTATTTACAGACAATTTCAAGAAAGCTTTGGAAGCCCCGTTGAAATTGAGTTTCAACTCATCGGAGGTAATGGCATTTTCGAAATTTACCCGAGTAACCCCATCAATAGTTAATCCTTTCAATTCCTTGATGGTAACATTTGCCACTGCATCCTTATAATTCCCACCTTCAATATGTAAGGTATTATTATATACTTCGAAAACTATTTTATTCGGGTTATCCGAATTGGAATCGCGATTGGTGGAATAGCTGCAGGAGTCGCCTTGTTTTATATTAAGGGTAATGCTGCTGCCGCAGGTAATTCTGGAAAAATTGGTTTGAGCTATGGTGAGCTGAAACACAAAAAGCAAGGCGATGGAAAGATGAAAAGCGAGTCTCATAATAAATCAGATATTGGTGATATATAATGTTCCTACGCATACCTCCAATTGAAAGTTACAGCCTTTCCATAAAAAGTCTAATGAAGTTTACACAATCTATGAAACCCCTTATTGAATCAAGGTTTCAAGAAACTGTTTAAAATTTCTTCAATCCCCGTTTGGATGGTTTTTTCGGGGTTTGCCGAAAATTCATCGGTGATGCGATTGGCCAAGATGGCACTTAAGGAGATGGCATGATGGCCCAGGAGTGAAGCGAGCAAATAGATACCCGCTGTTTCCATTTCTATATTAGTAAATGCCTTCTCATCGAATTTCTGGCTACTCAAGAAAGCAATCAAATCGTCGGCATAACGAGGCTGGGCGCGCAAGTGACGACCTTGAGGTGCATAGAAACCAGGCATGGTAACGGTGATACCAAATTTAATAGATAAAGGCAACTGGGATAATAATTGAGGAGACGCGCTACTGAAGTATGGTCGACTTTCCATGCCTGTAACTGTAGAAAGCTTATATAGCAAGGCATTAGTAGCATCTATACAGTTTTTATTCTCTGATGTTGGATAGTACCCTCCCAAGGCATCGAAGCCAAAGGCATGTTCGCTGGCAACCCAGGTATCGATAGGCAGAGTGGACTGAATGGCACCACTGGTTCCGATACGAATAAATTTCAGCACAGTGAGTTTTTCTTTGATACGATAGGTTTTGAAATCGATATTAAACAAAGCATCAATTTCATTGAGTACGATATCGATATTGTCGGTTCCAATACCCGTGCTAATTACAGAGGCTCTAACACCATCTTTAATACCGGTATGAATTACGAATTCGCGGTTTTGTTTTTTAATTTCGATAGTGTCAAAATGCTTTGAAACGAATGGAACTCGTTCGGGATCACCTACTAAAAAGATGGTTTCGGCAATTTCGCCAGGCAGGGCATGGAGGTGATAAATACTGCCATCGGCATTTAAAATTAATTCGGTTTTCTTTATCGTTTTCATCTAGTTCAAATACACTAAAACTTCATATTCATAATCTAAGAAAAGTGTTTCGTTGGGTTTAATTATTTTCTCCCAGCGAACTACATTAATATCGTTCACATTATTGTAATTGGCGTTGCGATTGGGTAAAATGGTGATGGTTCCGGCATTGCCATTGGTGATTTTACCGTTAATTGTTTTACTAATTGCAATATTTATTTGCTTGGCTTGGTAATTCACCAGCTTGATTTTCCCTTTAATTTTCACCGTTTCATAATCCCTTTTATTAAGTCTTACTTTATTGGCATCTTTCGATACAATTTCTTCATCATCGCAAGTTTGCACATCGATTGCTTTCGATAATTTAATTTTAGTTTTAGCACCGATGGGTGTATATTTTAATTCATCTTGTGCCAGTGGTTTGCCATTTTCATCGGTAACAAAAATAGGGCCTGTTGAAAGTGGTGTATTGGTAGTATTTTCAATTTTCAAGACATGCCATGTTTCATAAGTAGCATTGGGGTCGATACCGGCCACATGTGTATACCAAAAATTCGCTTTATCCTCGATATCTAGTTCATATAAATCTTTGTATTCAATCTCTTTTGAACCCAACATTACAATAACCTTGGCATCCTTATCCAAACTCATATTCCCTAAATTATAATAATACAAATCATTGCTTTTCTCCCCACTAACTTCTGTTGTATTGTCGGAAGCACTCTCCGCATTGCCGTCGTAGGAACCTGACATATTCGAATAGATAGATTTTTGAGTATAGTTGTCATTTCCACCACCATTACTTGCAATAAGGCTACTCATCATATCCAGTTGTTTACCATAGTACATCTGGGGGTTCCCAACCACCAAACTAACGGGTACATCAGTAAAGTTTTCGCTTGTGTTTTCAATCGATGCTTTTATATCCAATGTCGCCGTTTTCGCATCTTTAAGTTGTATAAAATAAGAAGGCACCCAACTGATTCCTGTTTGCATACAAAGGGTGCTGAATTTCGAATTACTTATTTCTTTCTCCAATTGCACTTTGGCAAGCCTTACGATACTGTCACTTACAAATGAACTCTTTGCATTTGAAGCCAAGTTGATATCCGAAATACTATTCACATTGATGAGCTTGAGGCTGCCATCATTGAGTTTTAAGACTACCATTCGGGCGTCGGTATAGTAATTGGAAATAATTCCTTTTACTGTACTTGTGTTTGTACCATAAAGTAATGTCAAGGTTACTTCTGTATTTATATTACTCGCTAAGTACTCGCCAAAAGAATTAGCTGTTTTGGTTACTTGTGTGGGTGCATCCATTATTTGTATGGCTTGAATTTTTCCCTCTTTCAGGGCATACCAAAAAGTACCATTGAGGGCAGTTGCAGGAGGCGTAAAATAAAACACCTTTGATTTGGAAGTTGCCGCCCCTTCTTTGGCTACATAGTAGGTGCCATTTTTAAAGATGGCAATTTTAGTGGCCTTCAATGGCGTAATACTCTTAGATTGGCTCATTACATGGGTGGTAATAAGCAATGCTAGCAGACTTAATAATTTGTTCATTGGGTAATTTGTATTTTAATTAGAAGAACGATAAATTTCTGTTTATATTGAGAGAGAAGAAAATTAAGTTTCTTATTGTATCCCGCCGAGTAAAATGTTACCTTTGCATTGCAAATTAACCCTACAAAATGGATATTACAAAAAAGAATATGATGCTTGTACCTACCGACTTCTCGGAGGTTGCTGACTTGGCGCTTGAACATGCCATTATGATCGCTAAAACTTTTGATAATGATATTGCCTTGATGGCAATCTATGATACAGGAAATCTTATCACTTCTATCTTCTCAAAAAATGCTACTGAAGAGATGGTTGAAAAGAGTTTACAAACAAAACTAGATCAAATAAAAAACGAAGTAAAAGCAAAACATAATATCGATATCACTACCGTAGTTAGATCGGCTCATAGTATTTACAAGACGATTGTTGAGACTGCTGAAGAATTGAACTGCGACAGTATTGTAATGGGTACTCATGGAGCGAGTGGCTTGAAGAAAATTATGGGTAGCAATGCGCAACGTGTGATTAGCCAGGCCGATGTTCCTGTTATTGTGATCAAGGAAAAACATTTTGGAGATGGTTATAAAAATATTGTATTCCCTATCGACTTAAGTTTTGAAACACGTCAGAAAGTAAAATGGGCAATACATCTTGCACAGAAATTTAATTCAACAATTCATATCCTTTCATTCCGCGAGGATGATGAATTCTTAGGGCATAAAATCAATGCCAATATCAATAATGTAGAAGCACAGTTTCGCGATGCTGGTGTTCAATTTACTTCCTACTTTTTAAGTGATAAAGCTGGACTAGCGAAGGAAACAATCAACTACGCTGAAAATATTAATGCCGACTTAATCATGATTATGACACAGCAGGATGAAGGATTAAGTGAAATAATTATTGGCAGTTATGCTCAGCAAATTGTAAATAATGCAACCACTCCGGTAATGACTGTTACCCCAACAACCAAAGGAATTACTGAGGTTGTAAGAGCACTCTAAGTTATTTTTCTTTATGCAAAAAATCAAAGAATGGGTTCTTAATTTTCGATTCCTGTTTGCGATTTTTGTCCTAGCAACTATACTGGTAAGTATGCAACGATACTTTCCAGCTCACAATTTCTTGGGAAAATTTTCTCACTACAATAATTATATTTTATTCAAGCAATCGATATTGCATCTCCTCAATAATCAGGATATGTATATTGGATACGAGCAAGATGGCGCCTACGATTTGTATAAATACAGTCCCACATTTGCAGTATTCATGCTTCCTTATGCCTATCTCCCCGACCTACTTGGGTTGATTTTATGGAATCTTACCAATACTTTACTGATATTTTGTGCCATTCGTAACCTACCCAAATTAAGCGATCGAAATAAGCAATTGATGATGTGGTTTGTTTTGCCAGAGCTCATTCTATCAGCACAGAGTTGCCAAAGCAATGCATTGATTGCGGCTTTGTTTGTGCTAACTTTCATGGCATTTGAACGCAAAAATGTTTTGATGGCTGCCATTTTTATTGGCATTGCAACAATTATAAAACCTTATGCTGCAGTAGCTGGAGTACTCTTCTTATTTTATCCTGAAAAATTGAAATTCATTTTAATGGCCATAATAACCGGGATTGTGCTTATTGCATTACCTTTAATACTCGTTTCCTTTAATAGCCTCCAAATTCAATATGAGAGCTGGTTTCGGATGTTGGCCAACGACTACTCCAACTCTACAGGCATATCGGTGATGGCCTTGGTGAATGACATTACTCAATCCTCGATTGATAAGATGTTGGTGATTGCAATAGGCACCTTATTAACATTTTCCACCTTGCTTTATTTCAAACGTTATCAAGATTTTCATTTCCGAACCCAGCTTTTGGCTTTGGTAATGATTTGGGTAGTAATTTTCAATCACAAATCGGAGTCGCCCACATTCATTATTCCTGTGCTTGGTGTGGCACTTTGGTATTTTTATGATTCCTATTCGAAATTCAATTTTATCCTGTTGATGATTGTTTTGATTTTCACACAACTCTCCCCTTCCGATATCTTCCCGCCTTATATTCGTCATGAGATTTTTGAAAAAATACACATGAAAGTAATCCCTTGTTTCATAGTATGGGCAACGATTCTAGCTATCGTGTTCCTTCGTAAAAACCAGCAAAGCAAATTCAGTATCGAGGATTCAATCACCTAGTAATTTTTTTTTAACTTGACTTGATTGTCATTCTCTTTGAGAAGTCGCTTTTTGGTGATTAATTTTCATACATTTGAAATATGAAAATTAAAGTACTTGTCATTTCATTTCTCAGTTTTATTTTCCTACAGAGCTCCGCACAAATTAGTCTGAATGAATATTGCTGTAGCAACCTATCAACTTCCTTAGATAATTATAACGAGTATAACGATTGGATTGAGCTAGTGAATGCAAGTGCTATCCCTGTTGATATTGGGGGATACTATGTAAGTGACGATGTAAAAGATACACGCAAATGGAAGATCCCTAATGGCGTTGTCATTCAAGCCAACGGGTTCAAAATAATTTGGGCCGATGGCAGGAACGAAAATGCAGGTGGTTATTTGCATGCCTCATTTAAACTCACACAATCGAAGAAAAACCCCGATTGGATTTTGCTTAGCGATGCGAATGGAAATTTATTAGAACGAGTTCTAATTCGTCGTCATCAAAAAGGCCATTCGATAGGCAAGATTGGTAGCAACTGGCAAATTTTCACTTCACCCACACCAGAAGCAACAAATACTGGAGTGTATAAATCCGCTTATGCTTCTTCGGCTATCTTCAGTAAGTCGCCCGGATTTTATGCAGCCTCCTTCCGAGTATTTCTCACCAATCCCGAACCCAATTCACGCATTTATTATACTACCGATGGCACCGACCCATTGGCTGGTGGTACACAGTATAATTCATCAGGAATATTAATTGATAGTACCAAGGTTATTAAAGCGGTTACTTACAGCTACAATACAAGCATACTTCCTAGCTTCTTCACTTTTGGCACCTTCTTCATCAACGTAAATCATACCATGCCTGTCATCTCAATTGCAGGTACCGACTTGAACACTTTGGCCAATGGCAATCAGAGTTTCAAACCTGATGGATCCTTTGAATTTTTTGACAAGAACAAAGTATTGATTGAAACTGCCTATGGAAATTTCAATTCGCATGGGCAAGATTCATGGGCCAACGATCAACGTAGCCTCGACTATAAAACCCGAGATGAGATGGGATATAACGATGCCATCCACGTGAAATTATTTGCCCTGAGCGAAAGGAATGATTTTCAAGGAATCATTTTACGTGCTGCAGGCGATGACAATTACCCTGCCTCCCATCATAGCTCCAACGCAGGCAGCGCGCATATACGCGATGCCTATGTGCAAAATTTGGCCATCCAGGGAAAGCTTGATGTAGATGCAAGAACGGGTGAAAAAGCCATCGTGTATTTGAATGGGAAATACTGGGGTGTATATGATATGCGTGAGCGAGCCGACGAGCAAGACTATACCAAGTTTTATTATAATCAAGACAAATATCATTTACAATATATCGAAACGTGGGGAAGCACCTGGTCGCAATATGGAGGCAGTCAGGCAATTACCGACTGGAGTGCAATACGCTCGTTTGTAATGAATAATAATATGGCCGACTCGGCAAACTACGCATTGGTGGTAGCCAATATCGATTTGAAAAGTTTGGTGGATTATGCCATTGTAAATTCGGTTTCAGTTTGCACCGATTGGCTGAATTATAATACTGGCTGGTGGAGAGGTACCGACCCCAAAGGCGGACATAAAAAATGGGGCTATACCTTATGGGACAATGATGCGGTATTTGGATTTTATATCAACTATACAGGCGTACCCACCAATGCCTATACAGCATTGCCTTGTAATATTGAGAGCAGCAGCTTAAGTGACCCCGAAGGACATATCGATTTATTAATAAAACTTCGACAAAACCCTACCTTCAATCAGTTTTATATTTCACGTTATATCGATTTGTTCAATACTACTTTTAGCAGTACAAACATGTTGTATAATTTAGATAGCATCATCAGCTTGCTCGATCCAGAAATGACCAAGCACGCCAATCGATGGTTTGGCACCTATAACGAATGGAATGATAATGCTACTACTTTGCGTAATTATGTGGCGAATAGATGCTCGGTAATGAGCAGCGGACTAAATACATGTTATAATTTATCGGGGCCTTATGCCACCACCTTCAAAACTATTCCAGCAGGAAGTGGCCAGATTCAAGTGAATTCATTGGCCTTCGCCAACCTTCCATATACTGGAAAGTATCATGGAAAAATCGATGTATTATTAAAAGCCATTCCTACCAAAGATTATATTTTCGATTATTGGACTGCTGGCATCGACACCTTTAAAACATCCGCTGCACTTGCCGATGCAAGGATTCGAATTGCGGGCATTGACACCATCGTAGCACATTTCACAGCAAGAACTACATTGCCTAAACTCAATTTCACCGAAATTAGTTATGCCCCCGAAGCCACCTGGAATGCAGGATCGTGGGTTGAACTTACCAACCACGGAAGCACTTCAATTAATATCAGCGGATGGAAAATAAAACAAGGAACCTGGAGAGAATATACCTTCCCTCAAGGAAGCACCATTGCTGCAGGCGCTCATTGGGTATTGGCGAGCGACAGTATTCGATTTAATAGTCTTTATGCCGGTAATAGCTTCACCAAAAAATATTTAGCCTTTGATTTATCTACCAATAATGAGGCTCTTTTATTGGTGGATGCAGCAGGGACTGAATTTTTGAATGTACGATACGACAACAAACAACCATGGCCTATTGCCGCCGATGGTGCAGGACGAAATATGGAATTGATTAATGATACCATCAACGCAAGTATTGCAAGCAACTGGCGCAATGGCTGTGTTGGCGGGTCACCTGGGGCATCCTTCCAAAATTGCAATGAGAAAATTATTGTAAGCGAAATAAATTACAACGCTGGGCAAGTGATTGATGCAGGTACCTGGTTTGAGTTATTGAATACCACCAGCCAAAGTATTAATTTAAGTGGCTATAGCATTCGCAATAAAAATTTCGAGAACCGTTTTCTGATAGGATCTGGAACCATTGCAGCCAATGGCCGATTGGTTGTATGTAATGATATTGCTAAGTATAGTAAGTACTTTCCAACACAAAATGTAATTACATTACCACTCTTTGGACTGGCTAATAATGGAGATGAAATTAAGTTGTATAACACCGCGGACACCCTCGTGTTTTCGGTAGTTTACGATGATACGCTGGCCTTTACCAAACAAGGCAATGGAACAGGTTATACTTTAGATTACAATGCAACTACCAACGATTATTCAAATGGAATTAATTGGGAGATTGGTTGTATTGGAGGTTCACCCAACGGCACCAAAGGTAATTGTACCACAGGGATTTTATTTACTGAAATTAATTATAAATCGGCTCCCTTTAATGATGCTGGCGATTGGTTCGAAATAAAGAATAAGAGCAACGTGAGTTACCATATGAAGGGTTGGCAATTTACGGATAGCACTTCGGGAGGATTTGTTATTGTCAATGATTACGTGCTAGCGCCCAATGCATACTTGGTGTTAGCAGCCGACACTGTAAAATTTAAAAAGATGTACCCGCAAGTACCGTATGTTATAGGAAATTTGAATTTTAATTTAAGCAGTTTGGGAGAACGAATCATTATCTATGATTCCGTGGGAACACATATCTCACTCATTGACTATAACGACTCATTACCATGGCCTTCCTATATCGATAACCGAGGATACACCATGCAATTGCGTTATGATACCAGCGATTTTCATTTAGGAAATAAATGGCTCAGAGGTTGCTTGGGAGGCAGTCCTGGACAAGCTTACAATCCTTGCAGTGACAGCATTATCATTAGCGAATTTAATTTTAGTTCGCACCCAAAAGCCGATGCAGGCGATTGGGTAGAACTTTGGAATAAAGGAAACGCTTCAGTGAACATTTCAAACTGGCTATTTCAAGATAATGATTTGAAAGATACCTTCCTGATTCCAAACAATACAATACTCAATGCTGGTGAGCGATTGGTAATTGTAAACGATAGTACTAAATTTAAAAATATCTTTCCTAATGTGAAAGGCTTCGTTGGGAATTTCTCATTCGGACTCTCTAGCATCGCCGATCAATTGGTATTGAGAAATACCAACTCCAAACTTAAATTTGGTATGGCATATACTATCGACAGTACCTGGGATGCACTCGCCAGTGGGCAAGGTTATACCCTAGAATTAATTAAAGATAGCTTCGATCGGAGTGTGAGTACTTATTGGGCAAGTAAATGCCCTGCAGGCTCACCCGGGAAAGCCTCAGGTACTTGTTTCGAATCTTTGGTGCTTACCGAAATAAATTATAAGAGTGATGTAGTATTCAATACCGGCGATTGGTTTGAGGTGATGAATAATAGCAATATTCCAGTGAATTTAAGTAGTCATTATTTAGCCAATAAAGACAGTTCTCAAAAGGCTGTAACACCGATTGTACCAACTTTACTTTTTGCCAATGAGTATATATTGTTTGCTAACGACACCATTGCCATTAACAAATATTTCCCAGGAATCAAAAACAAAATGGTGCTACCCTACCTATTGCGCGATACTGGGGATGCCATTAATCTATACGATAAAAACAAAAATCCAATTATTAAAATTGCATTCAGTGCTCAAGGTAATTGGCCTGTAATGCCCGCTGGAAAAGGGTTTACCTTAGAATCAAAAAACTATTTAGGAAATGCATCCGATCCTAATAACTGGGATATTGGTTGCTTCGGAGGTTCGCCAGGTGGCGCCAAACAAAATTGCAAAATCAATACTGTTATCTCTGAAATTAATTATAACCCAAAAAGCACGGAGAATGATGGAAGCTGGATGGAAATTAGAAATGTATCCTTAACCGATACCTTGAATTTGCAGTCCATGTCGGTTTATACAAAATCGTTAGGCATTAAAAACACATTGAATAGCACGATGCGTCTAGCACCCAATCAGTATTGCGTCATTGCATCTGATAGTGTAAAATTCAATTCCATACAAACGGCTCCTTCTAAAATTATTTATGTGCCTGGATTTAGAATCAGCACGGTTGCTGATGAAATAGGATTGTATGATGCCAATGATCGCAAATTATATATAGCGAGCTATGCAGCCAGCGAAGCAGGCTTGGGAGCAGCCAATGGCAAGGGTTTTACATTAAACTATATTGATACTGCTAAAGCATTTTACACCACAAATAATTGGACCTTGGCATGCCGTCATGGCTCACCAGGATTTGCTCCAGGCAATTGCACTGCGCCATTATTAATCTCGGAAATAAATTATAAGAGTCACCCTAGCTTTGATATGGGCTCATGGATTGAAATAAAAAACCAAGGTAACTATTCGATTGATTTAAGTGGATGGCAATTAAAAACCAATACCAATACTTATACGCTTAGCAACGGATTGCTTTTGAAACCAAATCAGTATTTCATTGCTGGCAGCAAATTGCAGTCGTTAAAAAATCAATACAATTTCAGCAATGTAATTACTGATAGTATTGCTCTTGTTTTGAGTGCCAGTGAAACCATTTCAATCTTCACGAATGATAGTATTAAGATTGCGGAGGCAAGCTATAACAATGGCGCGAATCATGCCATAGCCGATGCCAATGGTTATACCCTGGAATATAGCGATACTGCTTCCTTCCTTTACATCAATGGATGTCCTGGAGGATCGCCTGGTACGGCATTGCAGCCTTGTTCGGGCAACATAGAAATTACGGAGATCAATTATAATTCACATCAAAAAAATAAGTCTAACGATTGGATTGAAATAAAAAGTAAGAGCACAATTCCGGTAGCATTAAGCAATTTTGATTTGGGGATAGAGAATAACAGAAGCCGCATCAGCTCAGATAAATTTTACTTGGTGTTTAATGAGGAGCGAAAAGTAATTGCACGATCGATGAGCGACTTTACCAAATTGCATTCAAATTCAAATGCCATCGAAAACAGTGCACTAAATTTACCAGATACCCAGGCCACCTTGAGAATTTTCAATATTGAAAATACAATGATCGATTCAGTTTCCTATGGAAAAGGAAGTGGATGGACCACCGATGCGTTCAATACTGGAAGGACTTTGGAGTATCTTGGAGCTGACCGGAATAATCCATCGAATTGGGTTGGGGGTTGTTTGAGTGGCAGTCCAACGCTCTCTTATAATTCAAATTGCGCCTATCCTGTGCTCTTCTCTGAAATTAATTTCCATCCTGTAAGTGGCTTTAATGGCGGAGTATGGTTAGAATTACATAACCCAACTTCTTCACAAAAAGTCATCAGCAATATGACGATAAAGAGCAATCAATCGAGTATTACCCTTCCTGCTCCCACTACCATTGCTGCGAATGAATATTTAGTACTCGTTCAAAACAAGAGTTTCTTCTCGGCATTGTTTCCATCGGTGACGAATATTTTGGAAGTTCCAACTTTACAATTATCCAACCGAGACAAGGTTGAAATTTACAATTTGGAAGGCAATATTATTCACTACGTAAGTTATGATACTATAGCGCCATGGCCTACTCAAACCGTCTTGGGATACACATTCGAATATGCTGATACTGCGCACAATCCATGGCTTGCACAAAACTGGTTTAGGGGTTGCTTTGCAGGCACACCAGGAAGAGGATATAGTCTGCCTTGTGGTATCAATGGCATCGCAGAGAAGCAACAAGAAATAAGTTTTGAAGTATATCCAAATCCAAACCAAGGTAGTTTTAATTTATGGAGTTCGATGGAAGGAACGCTCTCAATTTATAATGTAGATGGCAAATTGATTGAATCGAAAACCATTGGTGATGGCACCACACATTTTGATTTACAGTTAATCAAAGGAATATATTTTATCACGCTAAGACATGAGAATCAAATCATGCATAAAAAAGTGGTGATACAATAATTATTGAAGCGTAATCTTAGTAGTAACGTGCGTCGAATCGTCGTGTCACTTTTAAGTCTTGTAAGAGCGATGATTTCGCTTGTAGTCCGAAATTGAATCCTCTTCTTTCTCCAAAAGGAATGATATTGATACGCATATCCCAGCAATGTAAATTACGATAGAGATCGAGTGATACATATTGTAATTCCATTTTTGAAGGATCCATCACCATGCTACCTGCGATTTTCCAATTGGCAGTAACACTAAAATCGCCATTCATGCTGATGCTGTGTCGCTCGCGCACTAAACTCGAATTCTGCACCAATTGTGGTGCGGCAGTATAATCGAAGTTATAATTGAAATTCAAATTCCATGGGATATTGAAATCGATATAGTTGGTAGGATGATTATTTACATCATTCAATTCTTGGGCACTTCCTTTGGTGCTTGTTTTTTTCTTGAGTGATTCGGAATTCAAACTAAACACCATTCCCGCGTGTAATGTTTGCATACGTGCTAGCTTATGTCCGGGCGCCGTCACCAAATACTTATCAATACTATGTTCTATATTACCACTGCTATCAACCATATATGGATTAAAGCTGCTGCTAATATTGATATTTATTTTCTTTAGAATATTTGTCCCCGCTGAAAAGCTAATATTTCCAAGCTTCATAGAGTCGGCCAAGAAATTATAACCAGTACTAAAATTAAAGAAATCAATAAGCATTAATTTTTTAGTTCCTGTAACTGTATCCTTTTTATTTTTCCATTTACTCTCTAAATTATTTCCCAAGCTAATTCCTATTGCAGCCGATTTACCCAATGCTGGCGAGCCATACACGCCTTGTTCAAAGAGGCTATAACTTGTAGAGAGCTTTCGGGTAGTATCGTTGAGCACACCCACATTACGATAATATCCATATTTTGATTCACTATAATCGGGGTGATAACCAAATCCAATAGCGGGCGTGATGACGTGACGAATGGCAATGAGTTTGGTATGATAGAAGTTGAACTTCCCAAAAATACGAGTACTCATGCCTAAGTTAAAACTGTAATCGATGGGGGCTTTCAAACCATAGTTCGTGTTTACTTGAATACTATCTCCAGTTTGATTATAGTTTCCTTTCTGAATTAATGTCTTCTCGATACTATTAAAATAAAAGCGTTGGTTGAATGTTACACTCGGCGATACATTCAAGTACTTCAATACATTCACCGACGTTCCTAATGGGATGCTGTGCATGAATCCATTTTTTAAATACTTGCGCAAGGTATCCGGTTGATATTGAGCTTTTGTATAAAATACGGAGTCGTTCGTGGCTAATGAATTAGTGAATTGCAAATTATAATTCGTGCTAATTCTCTCGTACCAGCGCAGTCCGCCGATATGTTCATTAAAACGAAAAGGGTAAATATTATTTACGTAGAACTGCCCCGAAGGCAAGGTCATATTCACCAAATGAGTTAAAGTATTTTGTGAATGATTGGCAGTTAAAGAGAGGAGCATCTTACCTTTCAGAAACGATTTGGAGTAACTAATATTTGAACGTACCTCATTATTTAAGAAGTCGCTGCTATTGGTAGTATTTCTTCTAAGGTAGTTGCCCGCCACACCCCCACTCGATAAATTCACATTGGCAGAGAAGGTAGTTCCAGGATGGGTGGTGGTATTGATATTGTGATTCCAGGTTAGAAAAAACTGTTTGCTTGTAGTTTGCTCATCCGTTTTTGGCTCCCCATATTTGTTTACCGAGTAATTGAAATTTATGCCTCCATTAAACCGATATCGTTTGGTGTAGGATGATGCCACACTTCCTATCCAACTTCCTTTACTAAAGATACTCCCAGTTACGCGCATATCTGCATACTCTTTAATATGGAAATAATAGCCACCATCGAGTAATCCAAAACCACGGCCATTGGGCGATTCTTCATTAGCGAAACGTGGAATTACGATTCCATTTCTTTGTCCTTTAGTAATTGGAAAAAAACCAAAAGGAATCACCAATGGGGTGGGTACATCGCCAATCACCAGATAGGCTGGACCTGTAACTATTTGTTTGTTAGGAATTAATTTTACTTTGCTTATATCGATTTGAAAATGCGGGTGTTCGGCATCGCAGGTGGTATACCATCCATGTTTCAGGAAGATGGTTTCGTCGGTATTTCTCTTCACCGTTTCGCCATATAGATAACCTTCCCCTTGCTTGGTTCGCACACTCTTCATCTTTCCCTTCTTGCTATTGAAATCGTAGATAAGGGTATCGGAAGTGTAGGGCTCATTGGCGATGGTAAGGATAGGGCGACCTAAAATTGAATCGGTGAATGTATCGAGGATACCATAGGCATACAATTGGTTCTTTTTCCAATCCATCATGATGTATGCAGCCTCTACTTTCAAGTTCTCATATTCCATCACTGCATTCGTCACCAAGTATAGCTTGCGGTTTTTGATATCAAAATAACAACTATCGGTAGCATGATATGTGATTTTTGATTTCGGCGCGTCCTTAGAAATTTTAATTTTAAGAGAATCTTTTTTGATACTACTATCTATCTTGATTGAATCGAGTGGTGCAGAAAAGTGAGTAGTATGATGAATTGAAGTTGTTGCGGAAAAAACGTACAATACAACAAACATTAACAACGCAAAGGGGATAAGTCGGGCTATTGCACGTAAGTTATCGAGGTATTTTGTGTTAACTTTGATGTTTATAAAACGCATCCCTGGTGGTTCAATTTCAGATTCGATATTTTCCTTTAAAAGCCTTACTAATTATAGGTTTTGCAGCTGCATGCACCCTGCTGGTTTCTTCCTTCCGCTCGCTACCAAAACCGTACAAATATACATTGAAAACAATTGTAATTGATCCCGGTCATGGAGGCACCGATCCTGGATGCATTACAACCAATGCTCAGGAGAAGACGATTGCATTGCAAGTGTCGTTGAAATTAGGGAAAATTTTGATGGATAGTTTACCTGGGATGAATGTAATCTTCACTCGTAAAACCGACAAATTTGTTGATTTGAATGAACGTGCCGTGATGGCCAATAAAGCCAAGGCCGATTTATTTCTTTGTATCCATGTAAACACCAGTGGAAGTACTTCTGCCTATGGCACCGAATCGTATGCCATGGGGTTGCATAAAACAGAAGGAAATTTGGCAGTTGCCAAACGTGAGAATGAAGTAATTTTATTAGAAAAAGATTACAAAGAAAAATACGAAGGCTTCGACCCCAATTCTCCTGAGAGCAATATTATCTTCACCATGAATCAGAATGCGTTTCTGAACCAGAGCTTGAATTTGGCGGCCAAGATTGAAAATGAGTTTAAGAAATCAAAACGATTCAGCCGGGGTGTGAAACAAGCGGGGTTTTTGGTTTTATGGAAATGCAGTATGCCAAGCGTTCTTTGTGAAACAGGCTTTATAAGCAACCCTACCGAACGGGCATATATCACCAACGACTCCTGCCAAAACATCATTGCACAAAATCTTTATAGAGCCATTAAAAACTATAAGATTAGCGTAGAGAAATAATTTTATTCCCTCCACCCCAAAATAATTTCCAATCCTTCATTTGGATTTTAGAATTTGATTTTCAATAATAAATTCACAAAAAACCACAGCGTAGTTTAATTATAATAGCTATAAGTGAAACATTTGTTTAACTTTGGATTATATTCCTAACCCTTACGTTTGTGGAAGGATTCTACAACCAAATTTATGGATCGTAGAAAATAATTCGATTGAAAATTGTATTAACTACGGAGTAGTTCAACAATAATAGCCATAGGTGAAACCTATGGTTAAATGATGTACTCTATTCCCAACCCCAACGGGGTTGAACTATAAAAGATATTTGTCAATTCAAATATTCCTGTATTAACTCACTTATTCAATTTTAATTGCATTTGAGAAATGTTGAACCCTTCCAGGGTTCTGTTCTTGGGTGCATTCGTCTACCATAGGTTTCACCTATGGCTATTGTTGTTCAACTGCTTCGCAGTTGTGAAGTAATAACCAAATCGCAAATTTGAAAGCATCACCTTTTACTATCAAGGAATACTCCTATTTATTATATTCATAGTTTATAAATTTAATAGCTCATAAAATATTTTTATTGCCTGATTTCCCCAACTTAAATTATTCATTTTATAATCTTGACATTTTAGGCTGTTTCGACGTATCTTTGCGCCTCAAAATTTAAGTTTATAAATCATGATTCAACAAGGCAATATTTCGGTAAGTACCGAGAACATTTTTCCAATTATAAAGAAGTTTTTATATAGTGATCACGATATTTTCTTGCGTGAGTTAATTAGTAATGCTGTTGATGCCACTCAAAAATTACAGACCTTGAGTCGTATTGGGGATGTAAGTGGTGAATTGGGCGATCTTAAAATTGAAATCGTATTGGATGAAGCGGCAGGAACGATTACGGTGAAGGATAAAGGTTTGGGAATGACGGCTGAGGAAATCAATAAATACATCAATCAGGTAGCATTCTCTGGAGCCAAGGAGTTTGTTGAAAAGTATAACGATAAGCTGGAGCAAAATCAAATCATTGGTCATTTCGGATTGGGATTTTACAGTGCGTTTATGGTTTCTTCGAAAGTGGAAATTGTAACGAAAAGCTTTAAAACTGATGATGCAGCAAAATGGTCATGCGATGGAAGCACCACCTATACCATCGAAGAAGATTCACGTACCGAAAGAGGAACAGATATCATCCTTTATATCAACGATGAGAGCAAGGAGTTTCTTGAAAAATCGAGAATACAAACTATCCTAAGCAAATTTTGTAAATTCTTACCTGTAGAAATTGAATTTGATGGCAAGGTGGTAAACAATCCAAACCCAATATGGAAAAAGAAACCAGCCGATTTAAAAACCGAAGACTACGAAAATTTTTATAGTGAACTTTATCCATTTAGTGAAGCCCCATTATTTTGGATTCATTTAAATGTAGAGGTGCCTTTCACTTTGAATGGTATCTTATATTTCCCAAAAGTAAAACCCGATGTAGAGCCACAACGAAATAAAATACAGCTTTACAGCAACCAGGTATTTGTAACAGACGACGTGAAAGATGTGGTACCTGAATTCTTAATGCTATTGCATGGTGTTATTGATAGTCCGGATATCCCGCTCAATGTAAGTCGCAGCTACTTACAAGGGGATGCACGCGTAAAGCAAGTGAACCAGTACATCACACGTAAGGTAGCTGATAAATTAGATGAGATGTTCCGCAACGAACGCGAAGTATATGAGAACAAATGGGAAAGCATTAATCTCTTCGTGAAATACGGAATGATCAGTGAAGAGAAATTCGCTGAGAAAGCCCGTAAATTTTGCCTTCTTACCGATATCGATAATGTAAACTATACCATAGATGAGTATATCGAAAAAATCAAACCACTTCAAACCGATAAGGATCAAAAATTAGTATTGCTTTATACTACAGATAGCACCAAGCAACACACTTATATTGCCAATGTTCAACGCAAAGGCTATAGTGTATTGAACTTAAACGGTATGCTCGATAATCATTTTGTACAGCATCTCGAAACAAAGGTGGAGAATATCATCTTGAAACGTGTAGATGCTGATACCATTGATAAACTGGTGGATAAAGATGAGAAGCCGGTAAGTATCCTGAGTGAAGAGGAGGAAAAACAATTAAAGGTACTGTTAGACGCGAAGGTTGCTGGTACGGCTTATACTGTTGAAACCAAGGCATTGAGCAGCGACGATGATTTTATTACCATCACCAAGCCAGAGTTCGAGCAACGTATGAAAACCATGAGTCAGATGGGCGGTATGAATTTCTTTGGCGCTTTGCCAGATACATATAAGGTGCAAGTGAATACCAACCATCCACTGGCTAATAAAGTGATTCATGAAACCAATACCGACCTGCAATCGAAAATTATTATGCAGAGCATCGATTTGGCTAAGTTATCGCAAGGAACATTGCAGGGAGAAGAATTGACTAACTTCATCAAGAGAAGTTCTGAGATGATGTAATCGAATGAATTTGATTTGATGAATATTAGTTGAGGATAGTGAGTGTACCTTTTTTATAGTATACTCTATTATCCCATCCTGTATAGGTTACAATCCAGATGAGGACCTCGTCGAAGGCTGTGCGATCTTTATAGTCGCCATTCCAGTCTTTCTTTTTATCGTCTGTTTCAAATACAATTTGTCCCCAGCGATTATACACTTTCATATTATATTCTTTAACGAATACGGGCACAATGCCCCAGGTATCGTTGATGCCATCGTTATTGCTACTAAAGGCATTGGGCACCCATAGCAAAGGCGGCTGATAGAGGTATACTGTATTTGATTGTGAAGTAGCATTATAGGTCACTGCATTTTGATGTGCAATAACATAGTACCAGTAACCTCCCCAGTCGTAATCTAAATTCTGATCTGAGTAAACTCTAACCAGGTCGGAGGTATTCGCTTCATTGGTAACAAACCTACGATCGTCGTATCGGAATAATTCATAGTGATTTACTCCGTCTAACCAATCTTTATAGCTGGTCCAGTTCAAATCGTGCTGAAAAGGAACGGCATTGCCCTGCAGGATGATATTACATCCCTCATTGGCAAAATGACTTATATGTCCGCAGTTATCGGTTACCTTAATATTATAACAATACTCGACATTTTGAACGTCAACATTTTCATCGATAAAGGTGGTATCGTTTCTGTCCGTAATTGTTTTATACAATACAAATGGTTTTACTTTACCAATTACTGCTTGCTTCCTATAAATCTGGTAAGAAGCAAAATCTTCTTCTTTTGATCTGAGCCAAACGACTTTTAAATTTTTATTATCCACCACCGTCACCGTATACATATAGGTTGAGTCGATTGGGATATTGTATTCACGCAGGCTGCATACATCATAGCTTGCAGGTCCAGGCTCATTACAAATATTGTATCCAATAATTTTGAAGCATATATTTTTTGTATCATAGTTGAATGCTGCGCTATCGTAGTATTCAGGAATACCATTCACACGAAAAGTATCCACCACCTTGGTACCCAAATCAGTCGTCTTGTAGAGTAAATAATATTTAAAATATCTATCCACGGTGAACGAATCCCACTTAATTTTTACGGTATGATTGTTCACGAAAGTCATGCACATAACCTTGGGTGGCTTGGGAACTGTAGGAGGCAATACTTTAATTTTGATGGTTGCTGTATCATTTTTAATTCCCGGGCAACCACCATCATGCACAAATACACGAATATAGAACGAATCATTTTTTTGATTGCAGTTGGCAAAGAATTTAAATTTAGCAAGATTACTTCCAATCCCTTTTGCGATTTGTCCGCCAGAAATTGGCATCATTACCTTACCTGAAAGCGAAGTGGGTACCGAGAAGGAAGTGAACAATGAATCGTCGAAATCGGGATCAAAAGAGCGATAGCTAAAACTAAGTGTATCAAGAAAATTCACTGTATAAGAAGAATCTTCTACATCGGGGGCTCGATTTAAATTTTCAAAATCGATTTTAAACAACGCATTATTACAATTATACGATTTATTGGTTCGGCTCCAGGCGCCAGGGGTTGTAGGAAACTGACTCTTCATGCCACAACCACCACATACCGATTGATAGATGATTCCTTCTTTATCGAACCGACTGGTACCTCCATCCACGTGCTCTTCAATTCCATCGCCTCCAAAATAGGTGGCAAAGAGCAATACATTAATATTTTTAGAGAACACTGCGATGTAGAAATCACTGCCATCTGTTACCTTTTGAAATGCATCGGGGGTGGTTGGCAATCCTTTTACATTACCCCCTGGTCCTCCAAAATCACCTTGATTATCACTCCCTCCCCAGCCGCTAATAAATACATGGTTACATTTATCTACTAAGAAAGCCGACAAGGCCATTTTAACAGTTCGTCCGTTACCAAACGACATGCTTCGTTGTAATACTGTTAAATCGTTACTATATACCTGAATGAACTGGTTGGTATTTGGAATATTATAAATCGTGGAGGGTATAATTGGGAACGACCCTTCTGTTTGGCCCGCCACATATACATTTCCGGCCGAATCGGTTTGCACAAAATAGGTTGCATCAAATTTAGGAGTTCCAACATATGTTGACCCAATAAGATTGCCATTGTTTCCATCCAATCTCAAAATATATCCATCAGCTCGTCCGCCAGTATAACTTGTTTTCGCACCGGTTACATTAAAGAACATGGCACTGCTATTGGTTCCGCCTACCACAAAAACATGATTATTCCGATCGATACAAAGCGCGTAAGAGGCATCATGAATATCACCACCCACATAGGTACTCCATAAAATGGTGGAAAGATTAGCAGTTAATTTCACTACACAACCATCTTGCAAGCCACCACCAAATACAGGCTGAAATGCATTTACAATAGGGAATCCGGAACCTTGGCCTGATTCGGTGCAAGAAGCGAAGTACACATTATCATTTCCATCTACATTGATTTCACCCCGAAATAAATCTCCGTAATTATAGTAGATGGCACTGGGGTTATTGCCAAAGCCGTTGTCGATATTGCCATTCAAGCCATCGCGTTCTTTTCCTCCTATAAAAGTACTCGCTAATAGCTGGGTACCATCGGAACTAAATTTCACCACATAAATATCAGATTTACCATTGAGTGTATTATCAAAACCACCCGTTGTCATTGGGAAGTTGGTGCTCCAGGTGGTTCCTAAAATGAGTAAATCGCCTTTGCTATTTACCACCATACTATGAGGTTGTTCGTTATGATTGCCTCCGAGGTAAGTACAAAACAAGAGTTGCTTACCATCGGAACTATACTTTAGAATTCCAGCATCGCGGGCTAATTCACCCACCAATCCATTCACATCAATTCCATTTTTAAATGTGGTTTGGTATGCACCAAAAGTAATCGGAAAACCAAAATCATAAACGGTTCCTCCGCTGTAACCATTGCCCGAATTATCGTAGGTGCCGGTGAATCCCCAGTTATCGGCGGTACTCCCTGAAAAGGTACTAAACACCACTTTGGGATCGATAATTAAGGTTTTGTTTTTATTGTATTCAGATACACTAAATCCAAGGGTATTATTGCGAAGTATAAATTTGCAGGCAATGGTGGCTTTATCCTGAAGCGTAATGGGAGCTTGCTCTACCATGGTTCCCAGGGAAGTAGGAATATTCAAATTTCCGCCTTTCAAATTTAATCCTTCAATACCTTCATAACGCAATTTAATGAGGCTGATATCGGCACCTGGGCGTGCGATGAAATTGTATTTTAAAAATTGTCCCTGAGTACTAAATATTTCCAAATCGATATTTGGATATACATTATGTAAGGTAATTTTATGAGCGCCATATACCCTGGAAGCCCAGCGTGCGGGGTCGTTACCGAGGAAATAGTTATAATATTCAGAAGTAGGTTGTTCGGTAGATGTGGTCGATTGATCACTGCTTCCATCAAACCATACCTTGAATGCATGGCATTGAATTTTTATTGTTGGATCGTAGGTATCATGATATTTTTTAAAGGCTTCCGATTCGTAGAGAGAATAGGTTAAACCGTTGCGTTCAACGAAGATGACCCCACCTGGAATTTGTGCTTTGAATAAAATATTGGATTCGAACTGACCTTTATTGGGCATAAAGGTAATTTCCTGGGCAGCCGATTGCATCCAAAAAAGTAGGATTGCAATAAAGGAAATGCGTTGCGCGGCTGTTATCATTGTTCGATTATTCAAATGTAAGGAATATTGGGTATTATTCTAACTATATAGACGAAGAATTTACACAAAAGGTTGCCATACAGTCAAATCCTTTATTTAAGGGTATTGGCGGCAAACTTTACTATTGAAAAATCGAAAGAATTAGAAGTTTGGCGAGATGGTGTATTTCAGGTAGAAATCCTTGATTACCGTCACCGCAGCATCGGCAGTATCAACAATATGAACCAGACTTAAATCACCTGCATTAATATTGTTTTCTTGCTCGAGCATCACTTCTTTAATCCATTTGAATAAACCTTCCCAATATTTTGTACCGATGAGTACGATAGGAAATTCAGCAATCTTCTCGGTTTGAATCAAGGTAAGTGCTTCAAACAATTCATCGAGGGTACCGAAGCCACCTGGCAATACAATGAAGCCTTGGGCGTAACGCATGAACATTACTTTTCGAACGAAGAAATAATCGAAGGAAATGAGTTTATCCTGATCGATATATGGATTATGATTTTGTTCGAAGGGCAAATTGATATTGAGCCCCACCGAAGTTCCACCATTTTCTTTTGCTCCTCTATTACCTGCCTCCATGATTCCGGGTCCACCTCCAGTGATGACACCAAAACCAGCAGCAGAAAGCAATTTGGCAGCCTCTACAGCAATCTTGTAATATTCATTATCGGAGGAAGTACGAGCACTTCCAAAGATGGAAACACAAGGACCGAGGCGTCGCATGGTTTCGAAACCATCGACGAACTCACTCATAATTTTAAATACGCTCCATGAATCAGAAAATTTACTTTCTCTCCAATTTCGTTTTTGTAATGCACGCTTTATACGTTTCTCATTTTTCTCTGGCATAATATTAGCTTTAATCGTAAAAATTCAAAAGTGAATAATTTTAATGGGAAAATGAAATTTATATTATGCACGCACATAAAAAAACCCGAAGGGTTACTTCGGGTTTATAAAAATTCATTTTAATTATTCAATAGTCACCTTGGTATTAAACACCCCTTCAGCATTGGTAATTTGAAGAGTATAAAATCCTTTCGCGATATGTTCTGTATTAATGGTATTTCCTTTTCCTTCGGCAACCAATTTTCCTTGTGCATCAATCAAACGAATTTGATCGATGTCTATGTCGCACTGAATATGAAAACATGAGCTACCTGGATTTGGATACACTCTAAATTTATTTATAGGTAAAGAATGATTAATTCCATTTCCAACGCCATCGTTATAACGAATTACTAAAGTATGAACAAACGGAGTAGCAGTAACCGCGCTATTGCTAGGGCCAAGTATACTTAGATTCACTGTCTCATCAATCTCTGGCGCCGTATCATCAATTACCAATACACCCACCTTTTGTTTACTACTTATTGCAAATCCACCAGGATAAGAAACAGTAACCGAGGTGAAATTAAAATCTTGTCCGAACGTAGCTGAGCCCCCTGTAAATGCTACGGTTGCGGAGGTTGCTGTACGAGGCACCCATTGCAAATTCACTTCAATTGAATCGAGACCAACACTTTCAGCGACTGTATCGGAAGCAGTGACAAACGAAAATTTAGGATAGACTGTTTGATAATTTTGCAAACTTAATGGCACCAAAAAGTAAAGTGAATCCCAGCTTATCGTAGCATCATTTTGAGCAAGAATACCTGTTAGGTGAAACCAGTAAGGTGTTGGTTGCGTACTATCAATATCTGTTTGTCGATAGATTTGAGTCTGGAAATTTTTCCCATTTTGATCAACGACTGTAACAACGGCATTGGCTGCACCAGTTGGCCATTGAACGGTATTTAACAAGTGGCAATATTGCAATGTAACATAGTTGCCTTCATTGGTTTCTGAGTAACTTGTTATTACTGTTGGATTGATATAACTACCTGTACCTACTTTATAAACGGTATCTAGATTAGTGAATTGCAATTGACCGTTGGTTTGCTGAATACTTCCCTGGACTACAATGCTATCTTTATCTTGTGGGTTGTAGCCTGCGAAGAGTCCATTGACTCTCAATACTTGAATACCCCCAGTACGGTCATTCATAAAAAACTGGTATCCGTTGGGTCTAATATTAGGACCATAAACAACGCCATGTAATTCGCATTTCACGCCAGTACTATCGGCCACACCCAAGCCATCATTTTTATTTATTTGAGAGATGGTATAATATACTAAATCATTATCGGTGATATCAATTGAATCATATTCGTTAATAAAAGTAACGCTATTTGTTGGATTGGTTAATCGAAGTACAATGGACTCTAATCCTTCTACTAAATTATCATCTGTTATAGGAAAAGTAAACGATTGAGTTCCTGCAGTATTGGCAGCGAAAGTGAGGGTATTTGAAGCGAGTGTATAATCGAGTCCGCTGGTAGCATTGCCCCCAAAAGCCGAAACATCAATACTTGTCGGAGTAATTGTTGGATTCGTAAGTTGTACTTTAACTGTAACAGTTCCTACATTTTCTTTTACGGTTATAAATGTAGGTTTTACAAATGATAGTAAAGGAACAATATCATCATTCTTAATGGTATAGGTAAAAGTACTTGTCCCAAGCATGGCGCCATTTGTTGCCGATGATAAAGTAAAGATGATGGTTTCATCTGCTTCAAGAATTGCATCATTGATAATTGTTAAAGGCACTTGAATTGGAGATGAAGAACTTCCAGGGAAGGTGAGTGTTTGATTAGAAAAGGTGAAATCGGTACCCAAGGTGGCGGTACCACCAGTAACAGCAATATTTACAGCGGTTGCCGTTGATTTTGGGAATTGAATATTCACTGGAATATTTACTGAAGTATTGTTCTCATAACCATTCGCTGTTGCAGATGCAAAAGTGATATAAGGAACATCATCATCAACAATAGTTATAGAATCGTATGCTGGTGATCCTGCACCTGAACCATTGGTAAAATTATTCATTCCCAATACCAGTGACTCAGGTGATTCGGCAATGGCATCATTCACTAAATTAATTGTAATTGATTGTGTTGCCGTTGTATTAGCAGGGAATGTAATCGTTTGAGTAGTATGGGTATAATCGTTGGTTGCAGTAGCGGTTCCTCCTTTAATAATAATATCTACAGAGGTTGCATTGGCACTAGGAAATTTCAGTCCCACACCAATTGTTACAGTGCCTGCATTTTCAGTTGTGCTTGTCTGTGCATTGGTGAAAAATAATTTCGGAGGCACATTAATAAGGGGCGCATCATCCGTTGCAATGGATAGTGCTGCAAGGCCTGAAGAAGCGTTGATCGTATTCACTGAACCAATATCCCAAACTCCGTCAGCATCTGTATTTGCCCAGGCAATAGTACCATCTGTAAGTTTGCAACGTTCGATTCGTAATAACCCAGCAGGCAATTTATTAGGGATAAAAGATCCCCATGCAGCATTGATGGTATCGACATTATTTCTGTAATAATTGGGATAGGATGTGGCATTAGGAGACCCACCAGCACCTGTTCCTGATTTAAAATTCAATCCATCGGTTTCAATAAAAGTACCACTTAATGGTCGGCCATTGCCTGCAGTATTATCATACAAATACACTAAGTCTTTCGAAGGAGCCAAGCTGGTGCTATATACCCCTGTTGCGTTATTAGTTCCAACATCAAGTTTAATATTTAAGATGGAATCGGTAACTGTTGCTACAACACCACCTCCAGGTCCACCACCAGCATTGGGTTGCAGGAATATCCGTGCATGAATATAATTCCCTTCGGTAAAACGTGCAGTGCCTCCACGAGTCGGCTCAAAAGCGAACCATCCAGTTGCATCACCTGTTGCATTTGAACGAATGGTATCATAAGAACCAGCGACAAAAAAGCTAGGATTAGTAACATAAGTATAATTCCCATTTTGTTTTATAAAAATGGCAGCGCCACCACCTGCATTGGCAGCATCAACGGTTAAGTTAGCAGCACGAGCATAAAAGCGATACAATGTATTCGCGGTAAGTCCAGAAACCTTTGCTCGAAATACATAGGGCAACCTGCCTCCAGTGGTGGTATCGGTGCTGTATTGCGGATAAATAAGAGGTGTGGCGGTAACTTGAGCCATGGAATTCATGGTCATCAAACACAACAATAAAACAAGAGTGTAAAAATTCTTCATATAGGGAAATGTACTAAATAGTATATGGGTCGAAGATATAAAAAATGGTTGCAATTTGACCTTGTATTAACATTACATTCACAAAAAAAGGGCTGAAGAATCAACTTCACCCCTTTTATAATAATATCCAATTTATTAACGAACGATCGACATATTGCGAACTTGCTGATTAAATCCATTTTGCAAGCGCGCATAATAATTTCCAGGAGCCAAGCCAGTCGCATCAAACCAGGCAGTATAGGTTCCGGCTTCGTATTCACGATTTACCAAAGTGGTAATTTCTCTTCCCATCATATCGAATATTTGAACCATAGTATGTCCGCCTTCTGTAGTAAACGTGATGGTGGTGCTCGATACAAATGGATTCGGATAGTTAGAGATGAGATTGATACCCGCCTTTTGATTGGCCTCATGTATACCAGTAGGCATGCAGGATGCACTGCTTTGAATCAATCCTAAATCCTGGAAGTTTTTCAACATGATGGTATTTAGGTCGGAAGGTTTCACACATAACCAGTGTGATAATATGGTTGAGTAAACCGATCGGAAATCGTATTGCATCGGCACATTATCATTAACCGAAACAGTCCCTGCAATTGTTGGGTTATTACCCACTATTTTTCCTCCATCAACTTTATTTCCAAACACAAAAAGCGGTGCAGCCGATCCGTGGTCGGTACCACCCGATGCATTTGATTTGATACGACGACCAAATTCAGAGAAGGTCATTCCCACCACACGATCACCAACACCTAGGTTCTGACAATCGTCGGTAAATGCTTTGATGGCATCACTGAGTTGAAGCATCAAGTTAGCATGTGCTCCTTTGGTGAAATCGGTTGCATCCACTTGTGCCGAGTGCGTATCGAAACCGCCGATACTAACTAAATACATGCGGGTTTTTAATCCCCCTTTGATGAGTTGTGCTACAATTTTTAATTGATCGGCCAAGCGATTATTCGCAGGATAGGTAAGTTGCCCAGTTACACTTTGTGCAGCTGTTTTAATAACACTAAGATATGCTTGTGTTTGTTTGGCTACGGTACGTACATAAGATAATTCTTTACCCCAAGGCTTTGATAAATCTGCCGTATCCTGCACATTATTTACAATATTGTAAAATGAATTGGGATTGCTAATAGCCATTCCCATACTCACTGCAGGGCCCATGAATGCTGGAGAAACCGATGATCCAATTTGAATTGCCAATGGATCGGGCATGGTAGCATTGGGATAACCTGAAGGGAAGTTAGGATATTCCGTTCCCAAATAACGGCCCATCCAACCGGTATTTAACGATTGGTTAGAATCGGAGGCAGAGGTCCAGATATCGGTGGCTCGAAAGTGAGAGAAGCTTGGAGATGGATAACTTACCCCTTGAACAATTTTCACTTTCCCATTATTATACATGGATTGTAAACCCGTCATGGAAGGGTGCAAACCAGTGGCTGTAGTGCCTGTAAGCGATAACACTTTATTGGAAGGTATTAAAATATTGCTACGCGCATTGGCCAGGTTACCGTATTGATCCAGTGGAATCACCATATTCAATCCATCATTTCCTCCGCTTAGTTGAATCATTACCACCACATGATCGGTATTGGCAGTAGCGGCAGTAAGTGCATCTAAAAAAGGTGAAGCACCAAACGCTTTTACTGTATAACCATTTAATAATGCAGGGGCGGCAATTACCGGAGCTGCGTTGCGTATAAAATCTCTACGTTTCATGATAGATAGAATTTTTTGAGTTGTTAGTTGATTAGGGTGTTTGGGTAATTAAGTTATGCAATTTGATATTCGGCTAGGTCAATGATATATTTAATCATTTGTTGTAGTCGCGATTTCACCACGTTTTTATTGATGGTATTGGTTCGGTCTACATTAAATAAGTTCCAAGCCTGGGTCCAATAAATATCGTTGGTTTGTCCGGTTAATAAATAAGTGGTCTTGATATAGTCACGATTCACTTGGGAAATATCTATTCGCAATAAATATTTTAAGGTATCGCTCACCATCGCGTTGGGGTCGGCAGGATTACTTAACGCGTCGGCGAAGGCAATGACATCAAAAGCAGGAATCAATCCGTAATTATTCGTCACCAACGTATCCATGACTTGTGATCGTTTGGGAAGCGTATCGGTATTCACCCAAATCTCATTGTACTGAGGTGCCTGATAGTATGCTGGCCATCCTGCCACATTGGGTGGATCGCCAATGGCTTGCTGGAAGGCTACCATCAAAGCATATACTGTATACCATGTATCATAATTCACTGCGATATCTGCATTTTGAATTACAGTATTGAATTCACGCAATGCTCCAATGGTATAATCGACAGGGCTTTTTATTTGGCAACCAAAATTAAGAATATCATAAAAATGTTCCGACTTCAATAATAATTTCAATGGTGCGGTGATATCCCAATTGGCCGAATAAAAGGCTTGTGCCATTGGAGCAATAATATTTGTTTCGGTGGTTGCATCAATATCATAATACACAAACCAACGATACAATTTGCGGCTGATAAAATAGGCGGCCTCTGGAAGCGCTTGTCCGTTAGACTTTCCAGCGAATAACATTAAAATGAGTGAATCTAATTCATTGATACCGGCAGCTCCAGTCTGACCAGTGATGACTGTATTATTATAAAACGGCGAGAAGGTTTTATTCGCAGTATCGTGATTGGCAGAAATGAAATTATAGGTAACTGTAGTATTATTAATATTAATACCAGTAAGTACTTTTGCGGCGGCCTTCACATCATCTTCGGTGTATTGGCTATTGGGGCCTTTACCACAAACAAATAGTTCTTGTAGTTCGCGACCATAATTTTCATCGGGTGCATTCTTCGTGTTTACAAATCCATTCAAATATCTCAACATCATGGGGTCGAGGGAAATGGCTTTCACAAAGGCTTTGAAATCACCTAATGCATATTGACGAATGGTAGCCAAATATTTAAAATTATACCTTACGTCATTGTATGAATTTATTTCAGTAGAAAAATGATTATGCCAGAAGAGCACCATTTTCTCAGTTACACTTCTTCCTTGATTGAGCATCAAACTCACCCACCAGCTCTTCATAGAATTCTCGCGAAAACCATTGGCGTCGTTATTATACGGGGCATTCACCCAGGTGGCTCCTTTTGCAATTCCATCAGGGTCAACAAACGGATTACCATTAAATGTTTTCCCTTCGTAATTATTTACTGGTGGCGAAGGAGCTGCCAGTGGAGTTACCAATTCATCAACACATTGCGACATGGTCTTGGTTTTAAAATAAGCGATATCACTTATTTTAGCTCCAAAGGTTGCACGCTTCAGCAATTGAATAATCTGTGTTTCACCCCAAACACCCGCATACGGTGTAATGGTACTATTGGTGCGCGCAGTCTTATTTAATTGCTTTATTCCATTGGGTTTTGCCTGTGCGGCCTGTGCAGTAAGAAATGATTTTCTGTCCATATAATTTACGATTAATGACTTAAACAAATAATATTAAAGGTGGTTTGACACCTCAAAGTGAAATGGTTTACTCTTATTTGTTTGGTCGTACTCTTTTTCATTTGTTGCACTTAATAATGCTATTAACTTAATTGATACTCGGCAAGCGACATGATATAGTAAAAGAAAACTTGCAAGCGCTGCTTCACCACATTTTTATTAATTGCATTGGTGGTATCGGCCTTGTAAAGATTCCATGCTTGTGTCCAATAAATATCGTTGGTTAAATTACCCAAGAGGGTTGATGTTTTAATAAAATCACGATTCACCTGAGAGATATCAATCTTAATCAGGATATCTAAAGTTTCACTTACAATAATATTCGGATCGGAAGGATTACTAAGAGTTTCAACGAATCCAATCACATCAATGGCTGGAATTAATCCATAGCCATAAAGGATGAGTGCATTGGTAAAATCGCCTCGCTTAGGTAAGGTATCTGTATTAATCCAAGTTTCGTAATACACCGGCTCCTGATAGTAGGCAGGCCATCCAGCAACATTGGGTGGTTCGCCCACTGGCTGCTGTATATTGATGAGTTCATACTGAACATAGGTCCAGGTATCATATTGCTTTGTTATATCTGGATCTTGCATCACCACCTTCATCTCTCTCAATAATCCAAGTGTAAAGTCAATACCTCCTTTTATCTGACAACCCATATTTAATACATCATAAAAATGTTCGCTCTTTAATAAGAGTTTCAATGGCACAGTGATATCCCAGTTTGCAGAGAAAAATACTTGTGCCATGGGTGCAATCACATTGGTTTCGGTGGCTGCATCTATATTATAGTAAACAAACCAGCGATACAATTTCCTGCAAATAAAATACGCCGCCTCTGGTAATGCTTGTCCGGTAGGCTTCGCTGCAAAAATCATATTGATTAATGCATCCAGTTCATTAATACCATTGGCACCTGTTTGCCCCGTGATAATGGTATTACTATAAAATCCGGAGAACGTTTTATTAGAAGTATCGTGGTTGTTAGGATTGAACACATAGTTTACGTCCCAACTACTTTTCGTTACATTATAATTCAAACCAATACCGGTGAGTACTTTTGCAAATGCTTTCACATCGTCTTCGGTATACTGACTATTGGGGCCTTTACCGCATACAAATAGCTCTTGCAACTCGCGGGCTAAATTTTCATCCGGAGCAAATTTTGTGTTTACAAAATTATTAAGGTAGATAAGCATCATGGGATCGAGCACAATGGCTTTGGCTAAGGCTTTGAAATTCCCTAATGCATACGAACGAAGAAGTGCATTATTCTTATAGGCAAAACGTGCATCACCCACCACTTCCATTTGCGTTGGAAAATGATTGTGCCAAAAAAGCGTCATCTTCTCGGTGATGTTTCTTCCCTGATTATGCATCAAGCCAATCCACCACGACTTCAAAGAATACTCACGATAGAAATTGGTGGTACCATCTCCATAATCGGCATTCACCCAGGTTTGGCCTTTGAGTATCCCTGTAGGGTCTACTAAGGGTTGTCCGGAGCCATTGTCTTTCCCTTGATAATGATTTAATGGAGGAGCAGGAGCTGTGAGTGGAGTACATAGTTCATCTACAGCCTGACTCATGGTTTTTGTTTTGAAATATTGAATATCTGCTCGAGTAGAACCAAACATCGTACGCTTCAATAAATGGGTAATTTGTGAATTCCCCCAAGTACCTGTATACGGTGCAACACCGCTATTGATGCGGGCAGTCTTATTTATCGATTGAATGTTAAGAGGTTTCTTATATTCAGTTTTTGCGGTGAGGAAGGATTTACGATTCATATATTACGAATGTATTTTTACAAGTGTAACAAATAAAATCAAAAATCCATGTTAATATTTGGTTTAGTTTTTATTGTGCAAAAATGCCTGAAGTGTCCATTGTTTCATGCACCAAAAAAAATTAGAGTTTAATAGCTTAGAATAAAATTTCATTGAAATTCAATTACAATGTACTAATACCTGAAAGGTATTTTAAAAACAACTTGAATATGAATATGATAGAAATAATTTAAAGATTTGCTTCAAATAAATATTCAAGCAGATCAATTAATTTAAACCTACAATGAAATTCATTGGTAACAATTACTACTTAAATTAATACTTCAATGTAATGATATCGAAGCTATGCGCTGGTATTATTACGTTCAACTGATTATTAGCAAACGTAGCGGTACTTCCGAAATGAGTTGCAATTTGTGCTTGCTTTAAATTGAGATCCACTGTTTGAGGCATATCCGATTTATTGAAGACTATCACAGATACTTCATTGAAGTACCTGCGTAAATAACAATAAACAGCTTCATTGCATTGCAAATCCTGATAAGTTCCATACATCAAACTCATTTCGCTTTTGCGTAAGGCGCAAAGTTTAGATGCTATGTCTTTTGTTTCGATTTGAAAATGACTCAAGGTATCAAAAATCATGGGGCGACGGTTGTCGGGATCATTGGCGCCGGTCATTCCAATCTCATCTCCATAATAAATTACAGGCGTACCGGGGATTGTCATAATGAATGCCGTCATCATTTGTAGTTTGCGATAACCTAAGGTATCAACAATCTTTAAATCGCGCTGCCAGCCTGTTTCACGGTCGTTATCGCTAAAGCTCATGCCCTTACTTGCATAGGCCATGAAGCGAGTAATATCATGGTTGCCTGTAATATTTCCCATCAAATGGTGGTATCCAAAATAATTTAAAGAAGCATTCACTGCATCTTTCGCTTTATCAAAACTTACATTGTCTTCGATGAAGGCACTGCGCGCATCGAAGTAAACATTGAAATCGAATTGCGCATCGAGCTGACCACTACCAATATAGCTATTCATCAAAGAACGGCTTCCAAATGTTTCGCCAATTTGAATCAAATGTCTCTGTTGTGGAATTTCAATTTCCTTTTTCAATTTGTATGTGAGTGTCCTCCAAAATATTTGAGGCACATGTTTCACGGCATCATGACGGAAGCCATCCAAGTCAAATCGCTTAATCCAGCCTACGGCGCTATCGGTGAACATTTGCAATGGCGCTTCCTTAGAATAATCTATATCAGCTAAAAATTCATCGAACCAAGTGGTTAAATCATACTCATTCCAGCGACGTAAGTTCTTGGTTCCATCAGGCAAATAAATGCTATTGAACCATTCATCTTTATGTTGCTGATAGATGGGATTCTCCATATGAATATGGTTACTTACAAAATCGAGGATCACATTAATTTTATTTTTGTGAGCTTCGGCCACCAATTCTTTCAATTCGGCTTCGGTTCCCAGACGATGATCTACATTGCTGATGCTCACCACCCAATAGCCATGATAGCCACTATACTTGCGTTGCGGGGCAATGTATTCGTGGTAGGCTCCTTCAGGATTTTGATTTAGTGGAGATACCCAAATTGTATTTATCCCAACAGAAGAAAAATATCCGTCTTTAATTTTTTGAGTGATACCGGCAAGGTCTCCACCATAATAATTAGCACGGTCGGCCAAGCTATCGGCAATTACTTTTTGAGTATTATCTTTATTTCCATCCAAGAAACGATCCACCATCATGAAATAATAAATATTCCCTTCCTTATCGAGGCGGGTAATATTTGCGGCTGAGGTAATTACTTTCCCATTTTCAATGGGAATCAATATATCGTTGGAGGAGCCAAAATTGTTATATGAGTATACGCGCACATAGCTGCGATTCATTTTAGCAGCCGCTTTTGGAATGGTTATTTTATTATCTTTTATTTCTATCGATTGATTTTGCCAGTATGCAATTACCTTATCTGCTCCATCAGATAAAATTTCAATCACTCCTTCTTTTACAGAGATGGTATTTAATTTAGGCAAATTCGAATTGTATAATGCCACTTTCAAAACCGAATTGTATCCACCGTTGCCATTGCTAGTTTTATCGGATGCATTACTATCCAATTGATCTTTACCATCAGTATTCAGGAGGTATTGATAAACGCCAGGTTCCATGAGTTTGGTCAAGGTCCAAGTACCATTTTCATTCGAAAAAGTATCGGATGTATTACTCCACGAATTCATATCGCCACGAATGGCAACTCGTTTCACAGTATTTGTAGGATCGGTGTACTTGAACGTAACCAACTCATTCAGGTTCTTTTTTACTAGAATAGCGTAAATGCCTTTATTTGTTTGGATATTTAGGTTACTTAAAAAGGGAGCTTCCTTTGCATTCGCCCATATCTTTAGAATCTTTTTATCGGCACTTAGAGCGAATGACAAACTCGAATCAACAGAAATTTTCTGAATCACGTTGACGTCCATAAAGTAATCATTGAGAATTACGGTGGTGGTATCGGTAGAAAGGTTCACTACCGAAGCCAGTCCGAAAATTTCTTCATCTTCAAAAAAATGTTCATTGGTACATGATATTATACAGAGACTTAAGCAAAGTGTGAGAAACAAATTTTTCATGGGGTAAATATAGTAATTGTGAATACCATGAAGAAATGAAAATACCAAGGAGTTTTCTCAAAACACGAGAAGAAAGAATAGGCCGTAAAGCCCGTTCTTATTATTATTTACGCCAATTCAAAATCGGCTTGGCGCTTGATGGGATCGGCGGCAATTACCTTGATTTGAATTTTATCACCAATCTTATAGGACTTTTTCGATCGCTTACCAATGACCATAAAATGTTGTTCATCGTATATATAATTATCATCTTCCATGGTGGTGAGCCTTATCATTCCCTCGCATTTATTGGCAATGATTTCGGCATACATTCCCCACTCGGTGGTGCCACTTATTATCGCATCGTGCACCGAGCCAATCAACTTTTGCAAGAATTCCATTTGCTTGTACTTCTTACTTGCTCTTTCAGCATCGGAGGCTCCAATCTCTTTTTCGGTACTATGCTTACATAATTTTTCGAGCGCTTCTGCATCGGGGCTTTTTTGCTTTTGTAAATAGGCTTGTAATAAGCGATGCGTCATCATATCGGGGTAGCGACGAATAGGAGAAGTAAAGTGTGAGTAGTGCGTATAACCCAAACCATAGTGTCCCGTTTTCTTCGTTGAATAATAGGCCTTGGGCATACTACGAATCGCAAAATGTGAGATGATATGTTGTTCGGGTTTGCCTTCACTATCTTTCAACATGGCATTGATACTCGCGGCAATGGTGCGATCGCTTTTGGCATTAATTTCATATCCAAATCGTTTGGCAAAGCTGGTGAGTGTACTGAGTTTGCTATCCTCTGGGGCATCATGCACACGATTTACTGAAGTGAATTTATGATTATTTAATACCTCTGCCACCTTCTTATTGGCTAGTAGCATCAGCTCTTCAATCAGCTTATGTGCATCCTTCCGTTGGCATTGATAAATTTCAATCGGTTCATTTTTATCGTTCAGCTTGATTTTAATTTCATCCGAATCGAAGTTGATGGCACCATGCTTAAAACGTTCTGCCTGCAATTGTTTGGCAAGTTTGTTTACCGTGAGAATTTCTTTGCAATGCGGTCCAATTTCAGTATCTAAAATGAGTTGCACCTCATCGTAAGTGAAGCGTTTGTCAGAATGGATAATGGTTTTTCCATACCAGGTATCTACCACCTTTCCTTCGGGAGTTAACTCGAGTACGGTTGAAAAAGTAAGCTTGTCTTCATTGGGACGAAGAGAGCACAGTACATTACTTATTTTTTCGGGAAGCATGGGCACTACCCTATCTACCAAATATACAGAGGTAGCACGTTCCATAGCAGTGCGTTCGAGTGCAGTATTGGGTACCACATAATGTGTTACATCGGCGATATGCACACCTATCTCATAGTTTCCATTGGAGAGTTCAAGATAGGATATGGCATCATCAAAATCTTTGGCATCGTCGGGGTCGATGGTAAATGTGAGTACCTTACGGAAGTCGCGGCGCAGCTTGATTTCGTCAGCGCTGATACGATCGATAATTTGTTCCGACTCAATCAAGGTTTCTTCGTTGAACTCCTGGGCAATATTAAATTCGTAAAGGATACTATCAATTTCTGTATGGTGTTCTCCAGGTTTGCCGAGAACTTTAATCACTTCACCAATAGGTAACTCATCGCGTTCCACCCAGCGAGAGAATTTTACCACCACTTTTTCATCGTCTTGTGCATCATTTAGTTTGCCAAATGGAATCACAAAATAGTAGGGGATTTTTTTGTTGTCGGCAGCAAAGATGGCACGTTCGCGATCGATATCAATGATGCCGGTATATTCGTGTGTTGCGCGTTTTACAATATTTGTTACTTCTCCGGTCATCTTATTCTGTCGGCTTTTGGAGGGAGTGATACGAAAAAGCACTTCATCGCCATGAAGGGCTCTGTAGGTGTATCGGCGGGGTATAAAGACATCCTTTTTGAATTCATCACTGATCACATAGGCATTCCCATCCGATAACATATCGATGGTACCTTTATATAATTTCTGTTTGGTCATTTTTCAATAAAATTAAGAGTTAAATAAATTTAGAATAGCATAAAAACAAATAACGGAATCCTCGTTAGAGGCTTAAACCGTTTTTAATATCCTAAGATTTTTATCATGCTTTCAGCTTTCTGTTCCGAGCTGAATACGGTAGTGTTCTGGGCTTCGTCAATTAAAATATGTTTGGGAGCAGGGAGCAGGCAATGCTGCAAGCCACCATATCCACCGATGCTTTCCTGATAAGCACCCGTATGAAAGAAGCCCAAATATAATTTTTCACCGGGGTTGATTTTTGGCATGAATACCTGATTTTCCTGCACTTCACTATTATAGTAATCCATGCCATCACAGGTAATTCCACCCAAATTAACGCGTTGGTAAGGACGATCCCAATGGTTCAATGCAAGTAGAATAAATTTCTGTCCGATGCCCCAGGTATCGGGCAAGGTATTGATAAAGGAGCTATCAATCATGTACCACAATTCGTTATCGTTTTGTTGTTTGATACCGATTACTGAATACAAAGCACCGCCGCTTTCTCCTACGGTAAAAGAGCCAAACTCTGTGAATATATTGGGTACAGGTACTCCCCTATCATCACAAATATTTTTAATGGTATAAATAATTTGATCAACTAAATATTCGTAATCGATTTCAACTCCTAGTGTATTGTAAATTGGTAGTCCTCCACCGATATCGAGACTATCGAGTTCCGGACAAACTAATTTCAATTCACAATATTTCTCTACCTGACGAGCCAGTTCGCTCCAATAATAAGAAGTGTCTTTGATCCCTGTATTGATGAAGAAATGCAACATCTTCAATTCAAACTGCGGATTGGATTGTATATATTCCTTGTAGAAGCTTATAATCTCGTCGTAACGAATTCCCAATCGGGAGTTATACAATAAGAAGTTAGGATCTTCATTGGTAGCCAGTCGCAAACCTATTTTTGCTTTCTTAATGCCAGTTGACCCAAGCTGAGCTAATTCTTCTTTATTATCTAAAATACAAATTACATTTTCATAACCATCTTTAGATAGTTCGGCGATTTTCTGGATATAATCCATGGTTTTAAAACCATTATGTAATAGGAAAGTAGATTTATAAATTTTCCCTTCACTGGCCAGTTTGCGAATGATATCGATATCGAAAGCACTGCTCGTTTCGATATGAATATCATTTTTTAAGGCTTCGTCGAGTACGAATTTAAAGTGGGAACTTTTTGTGCAATAGCAATATGTATAAGAACCTGAATAATTATTTTTTTCGATAGCATTCTGGAACCATCGTTTTGCATTTTGAATCTGTGTCGAAATTTTAGGTAGGTAAGAAAACTTCAGAGGTGATTCATACTTCTCAGTGAGGTCCATCAGTCGGATATCCTGATAATATAGTTCGTTATTACGCTCCTCGAATCCGTGACGTGGGAAGAAAAAAGTCTGGTTGATCAGATCTTTATATCTGTTTTTTAACATGGTGACTTAAAAGTGCAAAATTAGTGAAAAAGGAACAGAACAAGGTTGAACCTTGCAGATAGGATTAAATTTAAAATGAATGATTGTTTTCAATTCAAAAAATATACTTGTGATGGCGCTGTTAATAGGGCTATAAGCCAGGCTCATTATCGATTTTACGTAATAGGGCCTCGGCTTTAATTTTAATTTTCTTAAAAATTTGGTGTCGCTGTTTTTCGTTCACTCCACTAATGATGGATGATTTCTTAACCAGGTTTTTCATCCAAGCATCCACTTCACCGCTCAAAATTTCATTAGAGGTCGATAAATTATTGAAGGTATTAAAACTAATAAATGTTGTATTCTCTCCATCTAAAATTACTTGAACTGCATTGGTGCCCACCATTACATCGCTATAATACATTTGGAAATTATTACTGGTAATCCCATCCTTGGTCGATCTCATGGCCATCTGTTCAATATGCTCCATGAGCAGAATGATTTGTTTGGCAATGATGAGTCCTTGTTCCTTATTCACGATGCCACTTTCAATATAGTATTCTAGTTGCTTAACGGTACTATCGAGGGTTGCTTCCGTCCATATTTCATGAGAAGGAATGCTTGTATATAATTTATACGTTTCACGAGCGATGCTGATGAGTTTCTTATTAATCATATTAAAATCGAAATTCACATTGCTCAGCATCTGTTCATCAAGTAAGGTTTTGCGCCAGTAAAATATTTTGAAGGCAGTGAGTTCATCATACTTGAAATGGTGAAACACCGGCACATCATCGGCAGCATAAATGATGAGCTTGTCTTTAAATTGCGAAATATGTTTCAGGTGGTTATGCAAATCATTGAGGTAATCTTCCATCCGATTCTCATGGTCGCTGATGGTACGATACTGAAAGGTTACTGAACCTAACGCATTGGCCTCGTTTCGTAAATCGAAGGATACTCCAAAATGATTACAAAGCTTGATGATTTCTTCGAGTGTAAGTGAAGTGGCACCACGAATGCGCCGGTAAGCACTATCATTACTAAGATTCAATACATCGCTCAAGGCATCCACTAACGATAATTGTGGCGGAAGTGCTTTGTTTATTTTAGAAATAAAATCTATTTGAACCTGATTGGGATTATGCTGCATACGATTTATTCGCTGCAATAATAATAATACTATCTGATAGTATCTACAAAAAGACTTCTACCTGCAAATATTCCCAATCCATTTTTTACATTGGTATACACTGGCGAATTATTAAAACCATTAAGATTTCCAGTAGGTTTTGTATAGGCATAGAAATAGGCATCCTTACTCAAAGAGAAGAGTTTCAATAAATAGTTAGGCTGGCCCTGATAGAAGCCAGATGGCACTTTCAATAAGATGGTTTTCTTCTTGCCATTGAACAAATTATCAGTGAATAAATACTCTCCGTTATCCAGCCGTTTAGCGAGGTTTTGATTGAGAGATTGATCGTCGCTACTGAAAGTACCAAGGTTCAAATAACTGGCAGTTACCACATCATAAAATTCCAAACTCAATAAATAGTTATTCTCTTCGGCGGGGTCATTGATGGTTAGAGAGAGCTCTCCATAATAATCGCCATTGGCATCCTGATAGGTTGAATCAATATAATACCAGTCGCTGATTTGAACTGGATTAGGCAAGGTATTTTCGGCTTCTACATCTTTGAATCCAGTATTGCTTACTTGTAACTTATAAGTCTTGCCTGGCTGAGGTATACTGGTAGCACTATAATAACCATTGCCAAAAGGAGATAATGTTTCTGTGTATTGCCCATTAATATAGAGTTTCACTATAGCAGAGCTCACATATTCAGGAGCAATAGTATCGTATACATTGACCGAATGAGATACGCGCACTTCAAAAGGAGTATTTTGTTGAAACAAATTATTTACAACCAACTTGGTTTCATACTTGCTATTATCCACCTGAAACTCTTTCTGACAAGCACTTAGAAGCGCAAGGGTGAAAATGATGATGATATATTTTTTCATTTTGTTGATTAGAATTTATAGTTAAGACTTAATGCAGGAACCATGAATGGGATAAAGCTATTATAATATGCCTTGTAAGCACTGCCATTTTGATTAATTACAGCTCCCGAAGGATTGGCTGCAAAAAGCACATTATAAAACGAGAGATCGAAACTAAACTGGCCATTCATTGTTTCATCATACTTACGTGTGAAGCTCAGATCAACACGTTTGGTATTGGGCAATCGCACATTATTACGTCCTGAAAATTCGTAAATCAAATTACCATTTACATCGAAATATTTTCCAGTGGCAAGGGTGAATGGCTGACCGGTGGCGTACACCACGGTAAGTGCAGAACTCCATTTCTTTCCGGGATTAAATAATACCACCAACGTTAAGTCGTGACGACGATCGAAATCGGTTGGGAAATAATTATTGAAATTTACGGTTGGGAATCGCTGAATAGATTTGGAAAGTGTGTATCCAATCCAACCGCTCCAACGGTCGTCAAATTTTTTCTGTAACAATAATTCCAATCCAAAACTATGAGCAATTCCTTGTTCTACATTGGTTTCCCAGTTATTCAAGCTTACATTGAAAATATCGGAAGCTGATTTCAATACATTGATATTATTGGAGAATTTATAATAAGTTTCGGCGATGAGTTCGAAACCATTTTTCAAACTATGATTGGATGAGAAAACCACTTGTTGTGAGGCTTGTGGTTTAATGTATTTGGTAGATGGTGCCCAATAATCGAGTGGCAATCCCGAATTCGAAATGAGGATACGTTGTAGATACTGGTGCACCATGGCATAGGATGCTTTCAAAGTCCATTTCTTGCTCACAACATAGCGTCCAGAAATGCGTGGCTCTGGGAAGGCATATACGCGTTGGTCAACAATTAATGAAGTGAGTCGCAATCCATAATTTACCTTGAAATTCTTTTTTAATAAGGTCTCGTCTTCAATATAAAAAGCCAATTCATTGCTTGTAATTTGACGTGAAGGATTTAAGGTAGTATCGAATGGAAGAAATCCTGTTTGATAAAATTTGATTGAAATAGTACTCGGTGTAAATTGATGATTCACGTAGTTACCTCCAAATTTAATTGTATGTTTTGAATTCGGCACATAGTCAAAATCGGCTTTGGCGCCAAAATCGCGTATCCCATTGAACATCAGGAAATCAAGCCCTATCCCTTCTTGTTGATTATTGGAATAGGTAAATATATCTTCCATAGAAAGATAAATTTTTGTTTTGTACCCTGTATAATCTACCATGAAATTGGCAAATGTTTTTTTATTGAAGATATGACTCCAACGCATGGTAGCCAAGGTATTTCCCCATTTCATTCCCGCAGTAAGCGTTGATTCTTCCTTTGAATTGGCGGTATTGATAGTTTCTTTGAAGGAGCTGTAAAGGTTATCCATCCCTTTATAAAAACTAAAAAACACCCGATCGTTTTGAGAAATACGATGACTTAATTTGAAGTTCACATCGTAGAAATAATAGCCCAAGCTACTTTGAGACGAATCATTATTGAGTATTTTGAAAATAGGCTGAATCAATTTATCCAAATAGGTACGGCGCACCGAGACCATGAAGGTGGTATTACCTGTTTTGCTAAGCGGCCCTTCAAGCATCATTCGAGCCGAAACGGTACCCAACGAGAACGAACCAGAGAAGCGTTTTGAGTTTCCTTCTTTCATGGTGATATCGAGCACACTCGAGAGACGTTCGCCAAAGCGAGAAGGAAATCCACCTTTATAAAACGATACATAATTAATCGCATCGGTATTAAATACGGAGAAGAAATTAAACGTATGTGATACATTATATAATGGCGCGCCATCTAATAAAATCAGGTTCTGATCATTGCCCCCGCCACGTACATAGAGCCCGGTACCTGCTTCACTTCCTTTTTGCACTCCTGGTTGCAACTGAATTACTTTAATCACATCGGGCTCACCTAGGATGGCAGGAATACGTTTGATGCGAGAGGCACTAATCTCAATTCTACTCACTTGCGGGTTGTCGAGGGTTTCATTTTTGCGTTCACCCACAATTTCCACTTGTTTTATTTCATTGTTTATTTCCAGCTGAACATTCAGTGTTATTGAGGGGATCAACTTTATTTTAAATGCGGTGGTTTTATATCCAATATAGGAGAAATACAAATCTACGCTATCGCGCTTGCTCGGGAAGGTAAGTGTATAATGGCCGTAGTTATTGGTTACACCGCCTATTTTTTTATCAAACGAATATACACTCACACCGATTAGCGCTTCCCCAGTTTTTGCATCGGTTACAAATCCATTCACAGTATAATCAGCTTTTAAATTAAAGGCGGCTAATACGATGAATAGGATGCACAATATTTTTTTAAAATTCATTTTTAGATTTTTAATACAATTACGAAAATAATTCAATTCGAGTTATTTAGTAGCTATAGACGACAAAAATACGTAAAGGGTTAGTTAAAGGAGGATTTTTATAATCATGAATTTGTCATGAATGCTAAGAACGGTTGTTTTCTAAGAAGATACAAATTACGCCCAGTTGTTGGTGACCTGCCGCTTAGCCCATTGCACAAAACGCAACAACGGCGGCAAAGGGGTTGGTATGCGAAAAAAACAGGAAAAATAAATGATAGATTGAATAATAAAATCGTGTTTGAATTATAATTCGCTATTGTATTCTACTATTCGAAAATCATATTCAAACGTTCCTATGGAACGTCAATGCAGCACGATAACCTTTCTACCCACCAGATGTCCCTATGGGGACATAATACAGCATCCTCCATAGTTCAATTTGAATATTATAATTCGCTATTGTATTCATGTTCCTTCGGAACATTTGGTGGGTAGCAAAGTCAGTGTGAGAGCGAAGTTTGAGAGAAGAGAGAATACAATGGTGATTTATAATTCAAAAATTCATATATAGAGGGTGTAGTATTATGTTCCTTCGGAACATTTGGTGGGTAGCACAGAAGCCGCTCCTGTATTGACGTGCCGTAGGTACGTTTGAAAGTATTGTTTTGATGAATTCGTATATTTTATTATTTATAAAAATTTGTTTAAATGAAAACATAAATTAGGAAACGCCCCTTTCAACGTTCAAATTTCACTGCTAAGGGTCGCACCTACGGCGCTTAATACAAGAATATTGTGTAATTTCTGCTACTAACAGAGCGCCCTTCTAGGGCTTAATACAAAGACAAATTCAAATTTGAAAAATTATTTATCAATTAATGATATTGTCCGTACGAAACAAAATTATATCTATACTAATATTTCGTCCTTTTTTATCGGTGCAATTGCATCTAGCCCCATCGGGGCGACCCGTTAATAGCAATCAGGCAATTCCCTTGTATTAAGCCCCCATCGGGGCGGCCCTTTAACCGGTTTGTATTTCGAAAATCAATTACGCCCAGTTGTTGGTGACCTGCCGCAAAGCCCATTACACAACACGCAACAACGGCGGCAAAAATTAGTGACAGAGTGAAGTATGAGAGAAAAGTATAATACAAGGCGATGACGAAGTTATCATTACCGCTGTATTAATTTCCCAGTGGGACATAATACCATGATATTCGAAAATTGAGGGCAACAAAAAAGAGGGAACCAGTCCCTCTTTAATGAATAAAAACTTATGAAAAAAACAGTGTTAAGCTTGCGCTTAACACTACAAAAGTAAGGAATAAATTTAAACGACCAAATAAAATATTCTATTCGAAAAAGGAATTTCAAATGACGATATATGCCCTTGAAAACCAAGTCATTTAATTTAAATATATTATCTAATAAATAGCATTTCGCGGTATTTCGGAAGGTGCCAGTAATTATCAGCAACAATAAATTCTAATTTATCAACTTCATCACGAATTAGATCGAAATGTGGCTTTACTTTATCACAATAGGCAATGGCTTTCTTGTGAGTATCCGCCATACGGTTGGCTTTCATACGCTCACCAATCATCTTATCCACTTGGGTTTTAATCACGGTAACACGATCGTTAATCTCATTGATAATATCCAATTGCGAAGTCATCTTCGTTTTTGCAATGCCAATGGTTTTCATACCCACCACACTATCAATCAAAACTTTTTGATATTGTAAGGCAGCAGGTATGATATTGCTATAAGCCATCTCACCCATGACACGGGCTTCAATTTGCACCTTCTTAATATATGTCTCGAGCATGATTTCATGACGAGCATGCAATTCACGCTTATTGAACACCTTATTCTCGATGAACATCTTCTCCGACTTCGGTGTCACATACGCATCTAAAGCACGCGGTGTGGTTTTGATATTACTCAACCCTCTCTTCGCTGCTTCTCTCACCCACTCGTCGCTATAACCATTGCCTTCGAAAATGATATTCTTCGACTTCTTCACATAGTTGCGAAGGGTTTCCATGATGGCTTCCTCTTTCGATTTGCCTTTCTTAATGATACCATCCACTTCTGCTTTAAATTGTTTTAAAGTTTCGGCTACAATGGTATTCAAAACGGTCATGGCATTGGCTGAGTTGGCACTCGAACCTACGGCACGGAATTCAAATTTATTACCTGTAAAGGCAAATGGCGACGTACGATTACGATCGGTATTATCCAATAAAATTTCAGGAATCTTATCAATCTTGATACTACCTACTGCACGTGCTTCACTATTAGGTTTATTCTTCTCAACGTCGTTCAAAATATTATGCAATTGCGTTCCTACGAACACGCTCATAATTGCAGGTGGCGCTTCGTTGGCTCCCAAACGGAAATCGTTGCCTGCACTGGCTATACTTGCTCTGAGCAAATCGGCGTTATCGTGTACCGCTTTAATTACATTAATGAAAATGGTAAGGAAGATGAGATTACTTTGTGGGGTAGCACCTGGAGAAAGCAAGTTCACACCCGTATTGGTAATTAAGCTCCAGTTATTGTGTTTACCACTTCCGTTGATACCAGCGAATGGTTTTTCGTGAAGCAATACTTTTAATTTGTGTTTGCGGCTCACCTTTTCCATCAAATCCATCAAAAGGGCATTGTGATCTACCGCCAAATTGATTTCTTCAAACATTGGCGCACATTCGTATTGGCCCGGTGCCACTTCATTATGGCGGGTTTTAAGAGGGATACCCAGTTTCATGGCTTCATGTTCGAAATCCACCATATAACTGTGAATCCTTTCTGGAATCGCTCCGAAATAATGATCCTCTAATTGTTGTCCTTTAGCAGGCGCTGCACCAAATAAGGTTCTGCCGCTTAGCATCAAGTCGGGACGAGCATTAAAGAATGCTTCATCCACCAAAAAATATTCTTGTTCAATCCCCAGAGAGCTCCAGGTTTTGGTGATTTTCTTATCGAAATACTGACATACATCTACCGTAGCTTTATCTACTGCATTCAATGCCTTCAATAAAGGTGTTTTATAATCGAGGGCCTCCCCAGTGTATGATACGAAAACGGTAGGAATACATAAGGTATTGCCACTTTCATATTCCATTACAAAGGCTGGAGACGAAGGATCCCAGGCTGTATAACCGCGGGCTTCGAAGGTATTGCGAATTCCTCCACTGGGGAAGGAAGATGCATCGGGCTCTTGTTGTACGAGTGCTTTCCCATTAAACACTTCTATGGCATTGCCATTTGAATCAGGTTCAAAAAAGGCATCATGCTTTTCGGCAGTAGTGCCTGTAAGCGGCTGAAACCAGTGTGTATAGTGCGTTACATTTTTACTCAATGCCCACTGTTTCATTCCTTCAGCAACATCGTTGGCAAGTTTGCGATCAATAGGAGTCGTTTTGTCTACTGCATTACGAATGGCTTGATAAGCCTCCTTTGAGCAAAATTTCTTGATGGCGGCATCATTAAAAACGTTGGTAGCATAGTATTCTGTTAGCTTTTCTGCAGGAAATGCAATAGGTACAGAACCCCTGCTTTGAATAGTGGAGATGATGGAAGAACGTGACATAGTAAATGGAATATACTTAAGAATTTAACGGAGTACAAAAATATTTTTTATTATGGGAATTATCATCATTTAAAATCAACAAAAATGAAATTGATATGTGGAAAAACCTTGAAACTACTAATATTGCAGGCCTAACACATGATAAAAATCTGCCATATCACCACAAAACACGCGGCTTTCGATACCCGAATCTTTCAAAAAGAATGCAAAGCACTCAAGAGTTACTACGAAGTAATACTGCTGGCTGCCAATGCACAAGAAGGTTTGATTGATGGAATCAAAGTGCTGGGGTTTAAATATGAATTGAATAATAACCTTCAAAATTTAATTCGGATATTCAAACTAGCCCGTCAGCAGCAGGCTTCTGTTTATCACATACACGACCCAGAACTATTGCCATTGCTATGGATTCTTAAAAAAATGGGGAAGAATGTGGTTTATGATGTGCATGAAGATTATCGTTCGAGTATGCTGGAGCACAACCAGCCTGCGATGTACCGCAATATTTTCAATTATTTCGATAATTGGGCTGCCCGCAATGCAGCACTCATCCTGGCCGAGAGCAGTTATATCTCTATCTATCAGGGCAAGGCGAAGCACCTCTGTGTGGTTGAAAATTTTTGTGATATCAATGCCTTGAAACCCTTTTTAGTACAAGATCGCAGCGAGTGCCGCAACATCGTGTATGTGGGTACTATTCATCGCAACCGGGGTGCATTACTAATGGTTGAATTAATTTACTTATTACAGAAGAAAGGACTGCGCCTGAGTTTGGATTTGGTGGGCAAGATTACCGACCCTGGACTCATGGCCACCATTGAAGCCCTGCCTTACTATCAGCAAATCAGGAATCAATTGAACTGGCATGGGCCCTTGCCACAATCGGATAGCTACCGCATCGCACAAAAAAGCTTTGTGGGCTTGTGCATGCTAATGCCTACTCCAAATCATAGTGAAAGTTATCCTACCAAATTATTCGAATACATGGCGGTAGGTTTGCCCATAATTGCCACCAATATTAGTTTATACAAGGCGGTAGTGGAAAGGCGCGAATGCGGAATCTGCGTGCCTTTTGAGGAGCCAGAGCAATTGGCGGATGCTGTACAGAAAATTTATGAAGACAAAGTTTTACAATCACAATACTCAGCGAATGGCCCGGGCGCTGTGGCCATGAACTATAACTGGGAACGAGAAAAAAATATTCTGATTGACTTTTATCGCAAGCTTTAGTAACTAAGCACTTAAAGTTTGCTCTTTCTGATTGGCTAATAAATACAATACCGCCATACGAATCGCCACCCCATTTTCTACTTGTTGCAAGATGATACTTTGCTTGCTGTCGGCCACCTCGCTGGTAATTTCCACACCTCTGTTGATAGGGCCTGGATGCAAGATGGTAATTTCTTTGGAGAGACTTTGAAGCGTTTTCAAATCCAGACCAAACATCAAGCTATATTCTCTTAAACTTGGGAAAAATTTTATATCCTGGCGTTCGAGCTGAATACGAAGCATATTCGCTACATCGCACCATTCGAGGGCTTTCTTGAGGTTATGCTCTACCTTAATTCCGAGGGTGTGATAGTATTTAGGAATCAAGGTTGTTGGGCCACATACCATCACTTCCGCACCTAATTTTTGAAGGCAGAATACATTGCTGAGTGCCACACGAGAGTGCAGGATATCGCCCACAATCACGATGCGTTTGCCTTTGAGATCGCCCATTTTTTCGCGAATGGAGAAAGCATCGAGAAGGGCTTGTGTTGGATGTTCGTGGGTACCATCTCCGGCATTGATGATATTGGCATCGATATGACGAGAGAGGAAGATTCCGGCACCTGGCATGGGGTGGCGCATGACCACCATATCTACCTTCATGCTAAGAATATTGTTTACCGTATCAATCAGTGTTTCCCCTTTAGAGACGCTACTTCCGGAGGCTGAAAAATTCACCACATCGGCGCTCAATCGTTTCTCGGCGAGTTCGAAGGAGAGCTTGGTACGGGTAGAGTTTTCAAAGAAGAGATTGGCAATCGTGAGGTCGCGCAAAGAAGGCACCTTCTTAATTTTACGATTGATAACTTGTTTGAAATTGTCTGCGGTGGTAAAAATTAATTGAATATCGTCGGGGTTGAGATATTTAATTCCGAGTAAGTGTTTTACACTAAGTTGAGACATTGATACTGAATGGTTATTCAGAGGGCGAAGTTAAGATTATAATTGAGAAATGACAATAAATTAACGAAGGGTTTAAAACATTTACTAACAAATTAAAAAACTACAATCAAAACGAATGATTCAAATGAAAACACTTAATAAATTTCAATTATAGGGAATTCGAAAAAAGCAACCGTTACCTAATTTGAATAAAAAAAGTAAATGTTTTTTAGCGCCTAATCACCCATCAATCTCCCCCTTAAAATAATTCCACCCAAAATGCGTTCAAGCATTGACTACACGCTATTTTTATTCGAAATTAAAAAACAGAACCCATTACTTGTTTACTTCAGTTTTTATTACTTAATTCGCCAAACAACATTAAAATCGAAACTGCCTATAGCGTCATTTTTACGTCATAAAATTCGAAACAGAAGAATAAAATTTTAAAACCGCGTTATAGCCGCTAACCTTGCATAACGCAGTAAAATTTTATTTTGAAAAACATTACCGAGACAATGAATTTAGTACGTAGCGCGATTACCTTATTTGTTTTATTATTTTTTGCATCCTCCCTCAAGGCCGCAAGCTCTGCGAATATCCATCGCATGAATATCGGTGTGGTGATTGATTCGCCTGAAGTGGACTCCAACAAAGTACATCGAACACGCATTCAGCTTAAAACGCCTCCCAACGTAAATAATACCACCGAATATGATTCACTCAGCGGTGGATTCGTGAACAGAAACAAAGTAGGAAACACCACCGTAGGAACACCACGCTTCCTTACCCTCGATGAATACCTCGCCGAAAGTCGTAAGAAAAGTACCGACGATTATTTCCGCAAACGCTCCATGTCGGAAGAGTTTGTAAAAGGGGGTGGCCTCCTCTCCGCCATCAACCTGCCTCCCAACTCACTTACCAGCTGGCTCGGTGGCACCGTCGACCTGCACCCCCAAGGTAGCGCAGAACTTATCTTCGGTGTAAACAGCAACCGAATAAATAATCCGGCACTGAGTCCGAAGCAACGACACGTAACGCAATTCGACTTCGATCAAAACATACAACTCAACCTCACAGGGAATATTGGCGATAAAATAAAAATTAATGCCATCAACGATACCAAAGCAATTTTTGATTTTGATAATATCTTCAAACTCGACTATACCGGTAAAGAAGACGAAATCATCAAACGAATAGAAATGGGAAATGTAGGATTGCCTCTCAATAGCAACCTCATCAATCCAGGTCAGTCGCTATTTGGTTTGAAACTGGGATTACAATTTGGCCGACTCACGGTAACCACCATCGTAACACAAAACAAAGGAAAATCAACTACCACCGAATTCACGGGCGGTGCACAAACAACCAATTTCGATTTAACAGCCGATAATTATGATGTCAACCGACATTATTTCTTAGGTCAGTTTTTTCGCGAGCACTACGACGAATGGCTTTCACGTATTCCTTTGATTAACTCCGCAGTTCAAATTAATCGTGTGGAAGTTTGGATCACCAACAGAAACTCATCCTACTCAGAATCGAGAGACGTATTGGCTTTTGCCGACTTAGGTGAAGGCGATCCATACAATCCTGCCAACTTAACTTCTCGTAATCATAAGGCGACCGACAACTATAATAACTCCCTCTACAACACGGCATACAACGATAATGTATTGCGTAATTCAAACAGTGTTATCAATCGTTTGAGTTCTAATTATACCAATCTGGTTTCGGGTGTGGATTATCAATTACAAACCTATTCACGCCGATTGACCGAACAAGAATTTACACTCAACAGCAAGCTCGGTTATATCTCCTTAAACTCTCCATTGAATAGTGGTGAGGTATTGGCCGTGGCGTATGAGTACACTTATAACGGACAAGTATTTAAAGTGGGTGAGTTTAGTACAGAGGTGGTGAACGATTCCAACTCGAACAAGGTGCTCTTCGTGAAATTATTGAAAGGGTATAATGTTCGTCCCGATTTACCAACCTGGAAATTGATGATGAAGAATATCTATTCATTGAATGCCTATTCTGTTCAACAAAAAGATTTCAAGTTAAACATCATCTATAAAGACGAAGCCACTGGAACAGAGTTCAATTTCATTCCTGCGAAAGATGAAGCCAATTTGTACCAAGTTCCCTTAGTAAAAGTTTTAAACCTCGATAATGTCAACGCCCAGCAGGATAATGTGAGCGATGGAGTCTTTGACTTTATTGAAGGAACCACTATCATCTCCGCCAATGGACGGATCATCTTTCCTTGTTTGGAACCCTTTGGCAGTTACCTGAAAAAGAAATTTAGTAATACGGCCATTACGGCGCCAACGTACTGTTATCAAACCCTGTACGACTCCACGAAATACGCAGCACAGCAAGATGCAAGGCATAATCGTTTTTATATTCGAGGAAGTTATCAGGGAAGTGCAAGTAATGAAATTTCCCTCAATGCATTTAATATTCCTAAAGGCTCGGTAAAAGTAACTGCTGGCGGTGCGCCATTGAGAGAGGGCGTTGATTACACCGTAGATTATTTAATTGGAAAAGTAAAAATTATCAATACCAGTTTATTGCAATCGGGCGCTGTGATTAAAGTGCAAGCCGATAACAATAACTTATTCAATACACAGCAAAAGAGTTTGATTGGTACGCGACTAGATTACAAAGTCAATAAAGATTTTGTTTTGGGAGGCACCTATTTGCATTTGGGCGAGCGTCCGCTAACACAAAATGTATCTGCAGGTGATGAGCCACTCTCCAACTCCATTTATGGATTGGATGGTATTTTTAAATCCGATTCGCGATTCATTACGAAGTTAGTTGATAAACTTCCGTTCATTGAAACCAAGGAAGTATCGAGTGTGACTTTAGCAGCAGAGTTTGCGAAGATTGTTCCTGGCGTGCCACGTTCATTAGATAAAACAAAAAAAGGATTCTCTTATATCGACGACTTCCAGGGTGCTGAATCGCCTTATGATATGCGAACTCCAAATGCATGGTACACTGCCAGCACACCACAAGGAAACGCCATCGATTTTCCATCAGGAAATAGTAAAGGACTCGCCAATCGTTATAATGCCGCGCGCATGTCGTGGTACTTCGTTGATCAGTTCACGTTTTTCGGAGGCACCCCTCCCAATGGCATTACTAGTGCGGTACTCGACGATCCATACCAACGTTTGATTTTACAAAAAGAAGTGTATCCTGATAAGCAATTAGCACAAACTACTGCCTCTAATTTACAATCACTCGATATCGTATTCAATCCTAAAACCCGTGCTGCCTATAATTTTAATGTGGATGGAATGAACGCAGATGGTACCTTAAGCAATCCAAAAAGTAATTGGGGTGGTATCATGCGTAAGATTGAGACCAACGACTTTGAAGCAGCCAATATCGATTATATCAGTATTTGGGTGATGGATCCATTCATAAAGAACCCAAGCAATAATGGTGATTTCATTATTCAGCTGGGAAATATGAGCGAAGATATTTTGCCCGATGGAAGAAAGAGTTTCGAGCATGGATTGCCAAAGACAGCCACCAAAGAACATGTGGATACCACAGAGTGGGGAATTGTTTCTAAGTTGAGTCCGATAGTGAATGCTTTCGACAATGATGAAAATGCTCGTTCGTTTCAAGATATTGGTTTGGATGGATTAAATGATGATGAAGAGCGAGCCTTCTTCGATACCGCCTATTTGGCGAAGTTGAAAGCCAAGTTTGGAGCCAACTCACAAGCTTATATTGATGCTGCCAATGACCCATCAGCAGATGATTACAAATACTATTTGGGTGATAAATTAGACAATAACCAGGCAAGCATCATCGATCGTTATCGTTATATAAACAATGGTGATGGAAACTCTCCTACCAGTGCACAATCTCAAGCAAAATTCGGATATCAAAATGCTGCTTATACTTCAACTCCTGATGATGAAGATATTGATCGCGACTTCTTGATGAATACCAGCGAAGATTATTTCCAGTATCGTGTTCACCTAGATCCAAGTTCGATGACCCCCGGACAAAATTTCATTACCGATAAGCAATTGCGTAGTGTTGCTATTAGCAGTGGAACACAACAAGTTTATTGGTATCAAATAAAAATTCCTATCCAGCAATTTGAAAAGAAATACGGAAGCATTAATGATTTTAAATCGATACGTTTCATTCGTCTAATTTTAAAAGGCTTTCAAGACAGTGTAATTTTACGTATGGGTGAATTTCAATTGGTGAGAAGCGAATGGAGGAAATGTACCCAAGCATTACGCGATCCACGTCAGGTATTGATTTCTCCACTAACAACTACCACACGTTTCGATGTAACCACGGTAAACATTGAAGAAAATAGCAAACGTCAACCGATTAATTATGTGATTCCTCCCGGCATCAATCGTCAGCTCGATCCAAGCAATCCGCAATACGTGCAACAGAATGAGCAATCACTCTCTATGATTACTTGTAACTTGGAAGATGATGATGCTCGTGGTGCTTTCCGTAATACCCAATACGATTTTAGAAATTACAAACATATTCGTATGTATACCCATGCAGAAGCATTTCAAGGAGAGATATTGAAGAATGGAGAGCTATATGGTTTCATCAGATTAGGAACAGATTATACCAATAACTACTACGAATATAGTTGGCCGTTGCAAGTTACCGAAGCAGGTCAAAACACTGCCGAACAAATATGGCCAAATGACAATCACATGGATTTGGTTTTGGACTATTTAGCAGAGATAAAACAAGAACGTGAGTTCAATACTGTATCCCTAACGCAACCCTTCTTCTCCATATTACATCCAGGTTATAAAATTGTAGGAACCCCCGATATCAGTAGTGTGAAAGTAATTTGTATTGGCGTGCGTAACCCTGCAGATGATAAATTAAATCATTGTGGTGAAGTTTGGTTCAATGAATTACGCTTAGAAGAATTTAATAACCAGGGAGGCTGGGCCGCCGAAGCCCGCGCCGATGTTAAGCTTGCTGACTTCGGTAACATGCGCCTCTCCTCACATATTCATACCTATGGTTATGGGGCCTTGGATAAGAAATTGAATGAGCGTAGTAGAGATGATGTGAGAGGATACGCTTTCGTTTCTAATTTCGAGTTGGGTAAATTCTTCCCATTGAAGGCAGGATTTAATATTCCCTTGGCCTTATCGTATAGTGAAGATGTAATTCAACCACATTACAATCCATTGAACCCCGATGTGCCTTTAGAGCAAGCATTAAACACCGCCAGAGCCAGCACTAACCCTGAGCTTTACCAGCAGTTGAAGGATGCAGCCAATGATTATACCAGCAGGTATGGATTGAATTTAATTAATATGAGAAAGAACCATGTAGGCTCCAAAAAGCCCATGCCATGGAGTTTGAGCAATTTCACTTTCTCTTATCAATACAATCGAATTTATAAACACAATCCTACTTCTGCACGTATCGAAAACAAAAGCTGGAGAGGGATGATAACGTATGCGTATAGTTTCCCAACGGTTACTTTACAACCATTCACTAAAATAAGTAAATCGAAATGGTTGAAATTAATCACCGATATTAATGTAAATGTATTGCCAACCAGTTTCAATTTCCGAACTGAAACCGATAGAAGATATAATGTACTTCAACTTCGTAATACCGACTTTAGAAATAATAATAACGCTATCGTAGAGATTCTTCCTACTTACGATAAGGATTTCACCATGAATCGCATTTATGATTTACAATGGGCTTTAACACGTGCGTTAAAGATTACTTATAATGCGAATAATGGTTCGCGTATTCCAGAGCCAAGAGGTGCCATCGAAACGTCACTACAACGCGATACCATTCAGAACAATTTCTTCAAAGGTGGTGAAGTACGTAAGTTCAATCAGAATATCGGATTGAATTATCAATTGCCATTTAATAAATTCCCACTTACTGATTGGATTACATCGAACGCAAACTATAATATTAGTTACGACTGGATGGGCGCGCCATTGGCATTATTGAAAGATACCTTAGGAAATCAGATTCAAAACTCTCGTAATTTCCAGATTCAGTCACAATTCAACTTCACCCAATTGTATAATAAGTGGAAGTTCTTGAAGAAAATCAACGAGCAGAGTGCTGCTGCCAATGCGAAGAGTGGCCGAACAGAAGAAACATCGCCAGATGCTGCGAAGAATGCAAAAAAGAAAACAGATGTAAAGAAAGGTGCTGAACCTAAGAAAGAAGAGAACACTGCCACCTACCCTGTTGCATTAAGAGTGGTTGTAAAGTTCCTCACAGGAATTAAGAATGCCAATTTCAACTATACCGTCAATGATGGAAGTGGCATACCGGGATTCTTACCATCGCCAAATAATTTCGGACAGAATTTCTCAAGTAATGCACCGGGTTGGGATTTCATTTTTGGAAATCAGATTGATACCAATTTCTTGTATACTGCATCCAAGAAGAACTGGATTAGTAATAAATCGGAGATGAACAATCCGTATACCATCAATAAACTCACCAAGCTGGATGGGCGTGTGAGC
>CAIVZR010000061.1 GCA_903910445.1 uncultured Bacteroidota bacterium
GTATTTATTGCGTATAGAAATCATATTGAATACCGTATGTCCAAGTATTCGTTGCGTGATGGTAACCTCCGAAATGTGCACTCCTGATGATAAATTATTGATTGAGAAAGCCACCGGTGTTCCTTGTGTTATTGAATATGGTGCCTCTGAATTCGGTATCATCGCATATCAAAAACCCGATGGATTCCTGAAAATTTCAGAAGAACTAATCTATGTTGAGACCAATTCAAAAGATGAAATTTTAATCACGAGTTTATTTAATAAAGCCTTCCCTTTTGTAAAATACAATATTGCAGATAGAGGCAAACTCCTTACGAATGAATTAAATGAGCTGGGCATCAGCGAGCTCATGGGCCGATCGGATGATACCATCATATTGCCCGATGGCCGACAGGCAGCGGGTTTGACAATGTATTACTGTTCTCGGAAAATCTTAGAGAGCTTCACGAGTATTAAAGAAATTTATTTTACCCAAACAGCATTAGATGCTTTTACAATCTATTATATCTCGGAAATTGAATTATCGAAAGTACAACTGAAAATAATTAGTGATGCTTTCGAAACCTATCTATGTGCGGGATTGCAGCTCACATTCGAAAAAACAGATAATATCAGAAGGAAACAAAATGGAAAATTTCAATTGTTCACGAGCTTAATTATAAATAGAGATTAATTAAAAGGATGATGAAGATTTCAGTGGTTTGCCCTATTTATAACGAAGAGAAATATATTGAAAAACTCATCCAGTTTTTTCTTCAATCGAAAATCATCGACAAAGAATTAATCCTGGTTGATGGAGGGTCGACCGATAAAACCCTAAGTATTATTAATACTTTCACTGCTAAATATCCTGGGCAAATAATCTTATTACATAATAAATTTAAATACGCCCCGCATGCTATGAATATTGGAATCAGGGCTGCAACGGGAGATTATATTGCACGAGTAGATGCACATACGCTATATCCCAATGATTACCTCGAGAAATGCCTTGAAAATAGTTTGGAAACAAATGCTACCAATGTTGGTGGTTATATTCATTCAAAAGGTGAAGGCATGATGGGCAATGCCATTGCTTATGCCATGTCATGCAAGTTTGGAGTGGGCGATTCGAGTTTTCGTACGGAAATAAAAGATGGTTATGTTGATACCGTACCCTTTGGATTTTGGAAGAAATCGGCATTCGATACTTATGGCTATTTCGATGAGCAACTCATACGCAATCAAGATGATGAACTCAATGCCCGCTTCAAAAGCAAAGGGGCCACCATCTTCCAATCATCGAAAATCACCTCTGAATATTATGTTCGAAATTCGATAACTAAAATGGCGAGCCAATATTTTCAATACGGATTATATAAACCTTTGGTTTTAAAGAAGGTAAATGCGGCACTTCGATTACGACACTTAATACCAGCATTTTTTACCTTATATATCGCGGGGATATGGCTTTCAATATGCTGCCCAATTTACCTTTTACCACTTTTGTTTTATATTGCACTCGATTTTTATTTCTCCTTCAGAAATAAATTGGAATTTGCATCTAAGTGGAGCACGCTCATCGTTTTTCCAATGCTTCATCTTAGTTATGGTTCGGGGTTTATCCTCGGAATTTTAAAGAAATAAAATATGACTCAATACCCAAATGTTTTAGTCCTAGCCCCACATACCGATGACGGAGAATTAGGCTGTGGTGGATTTATTGCCCGCCTGCTTGAAGAAGGTTCGAATGTATATTATGCAGCTTTTTCAACAGCTCAGGAAAGTGTACCCGAAGGCTTTGATAAGGATATCCTTAAAACAGAAGTGCGTGCCGCCACTAAAGTATTGGGTATTGCTCCCGAGCATTTGATGGTATATAATTTTCAAGTAAGAAAACTCAATTATGTACGTCAGGAAATTTTAGAAGAACTGATTACACTTCGTAAGAAAGTGAAATTCGATTTGGTGCTGATGCCATCACTCAACGATTTACATCAGGATCATAAAACCATTGCTGAAGAAGGTTTGCGGGCATTCAAACAAACCAATATTCTATGTTATGAACTCATCTGGAATAATCTATCTTTCAATACACAGTGTTTTGTGAAGTTGGAACAACGGCATATTCAGCAAAAATCAAAAGCTTTACAAGAATATAAATCGCAGGCCAAACGCGACTATATGAGCGAAGAATTTATTTTTTCATTGGCTCGTACGCGTGGTGTTCAAATAGGTTGCAGCTTCGCCGAAGCTTTTGAGGTGGTGCGTAAAATTGTATAGCTAATGAATATTCTAATTCAAATATCATAATGAATTTACTTCTTACAGGTGCTGGTGCACCCGGCGGACCCGGAATTATAAAGGCGCTAAAAAGCTATCCTTTATTGATGATTACCGCTGCCGATGCCAACCCCGAAGCTTCAGGTAGATTTTTATGTGAGCAATTTGAATTGATACCAAAGGCATCCGATCCCGATTTTATTGATGTGATTCTTCGCATTTGTGAAGAAAAGCAAATCAATATTGTATTCCCACTAGTCACGAAAGAATTATTTCATTTCGCAAAACATAAAGCTCGTTTTCAAGCGCTTGGAATTAAAGTGATTGTGAGTGATGAGGAGCCATTGAATTTAGCAAACAATAAAAGGAAACTCTATGAACACTTGCAATCACAACAAATTGCAGTGCCTGAGTTTTATAAAGTAAATACCATTGATGAGTTTAAGGATGCTGCAAGCAAGCTAGATTATCCGCATAGGCCATTTTGCTTCAAACCTTCTGTAGGTAATGGAAGTAGAGGGTTCCGAATTGTGAGTAGGAGTGTGGATGAATTTGATCTTTTGTTTCATCATAAGCCCAATGTTACTTTCATGTCGTATGAGAAAGCTCTTGAAATTTTAGAATCTCAAACTTTTCCTGAACTCTTGGTGACTGAATATTTGCCAGGAGAAGAATATACTGTTGATACCATGATTAAAAATGGGAAGCCTTTTATCATCCTTCCTCGACTACGTTCTCAAATGCGTGATGGAATAAGTATTGGTGGTACCTTTGTGAACGAACCTGAAATCATCAATTATTGTAAACAGATAATTGAAAGCATTCCATTGCATGGCCCTATTGGTATTCAGGTAAAGAAGGCCTCTGATGGCTCTTTTAAAATTTTAGAAGTAAACCCTAGAATCCAAGGTACGTCGGTAGCTGCGATGGGTTTGAAAATTAACTTACCTCTTATTGCGGTGATGCAGGAATTTGATATGGAACTCGAGTTCATGCCAAAAGAAATAGCCTGGGGAACAAAATTCCTCAGATATTATGAAGAGGTGTTTTATAAATAATTTAATCTGTTAGAGAGCAAGTAAACAATATGAATAAAATTAAGTTTGCGGTCACGGGTTGCGGGCATATTGGAAAGCGACATGCAGAGATGATACTGCGAAATAATGATTGTGAACTGGTTGCTTTAATTGATACGGATTCAACAGTTCGTGCAAACTTCGCTTCTGTCTATTCTCATATACCATCTTTTGAAAGTTTAGATTCCTTCCTGCAATCTGCCACCAAGGCAGATGTCATGGTAATCGCCACACCGAATGGGTTTCATACCACACAAGCTTGCAGCGCCATTGAAAATGGAATGCATGTGGTGATTGAAAAACCCATGAGCTTAAAACGCACCGATTCTGAAAGTGTTATTGCCCTCGCACAGCAATACCATAAGGAAGTATTTTGTGTAATGCAAAATCGATATAGTCCCCCAAGTCAATGGCTCAAATCAATCGTCACTGATGGAATCTTAGGTCAAATTTATTTGGTGCAAATAAATTGCTATTGGAATCGCGATGAGCGTTATTATAAAAAGGAAAGCTGGCACGGTACGCGCGATTTGGATGGAGGCACTTTATTTACTCAGTTCTCTCATTTTGTTGATTTGATGTACTGGGTGTTTGGCGACATCAAAAACATACACTCAAAATTCGCCAGCTTCAATCATGCAGCGCTCACCGATTTTGAAGATTCGGGACTCATTAATTTCGAATTTGAGAATGGGGGCATCGGGAATTTTAATTATACAACCAGTGTTTGGGATAAGAATCTGGAAAGCAGTATGACCATCATTGCCGAACATGGCACCTTAAAAGTAGGTGGACAATACATGGATAAAGTAGATTATTGTCATGTGAAAAATTATACGATGCCAATATTAGAACCCACCAATCCACCCAATGATTATGGGCCATATAAAGGGTCGGCTGCCAATCATCATTTCATTATCGAAAATGTTGTAGACACCCTGCATCACGATGGCATCATTACCACCAATGCCCTCGAAGGTATGAAGGTAGTTGATATTATTGAACGAATGTATGCAGGTGCCAAATAGCTTAAAATCAAAAAAACTCATGGCATATTTGCTTGTGCTCATAAAAAATTAACTAAAAGCATTTCGAAATTTTAAATTCATGATTCCATTTTCTCCCCCTCGTATCGACCAAAGAATAATTGATGAAGTAACCGATACCCTGCGTTCGGGATGGATTACCACCGGTCCCAAAACCAAACGTTTTGAAGTAGAATTACAAAAGTATACCCAATGCAAGCGAGTATTGTGTTTGAACTCTGCCACGGCAGGACTTGAAATCATGCTCCGCTGGTATGGAGTTGGCGAAGGCGACGAAGTAATTTTGCCGGCCTATACCTATAGTGCCACCGCGAATGTTATCATGCATTGTGGCGCAACACCTGTTTTTGTTGATGTGAATGAAGATGATTTTAATATTTCAGTTCAACGAATAGAAGCAGCAATTACAGTTAATACAAAAGTTATTATGCCCGTCGATTTCGGTGGATTGCCCTGCGATTACGCCGCCATCAATGCCTTAGCCGAGAAGCATCGGGGGCTTTTCAAAGTGGCAAATAATATTCAGGAACAATTAGGCCGAATCTTGGTTTTGAGCGATGCTGCCCATTCTATTGGTGCCTGGTATCAAGGAAAGAGGGCAGGGGCATTGACCGATGTCTCGGTAATTTCATTTCATGCTGTGAAAAACCTGACCACTGCCGAAGGCGGCGCGATATGCCTAAATCTGGAAGGTTTTGATAATGATAAAATCTACCAGGATTTGTGTGTGAAAACCTTGCATGGACAAAATAAAGATGCCCTCGCCAAATCGGTTCCCGGCAACTGGAAATATGACATTGTAGAAGCTGGTTATAAATTTAATATGACCGATATTTTGTCGAGCATCGGCTTGGTTGAGCTTTCCAGATATGATGCCGAAACATTGCCTGTTAGAAAGGCCATCTGTGACCAATACCAGAAGGGGTTACAAGAATATTCTTGGGCCAAACTTCCCATCTTTGAAACTACCGATAAAGTATCATCCTATCACCTTTACCCACTGCGAATAAATCAATGCACGGAGATGCAACGCGACGAAATTATTACGTCTATTAGTAGTTTAGGGGTTAGCGTCAATGTGCATTTCATTCCTGTTCCGATGATGAGCTTTTATAAAAAGCTTGGATTTAAAATTGATGATTATCCAGTAACTAAATCTAACTACGAAGTGGAAATTAGTTTGCCGGTTTTCTTCGATTTAAATGAAGCAGATGTTAAGGAAGTGATTTCCGCGGTCGTTGAATCAGTAAATAAAGTTCTTGCTTAAACGAATTTTTGATATCGTCTTTTCGGTGTTTGGACTAATCATCCTGATGCCGATATTTATTTTGGTTTCTGTATTCATTGTACTGGAAAGCAGGGGAGGCGTATTTTACAGGCAGCTTCGTATAGGCCAATATCAAAAAGGGTTTCGCTTATTGAAATTCCGTACGATGCACCAGCGAACCACGCAAGGATTAAGTATCACTATTGGAAATAATGATGCTCGTATCACCAAAATTGGGAAGGTATTGCGGAAATATAAGATTGATGAATTGCCCCAGTTATGGAATGTGCTTTTAGGGGAAATGAGTTTTGTTGGTCCCCGCCCCGAAGTACCCCGATATGTGGAGATGTATAATGCCGAACAGTTGGAAGTATTATCAGTGAAGCCAGGTATTACCGATTATGCCTCGATTAAGTACCGTAACGAGAATGAATTGCTCGCAAAGGCCAATAATCCGGAGCAGTTTTATATTGATGAAGTAATGCCTGCAAAGCTTCGTCTGAACATGTTTTATGTGAAGAATCAATCTTTTTTATTAGACATAAAATTGATTGTTAAGACCGTAGTTTTTATATTTGTGAAGAGTTAAAATAGGGATTGCTTAGAATGTCCGTTATTTGCTGTTGGAAGTGGTAGTAGCTATTTAAAATTTATGAACCCAAAAGAGAATTTAGAATTTATTAAAAAGTATCATGAAGCCAATTAAAATAATCCTTTTCATCATACTCATTTCCGTTAAAGGAATTTGGGCGCAATGCGGAGGTATTACATTCGCTGCCAATGATACCGCAGGTTGTGCTCCGTTAATAGCTAAGTTTACAGTAAAAAATTTCCCGGCAGGCTCCGATTTTTCTTGGAATTTTGGAACTGGCTTTAGCAGTCGGTCGACGAGCGATTCCATTAAAACAAATATTTTCAGTAATACTGGAACCTATACCGTAAACCTTCGAGTATATCTTCCCAATGGCACCATTTGTAATTTCACCAAATCGAATTATATTTTCGTTGCAATTAAGCCCATCGCTCAATTTACCATGAGCAATACTTTACTTTGTTATGGTGGCGATACCGTTACCTTCACCGATATCACACCGCGTTCTAAAAGCCGCGACTGGCTTATCGATGGGGTTAGCTATAGCAATGGGCCTAGGGTATTGAAACATGTATTTAAACTTACGGGTTATAAGTCGGTATCCCTGAGCATGCACGATTCATTGGGTTGCTTCGCGATGGTGAACCTCGATTCGGCCATCAATGTATTGGATAGCCCAACGCTGAATTTTACTGCGAATTTCACTTCAGGATGTTCTCCATTGAATGTGCAACTGGTGCCTTCTATAAGCGGCTTGTCTGCACAAAATATCACCTCGTATAATTGGACGCTCTCTGGAAGTACCACACCAATTAGCTCTTCATTGAGTCCTTCGGTAGTTTATAATTCTCAAGGTGCGTTTGATGTAACGCTTTCTGTTACTACGAATTTAGGATGCACCTATACGAAAACAAAAACAGCCTATATCAATGTAGGAAGCCCAATTACAATAAACTTTCAGGCAAGCAATACTTCACCATGCCGAAATCAGATTATCAAACTAAGAAACACCACGGTGGGATTGCCGTTCCCAGGTAAGTTTAAATGGGTATTGCCCACCAATGCCATCATCACCCAAGGCAACGATTCAATTGATAGTGTTTATGTGAAATTCGCCATCATTGGTTCGTATGATGTGCAACTAAAATATATTTATAATGGCTGCCCTTCCAATAAATCGGTCGTCAACTATCTTACAATAAACCCACCAGTAGCCGATTTCATTAGTGCGGATAATATCAATTGCACCTTCCCTGATACGGTAGTGATGACGAATAGAAGCACGATGCCACTTACAGGAATCAATTCGTATAGCTGGAAAGTATACGATTTGAATCATACCACGGTCATGTTCTCATCGACGTTACAAAACCCCACATTCATCATTAATAAATTTGGGCGGTTCGATGTGGAGCTCGTCGCATCCAATTCAAATGGTTGTTCGGATACTTTACGAATTCAAAGCTATCTTGTAGTGGATACTGCCAAGGGCACCTTCACCGCCTATCCTCTCATCGCTTGTCCGGGCCAGCCCATTCAATTCTCCGATAATACCCCCACATTCTCCAATAAAGCACCCAAGCGCTATCGCTGGATATTTTATAGTCTAGATAGCATACATACACTCAATTTTTCACTCAATGGCAATGATACCATTGCTAACCCCATTGCGCGATACGATACCCTAGGGAAGTATAATGTGAAGATGATTGTATTCAATAAGTTTGGTTGCGGTGATACCGTCCTGCAAAATAAAATGATTACCATTGGTTTGCCAGTGGCGAACTTCTCTACTGCCGATTCTAATATTTGTGCAGGTTCGGGAATTGCATTCACACAAACAACAAATCCTAAAATAAGCACCCTATCGCATCAGTGGGTCATCCAGCATAAAGACAGTAGCAATATTACTTTAACAGGTACAGGAAGCCCTTACTTTACACTCTTTCAGATGCCTGGAATATATCATGTTACGTATAAAGCGAAGAATGGAATTTATTGCAACGATAGCATCACAAAAAATAATTATGTGAAAGTAAGTGGGGTGAAAGGTACCATCTCTGCCATTGCAACGACTGGCTGTGCTCCTTCCAATATTAATTTCAGCAGTACCATCGTTTATAATTTCCATTATGTAAATCCATCCAACGTGGTTCAATACTTATGGAGCTGTAACCCCGCAGGAAATGGTGCTACGAGTGCTGGATATTCAATCTCCAATGCCGCTGCAGCAACTACCGATATTAATTTTACCCAAAATGGAACGTACCTCGTTTATTGCAAATTCACTAATAGTGATGGCTGCGCTTTCATCGATTCTACCAAAGCCATCCGCATTAATATTGGAACGGAAGCCGACTTTACCGTGTTTCCAGTTTTCTGTTTGAATGATACTGGAACCATAGTGAATATTTCTAAACTCAATCCTGTTTCTTATAAATGGTTTTCTGA
>CAIVZR010000062.1 GCA_903910445.1 uncultured Bacteroidota bacterium
CCCCATTGTTCCCAATGTGTTTACACCCAATGGAGATGGTAAGAATGATTTCTTTGAAGTAGGTGGCATTAACCCGAAATGCGATTCGATGGAGATGAAAATCTATACGCGCTGGGGGCAGCTCGTATTTGAAACAAAGGAAGTTGGCAACTGGTGGGGTGGCAAAAACAATACGACGCCATTGCCCGAAGGCGTTTATTATTATACCCTTAAGGTGACCAATTTCAAAGGGGATGTCACCAATAAAAAGGGCGATGTAACCATTATCCGATAATCATTTCTCTAATAAAATAGTTGCTAAATTTCTTGGGAAGTATTTTCAATACACCCATGATTTAACATCTTCTTCATCTGCAAGTTGCGTATTTTTACCTCCCTAAAATGAAATTCAAATTCAGTATTCTTAGCATTGCAACTGTGCTCCTTATTATTAGTTCGGCATGGGGCTTCTTTGCACACAAAACCATCAATCGATTGGCCGTATTTACTTTGCCAGAGCCTATCGTGGGCTTCTATAAGCAAAATATAGAGTATATCACTGACCAGGCCACTGCGGCCGATAAGCGCCGATACAGCGACCCAAAAGAGGCGCCTCGTCATTATATCGACCTCGATCATTTTGAGCAATGCCTACCCATTGATACCATGCCTTTCTTCTGGGATATGGCTAAAGAAAAATTTACCGAAGACACCCTCAATGCCTATGGGATTGTTCCTTGGATTATCAACTGGAAGATGCGTGAACTCACCCAGGCTTTTAAAGACAAGAACAAAGAAAGAATCTTAAGATTGAGTGCAGATCTTGGCCATTATATCGGTGATGCCCACGTGCCACTTCATACCTCTGAAAACTATGATGGACAAATGACCGACCAAAAAGGGATTCATGGATTTTGGGAAAGCCGCGTGCCGGAAGTATCCTATACACAATACGATTTTTTTGTAGGCACCGCCGAATACCTCGATAGCCCTTTTTATAATGTATGGAAGGCAGTGAAGGAAAGTTTCAATGCACGTGATAGTGTTTTGCGTTTCGAAAAAATACTCAGTGCTAAATATGCCGACGATAAAAAATATACGCTGGTTGCCAAAGGCGCTACCATGGTAAAAGGCTATAGTGAAGAATATACCAAAGCCTATGAACAAATGCTGCATGGTATGGTAGAACGCCGTTTCAGAGCCTCTATTAAATTGGTTGGAAGCGTTTGGTATACCTGTTGGGTAAATGCAGGCCAGCCTAGCCTGGATGGTATGAGTGATACCCCATTAACCGAAGAACAAAAAAAGAATCTGAATGCAGAAGAGGAACAATACAAAAAAGGAAAGATTATAGGGAGGCCAGAAAATTGAAATAGGAGGCTCGTTTTATTTTAAAAAAGCAGAATAGCCCTTTATGAATTAATAAATTTATCACTAAAAATAAAAGCTTAACACGAACTAAAATAAACACATGTTACTACATTTAAAAATTAAGAATTATATTTTAATCAAAGACCTGGATATTGATTTCGAGGAAGGGTTTGCTGTGATTACGGGGGAGACGGGTGCTGGAAAATCTATCCTATTGGGCGCTTTGGGGCTCATTTTGGGCGAGAGGGCGGAAAGCAAACAACTTTTCAACGACCGAGAAAAATGTGTGATAGAGGGTACTTTCAATATTCGTGATTATGATTTGAAATCCTTCTTTGAAGAGAAAAATTTAGATTACGATAACCAAACCATTTTGAGAAGAGAGGTTTCCGAAAATGGGAAATCAAGGGCCTTCATTAATGATACACCTGTTACGCTTGTCGATCTAAAAGAGTTAGGTATTCGATTGGTTGATATACACTCTCAGTATGAAACACTTCAATTGAATTCCGCAAAATATCAAATCGGTTTTATTGATTCATATTGCGGCAATAAGCCACTCGTTCAACAATACTATGGCCAATACCGCCAATACCGGATTATGCAGATGGAATTGCAATCACTGCTTGAGCAAGAGTCGCAGATGAAAAAGGATTTGGATTATTATCAGTTTCAATTTAATGAATTGCATGAAGCACAGTTGAATGAAGAAGAGTACGATAATATTCAACAAGAGATTGAAGTATTAAATAATGCGGAAGAAATAAAAAACAGTGCCATCAATGCATCGAATATTTTGTTGGAACAAGAATTCAATGTGCTCGATCAAATCAACGAGATAAGACAATTATTATCAAGCGTGGCCAAGTATCATGCGCCTTTGGCTTCCTTGCATGAGCGCGTACAAAGCACAGGAATTGAACTCAAGGATATTGCCCGCGACTTACAACATATAGCCGACAGTACTTTTGCCGATGCTGAAAAAATTGCGATTTACAATCAGAAACTACAAACTGTATTTAATCTTCAAAAGAAACACCAGGTACAAAGTGTTGGCGATTTATTAAAAATTTATCAGGAGCTGGAAGAGCGTATTAATAGCATCACGGGCTTTGATGATAAAATAGCAGAATTAAAATCGGGGATTGTTCAATTAGAATCGAGCTTAAAATCAACCGCCTTGGAATTGAGTGAGCAACGCAAGGTGGCCATGCCTAAAATTATTGATGCATTGCAACAACTACTGCATCAAGTAGGCTTAGTGAATGCGGTGGTACAATTTGAGCACCTCATTACCGAAAACAATTATAATGATACGGGCATCGATAAAATTCAATTGATGTTTACTGGTAATAAAGGAAGTGCTTTGGCACCCATTCATAAGGCAGCCAGTGGCGGTGAGCTCTCCCGATTGATGTTATGTATTAAATATCTGATGGCACAAACGACCCTCTTACCTACATTAATTTTCGATGAGATAGATACCGGTGTAAGTGGTGAAGTAGCAATGAAGGTGGGAGCTATCATGCAACAGATGGCCAAGAAACATCAGTTGTTTGCTATCACACATTTACCTCAAATTGCCAGCAAGGGCACCCATCATTATTTTGTATACAAACAATTGCATAACGATATTACAGTCAGTCATATACGTAAGCTTAATGATAATGAGCGCACTATTGAAGTGGCTAAAATGTTAGGAGGGGAGAAACCATCAGAATCGGCTTTGGCAAATGCCAAAGAATTATTAGCTGGATAAACCATTCGAATATTGCATTCGAAATCTTGTTTTTTCAAGCAATTCTTATTTCATATTTCTTCAAAATATTTCTATTCCAATTCTTCAAAAGATGATCAAGGTCATCATTTATTTATCAACATTTTGCTGATTTTTTTCGCCTGGAGGGGGTGTTGCATTTTTGGACACTACCCATTTTTGGTATTTATAAAGCATTTTTTGAGTCCAAATCCGATTCTGTTTATACTCTGAAATGCCTAATTTCATTGAGCTTTAGTGTACACGGCAATAAACACCGTGTATTTAAAAAATAAATAAATAAAATATTTTTTTATTTAAATTCCATGTTTATAATTACAAAAGTTTTTATCCAATTAAAAGAAACAAAAGCGTATAAAACTAGTATTTATGAAAGGTATTTTTATAAGAAAAAAAAGCTTCGTAACAATTTTGACTCTAATTCTGAGTCACACGTTATTCTCTCAGGTAGGAAAATTGGCCTTTATTCAAAATAAGGGACAATGGCCATCTGACATCAAATTCAAAACAGATTTTATAGGCGGACAAGCGCTGGCAACAACAAGTGGAATGTTGGTAGGCTTGTTTGATTCTGCTTCCCTCATGCAAAGACAGGAATGGGGGCTGCTTACAGAAGATCAATACACTGGAAATCAGTATTTCGAAGAGCATCCTCAGACACCTGATCTAAAAGGTCATGGTTGGAGATACCATTTTCTAAATGCAAATCTCTCGATTGTGATTGAAAGTAAGTTTGAAAGCAAAGATTTTTATAATTTCTGGATAGGTGATATTAGCCAGCATGCAAGTAAAGTAAGAAGCTACGAGGAAATCACTTATAAGGAAGTATATCAAGGAGTTGATGTTAAGTATTATACTGCTCCTGATGGCTATCTTGAGAATGATATCATTGTTAAGCCGTTTGCTAATACAAATAATATCTTATTTGAATTAGAAGGTATTGATGAGCTATCACTCAATGCTTCAGGTGGTTTGGTTTTAACTACTACCGTTGGTGAAGTCATTGTACCGGCACCAATAAGTTATTTAATCGATTCAAAAGGAAATAAAACACCCATCTTGGTAAGCTTTATTTTAGAAAACAACCTTGTTAGATTTTCCATTCCTGTTTATGATAATAGCAAAACCTTGGTTATCGACCCAATTGTATTAAGATGGGCTTCTTGGGCAACGAATAATACTTCGGCAGCAAGTGGTGCTAATGCACATAACCATGGAGCAGGAATCGACTCATTGGGAAATTTATATATCGCTGGAAAGTTTGATAATACTGGTTTAATAACTGTTGGCGCATTTAAAGCGACTACCGGAGGAGGTCAAGATATTTTCGCAGGAAAATATACCGAGCCTACTACTCCAGGTGGAACTGGAAGTCGTATTTGGCAAACATATATTGGTGGAACTCAAACTGAAAATTGTAATGCAGTAGAGATGGGAACCGATGGCTACATGTTTTTAGCCTGTAAAACCACTTCTGACTTTCCGAAAACGATGGGTACTGGATTTACCGCTGGTAGCTGGACACAACGAACGGCTTCGTCGGGTACTATTGCACAAGCCTTAATATTAAAACTTGACCTTCAAGGTAATGGGGCTTTGGCTCGTGAAATTGGTTCAATTTCAAAAGATTATGGTTTTGAAGCAAATGATGTTCGAAGCTTAAAAACAGGGGTTACTAAATCAAGTTATCACTTAATTTTAGCTGGACAAAGTACGCATCCTAAAAATGTTGGAGTGGCCGATGGTGATTTTCCTGCTCCAAAAACACCTGCTGGCACTACCTATACAACGCCTAATACTACCAAGGAGGAAAACGCGATAGTAATGAGAATCACAAATAATTTCGACAGTATTTATTGGGTTCGTGATATTGGTTCTGATTCGGTAACTGCTAAAGATGACTATATTAATATTGTTAAGGTAGATAATGCAGGCAATATATATGCTGGTGGTGCTACAAATGCTACACAATGTATTTCATATAAAAACCCATCTACACAAACTACGCTCGTTGGAACGCTTGATGGATGGCTTATGAAAATGAATAGCAGTGGAGTGGTACAATGGTCGCGCTATTATAATAGTAAGACCGCTTCAAATGATACCACTAATATTCTTTGTATGGAGTTGAATAGCACAGATACTGCCATAATTATAGGAGGAATAACCACCGGCTTGGCTGCTGCTAATATTACAAGCGGTGTAGTTCAAGCAACTTATGGAGGTGGATTATATGATTTGTTCCTTGCAAAAATTCCAACAAGAGGAAATACCACTACATGGGGAACTTATTATGGTGGGTCGGATGAGGAAACTAATTTAATGGGATTAAATCTAGATGTTAATGATGATATCTATTTTTTAGGTTATACCAGGTCAACGAATTATGCTACGGCTTCAAATCCCATACAGGCTGTAAATTATGGAAGTGTTGACGCCGTAATCACAAAACTCAATTCTACTGGCACAACTACAATGTATGGAACTTATTTTGGCGGAAGCAGTGGAGATAACGATCCAATTGGTCAAAGAGGTATCATCGTTTCTGGATGCAGAATATATTTAGCAATTTCATCTCAATCAAATGATAATCCATTTACTTCTTCAACCTTAACACCTACGAGGGTTTCAGTGAGTATTATTGAGCCAATTGTTGTTTCAATGGCTAACCCACCCGATTTGAATGGAAATAAAATTAATTCAAATCAAACTATTTCTTGCGGACAAACGCCCTCAACTTTAACGGCAGGAGTTCCAACATATAATATCGCAGATATTAGCAGAAATGCGATTGCGCAAACTTCTGGAACGGCAGGTGCATATCCTTCAGGTAAGCCTACTCCATCAGGTTACCAATGGCAAAAAAGTATAGATTATAGATTAACGTGGACTAATATCGCAGGAGCAGTAAGCCAAAATTATAGTCCACCAGCTACTTTTCAAACTACTTATTATAGAAGGGTTGTTTCTGGTGACTATTGTGTGCCAAACGATTCAGTAGCAGTAATCAATGTAACTGGTGGCCCTAGTGTTGCTCCTACTGCTACATGTGCCGCAAGCACCGTTTCCTTCTTTGCAAACCCAACAGGTGGTTCAGGCTCTAATACCTTTGTTTGGTCGGGTCCATTATCCTTCTCTTCAACTTTACAAAACCCTCAGATTCTTTCAGCTACAAGCGCTGTGAATGGTTATTACACTGTTACTGTTACTGATGCAGGAGGATGTAAGAATACTAAATCATTCTACTTCGACTTTGGTTCATGTTCATATAGCGTTGTACTAAGTGTGTCACTGTTAACCTTTGATGCAGTTAAGGTTGGTTCAAAGTCAAAGTTATTATGGCAAACAGCAAATGAACATAATAGTGAATCATTTATTGTTCAACGCAGCGCAAATGGAATTGATTGGACTGAAATAGGAATACTTGAGGCTGCAGGAAATTCTTCTGTAACGAAAGGATACCAATTCATTGATGTGGCGCCACTTGTAGGCAAAAACATATACCGATTAAAAGTAACTGAATTAGGTGGAAAATTTCAATATTCTTCAGCCAAGAGTTTAACTTTTGAAGGTTTAAACACAGCACGAATAAATCAAGTTACCCCGAATCCATTTCAAAATTCACTAATGGTTAATTATAATATAATTGACAATGCAAATGTTAGCATTGAAATTTTAGATGCTCAAGGTAGAATACTAAGTATTACTAATGAAGTGGCACAAAAGGGAGAGAATACCGTTACAATTAATACTTCTGAATTAACTAAAGGGATCTACTTTATTACTGTAAAATGTAATGAGGTGAATACCGGGTATAAAAAATTAATTAAGGAATAACAAAACTCATTACAACAACAATAAACTAAATTATTAGCAACTTTTACTGTACGATTTAGGTATTAGAAAATAAAAAAACTAGCATCAGAATCATTACTGTAACAATTTTAAATCATCATGAACACACTAAAAAATTATTCTCGAATCACCTTGTTTTTAATTCTATGGTTAGGAAGTTATGCCGTAGGAACTGCCAATGTTATTACCGTTTCATCAGTAGCTGCATTGCAATCTGCAAGCAATAGTGCTTCAGCAGGGGATACCATTAAATTAGCAAATGGCACGTACCTCAACAACTCGTTAACGCTTAGCACAAGTAATATTACTGTAATGCCAGTTACCAATGGAGGTGTTTATTTGAATGGTACCAATGCAATAACAATTTCAGGTAATTACATCACTTTTAGTGGGTTTCAATTCACTTCTGGAAGTATTGCAGGATTTATTATTGAAGTAACTGGAAGTCATAATTTATTAACTCAGCTAAATTTCAATGGTTATTCAGCTCAAAAATATATCAATCTTAAGAATACGGGTACATATAATGAAATCGCGTATTGTAATTTTGAAGCCAAACCCACTACTGCACCAATTGGAAATTTGATTCATGTAAGTCCACATGCTACGAATCCAGGATATCATAAAATTCGTTATAATTCATTTCAGAATATGCCCGGTGCCGGTGGAGATAATGGAAACGAATGTATCCGTATTAGTAACGGAGCAACCTCTACCTATATTTCAAGAACTGTGGTTGAGTTCAACTTCTTCAAGAATACGGGCATGGGTGATAGTGAAGCCATCTCGGTGAAGTGTACCGAAAATGTGTTACGCTATAATACATTTGTTGATAATCCAGATGCGATGATGACATTTCGTAATGGAAACAATAATGTTGCTTATGGTAATTTCTTTATCCGTTCGGGTGGTATTCGTGTAAAAGAAGCAAACAATATATTTTGTTATAATAATTATTTTGAAAATGCGGGCCTAGGGAGTATGAATGCAGTGACCTATATATATATAAGCCCTAATTTAAGTAATATTAATTTCATTCACAATACTTTTTATGAATGTGGAATGATTGATTTGGCAAGTGGAGCAACTGGTAACACTTGGGCAAATAATATATTTAAAAAGACTACTGGCAATATTTTTATGGGCTCTCCAGCAGGGATCTCATGGGCTGGTAATATTTACGATGGAACACTAGGCGTGACTATTGCCTCTGGAATGTCCAATGCCAATCCTTTATTAGCTCTGAATGCAGATGGTTATCGAAGCATTACGGCTGCTAGTCCTGCAATAAATTCTGCAAGTACGAGCTACCCATCTATTTTAGATATTGCAAGTGTAGATGACGACCCTACTTTATTACAAGATATTAGCAATCAAAGCCGACCTGCAACAGTAACTCAAAAGGATGTAGGTTGCGATGAATACAGCACAAGTTCCACAGCGAATCATCCATTGTCATTATACGAAGTAGGCCCTACCTATTTGATAGTCCCACTTCCTGTCACAATGACTTCATTTGATGTTAATGCAAAGAATAACAAAGCTATTGTTAATTGGTCAACATCATCTGAACAAAACAGCAGCACTTTTGATGTAGAAAAATCACAAGATGGAAAACATTTTGTTAAAATAGCGACCGTAGAAGCGGCACATAATTCATACGTTCAAGTAAACTATTCATATACCGATGGATCGCTTAATGATGGAGTTACCTATTATAGATTAAAACAAATTGACTTGAATGGGAAATTTGAATATAGCAAAATCGCAAAATTAAATTATACCGGAAGTAATGTTCTTAAGGTATACCCTAGTCCTGCATCCGATAAATTAAATCTTCAGTTTGAAACACCTCCAACACCAACGTCTACTGTTAAGATTTTTAATCAGAGTGGTCAGGTTGTAAAAGAAGAGACATTTGATATGCTTAAAAAATTAAGTAGCTCTGCTTTACAATGTGATATCAGTGATTTAATAGAAGGTATCTATATCATTCAAATTCTGGATGCAGAATCAATCCAGTCATTAAAATTTATCATTAAAAGATAATTCTAATTAAAATTTTGAAAGTACCTCTATGAAAAATTTAAGAAGAATTTTGTTGTCAGTAGCAATTCTGACAATATTGATGCTGCAAAATACAAATGGATATGCAAATGTGGTTAATGTTACTTCCACTTCAGCATTGCAGTCGGCTTGTAATAGTGCGGCTTCTGGCGATACCATTGCGCTCGCAAATGGGATCTATTTGAATACAATTTTAACCCTTAATACCAATAATATTACGGTAATGGCTCAGACAGTCGGTGGGGTATTTTTAAATGGAACCAATGTCATTTCAATTCCTGGGAATTATATCACATTTTCTGGCTTTCAATTTACTTCGGGGAGTATAGCAGGAATTGTAATAGAGGTTGATGGGAGTCATAATGTACTAACCCAACTTAATTTTAATGGATATTCTGCCCAGAAGTATATTAATTTAAAATCAACGGGCCAATACAATGAGATCTCTTATTGCAATTTCGAGAATAAACCAATTTCAGCTCCTGCGGGAAATTTAATACATATCTCTCCAGATATCAGTAAACCTGGGTATCACAAAATACGTTATTGTTCTTTTCAAAATATGCCTGGCTTAGGCGGTGATAACGGGAATGAGTGTATTCGAATTAGTAATGGGTCTACATCAACGTATATCTCCAGAACAATTGTGGAGTATTGCTTTTTCAGTAATACAGGGAATGGTGACAGTGAAGCAATATCGGTAAAATGCACTGAAAATGTATTGCGTTATAATACTTTTACGAATAACCAGAATGCGATGATGGTATTTCGAAATGGGAATAATAATGTTGCATACGGAAATTTTTTTATTGGAGCCGGAGGTATACGTGTTAAGGAAGCCAATAATATTTATTGTTACAATAATTATTTTGAAAATTCTGGAGTGGGAGGTACGATGAATGCTGTAACTTACATATATGTAAGTCCCAACTTAAATAATATTAATTTCATTCATAATACTTTCGTAGAGTGCGGTTTAATTGACTTAGCATCGGGTGCAGTAAACAATACCTGGGCTAATAATATTTTCATTAAATCTTCTGGACCTATTTTCACAGGTTCTAATTCTGGTATTTCATGGGCTGGTAATCTTCATCAAGGATCGCTCGGTCTTACCTTTCCTAACGGTTTTTTAAATACCAATCCATTGCTTTCAACCAATGCCGATGGTTTCAAAGGGCTAACTTCCAACAGTCCTGCTATTAATGCAGCGAGCTCTAGTTACCCTTCTATTCTTGATATAGCCAATGTAGACGATGATCCCACGATTTTACTTGATATAAGCGGACTAGCAAGACCTGCTTCAGCTACTTCTAAGGATATAGGCTGTGATGAGTTCAATACAGGAATAACTAAAAATCACCCGTTGAAATTATCGGAAGTGGGCCCGAAATACCTTGGGGGTCCTGCACTCGGACTTAATTCACAGGAAGCTATAACTACAAACTATCGATTGATTTCAAATCCAATCACAAACAAAATTAAATTAGAAAAGACTAACGGCACCGAAGCTTACGAGTTGATAAATTCAAATGGTCAACGTGTTTGGACAGGTTCAAATATTGAGGATTTTGACGGTAGTACTTATGCCAGAGGGATCTATTATTTGAGGATTGAAAACAATCAGAAATCACAATTTCTAAAAGTTATTATTTAAAAAGAAAGAAATTTAAGATTGATTACTCGAAATAAACCAAAGGTATTCTTTGAGTAAAAACCTCAATGCCATTCACAAATTTCTTCTCCGAATACCAAATTATTATTTTGTGTAAAGAAGCAAAGTCGTCGGCCTTTACAGCCAAGGCATGATTGCCTTCTGGATCGAATATAGGAAAGGTGCGAAAATCCTTTTGTGCCGAGTCGCTCACAATAATATTCCGGGTGATATTTTTTTCAATGGAGTCTTTCACATATACCACGGTTACTCGATCTCCTTGCTTAAGCGCTCCATGCGCCTTCAACATCTTAGCATTAAATCCGTTTTCCGAACAGGTAGAGATGCATTCAAATACGCGTTCTTCATTAACCAAAATAAGCCAATGGTCTGCTTTGGCAATAAGTCCTATAAAAACTAAAAAGAAAATTGTTACGAGTCGTTTCATCTTACTTCATATTTTTAAGTTCTACATCATTCAATGTTTTATAAATGCGAATTTCTAAGGTATCACCTCGGCTGCTAAAATTACGATCGTTGCGCACCTGATGCAATAATAAAAAATTCTCATTCTCATCGAGCCAACGTTTTGGAAGCTGCCCCTCTTGAGGGCAAAATTGAGAATCCCAAATTATGATTGCATCTTTTCTAAATGTGATCGAGTTGTTGATATATAAAATGGATGATGTTTTTTCAGAATCAAATTTATCCAAATTTAATAAATGTGCCACAAATGGATCGAAGAAATAGAAAAAATTATTTTGCAAATTGTTTTCCTTCACCCATTGACATGATTGGTATTGAGCCTGCTCCAAATCGCTCAGTTTGTATGGGATATCGTGCCTGTTTTGTTTTAAAGGAATAAAGAAAACAGCGATGATAAATAATACAGCCAATACTTTTGCCCATGTCTTTTGTGCCAGTTTCAATTCCAAGGCCCATTGAAATGCAAAGAAGGAACTTAATCCAATCACAGGCCCAATGCCAGCCATCACCCTTATAAGCCCTAATGAACCGAAGATACCCAATCGCCAAAAAATACTATGTGCCACAAAGTAGGAAGCAAAACTCCCGAAAATCAAGACAGCGCGAATATTCAGCAAATGGTCAGATCCAAAATTATTTGATTTGACTTGTTTAGAATAAGCCATCACAAAAATTAGGATTGAAAGTAAAACCATCATTACTTGTGGCAATCCAGCGATACTCTCGTTGGCCCCAACAAACTGAAATAAGGAGCCTTTTCCGTAAACATTCACTGCCATGAGGTACGGGTTGGTACTAAAAACCCATTTCCAATTATTGTATACAATGAATCCTATCACTGAAAAAAGTAAGGTACCAAAGAATAAAAAACCAATGGATTTAAACTGCCGGTAATGAAGAGCCATTAATATAAATACAGGCATGATAAGGAAGCCTTCACTGCGAATGAAAGGCATGAAGGAAACAATTATAAATGCCCATTGTGGTTTATTGATTTGATATAAATAGATTCCTGCAACAAGAAAGAGTGCAAATAGAATTTCGGTGAGTCCACTAAATACACAAACAAAATAAATGGGAACACCGAAAACAAAAACGATACTCAGCCACGCATATTTTGAATAATGTGCTTTGGCAATGAGATAGCTAATATAGCCTGTAAGCAAGGCACAAATTATATTGAACACTTTCACACCCATAAACCCAAACTGAGCCCAAGGAGATGCTAAGAGCGTAAATACGGGCTTTCCCCACTGATCCATCAAATTGTCGGGATGTTTATAAGCGAATTTTGCAAATAAGTAATGCATCCAACTATCGCCACCTCCGTAGGTTCCAATACTGAACCAAGCACACGCTAAAAAAGCCAGTGCATAGAATGCAAGGCAAATTTTTACCATCAGACTATTTCGTTCCCACCACGGTTGATGCATGAATTTTTGGTTCTTTAATTATGGTGCTAAGATATTATTTTTAAAATTTCTAGTCACGATTTATTCTTGGTATCGATAATAATAGTTACTGGCCCGTTATTAATGAGTGCTATCTTCATATCGGCTCCAAAGGTGCCTGTGGCAATGGTTTTGCCCAAATCGGTTTGAAGTTTCGCAATCATTTTTTCGTATAATGGAATAGCTATTTCTGGTCGCGCGGCCGCTATATAACTAGGACGGTTCCCCTTTTTAGTGGAGGCATGTAATGTAAACTGACTCACCAGCATCAATTCTCCACCAACATCTATGGCACTTAAATTCATAACCCCATCCGCATCATCGAACAATCGCATATTGCAAATTTTTTGAGATAACCAGCTTATGTCCTCCTCGTTGTCGGCAGCCTCAATCCCTAATAAAACCAGTAGCCCATTACCAATTTTCGATTTAATAATACCATCAATGGTTACCGATGCTTCCGATACACGTTGAATAACTGCCCGCATAAAAACTATTTTAATTTACTTTGCATCGTAGAATTATTTCCGATGACAAAACTTTCTGTAAATATAAACAAGTTTGCTACCCTACGCAATGCACGTGGAGGCAACAATCCGGATGTGATCAAAGCCGCACTCGATATCGAACGCTTTGGCGCTGATGGCATCACGGTACACCCTCGCCCCGATGAACGACATATTCGATATGACGATGTATTTGAATTAAAAAAGGTACTCACCACAGAGTTTAATATTGAAGGCAATCCAAGAGAGCAGAAGTTTATTGATTTGGTATTGGCAGCAAAGCCAACACAGGTAACCTTAGTGCCCGATAGCATCAATCAGCTTACCAGCAATCATGGATGGGACACCTTGGGTGAGAAGCAATTTCTAATGGAAGTGATTTCATTATTTAAGAAAGCACAAATTCGTGTTTCCATTTTTTGTGATCCCAACATTGAAATGATAGCAGGGGCTGCCAAAACTGGTACAGATAGAATAGAATTATATACCGAATCGTTTGCAACACAATATCTTGCCAATAAAGAACAAGCCATAAAACCTTATATTGAAGCAGCCAATATGGCCCATGCTCTTAGCTTAGGCATCAATGCAGGTCACGATTTGAGTCTGGAAAATTTAAAGTATTTCGCTTCGCAAATCAAGCAACTCGACGAAGTATCAATCGGACATGCCTTGGTATGCGATGCCTTATATCTTGGTTTAGAAAATACTGTACAACTATACAAGCGTCAGCTAAATTAATAGCAGACGCTTTTATTATGTAAAATCAGCTTAAGAAATAAAAATTAGCGGATTATTATCCGTTCATGGTAGCAATAAATTCTTCATTGCTGCTAGTTAAACGCATGTGTTTAAGTAACATTTCAATCGCTTCTTCAGCATTCATATCGCTTAAATGTTTACGCAAGATCCAGATACGTTGTAAGAATTCTTTTGATAATAATAAATCTTCACGACGTGTACCTGATGCAGGAATATCAATGGCAGGGTAGACACGTTTGTTCGATAATTTACGATCGAGTTGCAATTCCATATTACCAGTACCTTTAAATTCTTCAAAGATTACCTCATCCATTTTACTTCCAGTATCGGTAAGTGCAGTAGCAATAATGGTAAGCGATCCACCATTTTCAATTTTACGTGCGGCACCAAAAAATCTTTTAGGTTTGTGTAATGCATTGGCATCAACACCACCACTTAATATTTTACCTGAAGCAGGAGTCACTGTATTATAAGCACGTGCCATACGAGTGATAGAGTCCATAAGAATCACTACATCATGTCCGCATTCAACCATACGCTTGGCTTTTTCGTGAACCATATTACAAAGTTTCACATGCTTATCTGCGGGCTCATCAAAAGTACTTGCAACCACTTCAGCACGAACGCTGCGGGCCATATCGGTTACCTCCTCTGGGCGCTCATCAATTAATAATACGATCAAATATACTTCTGGATGATTGGCAGCAATAGCATTTGCTATATCTTTTAAGAGCACGGTTTTACCTGTTTTAGGTTGTGCTACGATCAATCCACGTTGCCCTTTACCAATGGGAGCAAACATATCAATCAATCGAGTAGAATAATTGTTACGATTGTAAACCAGGTTTAATTTCTCATCAGGGAAAAGTGGCGTTAAATGCTCAAATGATACGCGGTCACGTACCTCGGCAGGTGTACGGCCATTGATGCTAATTACTTTAATGAGCGCAAAATATTTTTCTCCTTCTTTTGGAGGGCGGATTGTACCTTTTACAGTATCTCCGGTTTTTAATCCAAATAATTTTATTTGCGAAGGCGATACATAAATATCATCCGGGCTCGGCATATAATTATAGTCACTGCTTCTTAAAAATCCGTATCCATCGGGAATTAATTCAAGCACCCCTTGATTGATGATATGATCATCGAATTCATATACGGTGGCAACTTGCTCTTTTTCCTTTTGATTTTGATTTGGGTTTTGATTTGGATTCTGACGATTCGGATTTTGCTGATTATTGTTTTGCTCTGTTCCGCGATCCTCTCCCGATTCGTTCTCGGAATTATTATTATTTCCGTTTCCGTTATTGTTTTGGGTATTGCCATTCACCTCTTTCTTCTCGTGATTTGGGCGGGCATGAACATTAGGCTGTGGTTTTGGCTTATGTTCTTCTTTCTTATGTTCTTCTTTTTTCAGCTCCTCTTTTTGTTGAAGGCGTTTGCGTTTGCGTTCTTCGTGCAATTCTTCTTCGGTTTGCTCTTCCGATTTTTCTTCTTCGTTTGTGGTTTCTTGTAATTCAGGTACTGGAGTTGTTATTTCAGCAATGGTCGTTTCTTCAACTGTTTCATCAGTATCAGATTTCTTTTTACGTCCACGTTTCTTTTTTTCTGTTGATGCTTCTGCGTCAGAAGTAGCAGTTGCATCGGCCTTATTGGCTTTTTGTTTTAAGATTATATTACCCATGAGTTCTTGTTTCCCAAGATTTTCGAAATTGGAAATGTTCAGCTTCTGCGCTATTTCCTGTAATTCAGGTATTGGCATTTCGCTTAATTGAGAGATGGTGAAGTTCATAATAGAATGAATTTCTTTATTTGATTTATTAAAATTGAATTTTTACGATTTGCGGAAACAATTTTTAGTAAGCTTGTGATGGAAAACCAAAAACAACAATTGCGGGAAACAAGTTAAAACAAAAAATGATTGATTGAATATTTGCCCTCGAAGTGTGTTCTGCCCTGCAAAATCTTTAGCTATGTAATTCTTTTGAGATATTAAAAGAATTAATGATGCAAGTATAATGAAAAATATTGTATCCAAACAAAATTATTTTATGATTATTATTATAGCAAATATTGACTTTGAGCCCTATTAATGAGCCTTTAAAAAAGGAGATTCATAAAACCAGTTTTGTCAATTCATGCCATTGCATACCTTCGCACTGTCATCTATGAAATATTTAAATATTGCATTTAAACATATTTGGGGAGTTTGGTTCTATCTGAATCTTGTAATTTGGTTTTTTATCCTGTTCCCCATTTTCTTTGTTTCTCTTAGTTTTGAGAAACTTTACCCCATTGCGCATCATACGCGTCGGATATGGGGCGCTATTTTACAGGCCGTTTCTTTACAATGGTGGCGGGTTAGTTATAAGGTTCCAATCAACTTTAAAGACCAACATTATATTCTTTGCAGTAATCACACCTCCTATCTGGATATTCCAATGATGTGCCTAGCAATCCCGGGTTATTTTAATTATATGGGTAAGGCCGAACTTTCAAAAATTCCTTTATTCGGTCGTTTTTTTCGCACCCTAGATATTGCCGTGAATCGCAAATCGGCACGTGATAGCTATCGGGCATTTGAAATGGCTAAAAAAAGTTTAGCAACAGGAGCAAGTATTGTAATATTTCCCGAAGGTGGTATTCCCGATAGTGCACCTACCATGCGTAAATTCAAACCCGGTGCTTTTAAGATTGCCTTACAATTGGGCATCCCTGTTTTGCCCATCACTTTTGTAGATAATTGGCGACTCTTGCCCGATGATGGCAAGTATACTGCCTTGCCCGGTTTCACCCGCGCCATTGTGCATGCACCCATTGAAGTGGCAGGTCTCACCGATGAAGATTTAAGTGATTTCGCTGAAAAACTTTATAATACAATCAATGGCCCCTTGATTGAACATGGAGTTGTAAAAGCATCTTAGGATAACTTTAACGCAATGCCTCGTATATTACTTGCTGCATTTTACTTCTCACACTTAATTTTAAAATCTTGTCGTTCTCTTGATCGGGACAAACTCGGTTACTTAGAAAAACAAATACCATATTATATTTTGGATCAGCCCATACACTGATTCCTGTAAACCCAGTATGTCCAAAGGTTAAAGTACTTGCCCCATTATACATCACATCGGCATCCGTTGGCTTGCGCTTCTGTTTATCAAAACCCAATCCACGCCGGCTAGTAAGCGATTGATATGAAGTAAATAAATCAACCGTTTCAGAACTGAAATATTTTACGCCATTATAGGTTCCTTTATTTAGAAGCATTTGAAAGATAATACTTAAATCATAGGCATTGCTAAATAGTCCAGCATGCCCAGCAACCCCACCAAATAGTGCTGCTCCAGGATCATGCACATAACCTTGCAATAATTGTTTCCTAAATACGGTATCATTTTGTGTGGGAACAATATCCTCTTTTTTATAATAGTGAAGTGGATTGAAGCTGGTAGTGGTAAGTCCTAAAGGTTGGTAAAAAGTTTTATTTAGGTACTTCTCAAAATCCTGAGCGGTAATTTTCTCAACCAATCGTTTTAATAAAATAAAATCCAGATCGCTATACACATATTTTCCTGGAGGCGCCACCGGGCTTTTTAGAATCGTCTTCCAAATCACATCCAGATAATTAGCACGCAAATACATACTATCAGCTACCTGTATCGAGTATTTTTTATCAGGTGAATTACGAAACGCAGTAGTGTCTTTCATTGCATCTATGTAGAATGGAATCCAAGCCTTTAGTCCCGCTTCATGCAGGAGCACTTGTTTCACTGTAATATCTTTTTTGTTAGTAGTCTTTAACTCGGGCAGATAAAAGGATAGCTTCTGGTTCAAATCAATCTTTTTCTCATCATACAATTTCATCACCGCCAAATTGGTCGCTGCCACCTTAGTCACAGAAGCCAAATCGAATAGATTGTCATTATGAACAAACTGTGAATCGGTATTGTAGGTGAAAGTGCCAAATGACTTTTCATAACAAATCATACCGTCTTTTGCAACGAGCACCTGACAGGCTGGAAATGCTTTTTCCGCAATGGCCCAGCGTGCAACCGTATCGATATTATTTAAAATTCTGCTGTCGAGTTGTACCGCTTCAGGTATGGTGTATTGCATCCCTTTCATGGCAGTGGTATTCACCGTTTGATGCAATACATAATGGTTATTCACATTTACTGGCAAGCTCCCCAAGGATGGTTTCAATCCAAAAATTATTTGCGAAGCGGTGAGCATATTAGCTTCTGTTTCTTCGAAGGCTTCAATTACATTCTTGGCATCATTAAAATTAGAGAGGCTATATGCATTGGCGAAGTTCACTAGAATCGTTTTTTTCTTTTTGCATAGTGCATTCACAAATGCTGCTTCTGTTGGGGTTATGCCATATTCCTTGGTGAAAAATCGGCTGGTTCCATGCAGGCTCACAATGACGATATCGTATAAGGCAAGTTTCTTCATCCAGGCGTTCACTTCGGCTTTGGTAAAATTTTTATCGGTGGCATACACATCCATTTTTGCATAATGACGCAATTGCACTTGAAAGAAATTCTCTTTCTTATCGCCGATTACCAAACTTGCAATTTTTAATCCCGGGCGTTTTATCAATGGGAGTAATTGCTGTTGATTCGTCACAATACATACCGACGCATCCGCCATTTGTTGTATCAATAGTTTTGTTTGTGGTGGATTCAAATCATCGATCACACATACCGAATCTATTGTATTAAATGTTTTGTAACCACTCCATGCCTTCGCTTTTAAAATGCGTAAAACATGCATATCAATATCTTTTTCATTGATGATATTGCTATCTAAAGCGCCCTTGATTCTTTGCACTGCCGTAGCTACATCATCCACACAAAGTAGCACATCGCAACCAGCCAAGAGTGCCATGAGCTCGGCATCCCCATTCTTGTAGTATTTGGTGACCCCTTTCATGTTTAAAGCATCTGTAAAAATCAAGCCGTCAAATTTCAAGCGTTTGCGTAACAAATCTGTTACAATGATTGGTGAAAGTGTTGCTGGTATATTTGGTGTGGTATCAAAGCAAGGCATATTGATATGTGCTACCATCACACCCATGGCGCCCACATCACTTAAGTATTTAAATGGAAATAATTCCAATGAATCCAGTTGTTCCAGCGTCTTACACAGGATGGGTAAATCTTTATGCGAATCAACGCCTACATCTCCATGACCCGGAAAATGTTTGGCAGAAGTGATGATATGCGCTTCTTGCATACCTCTCATATAGGCAGCACTGTATTGTGCCACGCGGTGGGGTTCTTCTCCAAAAGAGCGATCACCAATCACAGGGTTTAGCGGGTTATTATTAATATCTACATCAGGAGCAAAGTTGATATTGATGCCCATGCGTTTACATTCACGACCCACTTCCTTTCCCATCTCATAAATCAAACTATCGTTGCGCATGGCTCCAAGCTGCATCTGTTTGGTGAAGCTGGGAGTATTTTCTAAACGCATACTCAAACCCCATTCTCCATCTATGGCAATAAACAAAGGTATTTTAGAAATATTTTGATAGTAGTTGGTTTGTTCCACCTGTTTTGCTGGACTTCCTTTAAAAAATATTATTCCACCAACATGATAAGTTTTTATGAGGTCTTCAATCACAAATAAATCTTCCTTGGCGGAAGTAGCTGATACGATAAAAAGTTGCCCAATCTTTTCTTCCAGTGTCATTGTTTTTAGAAGACTATCAGCCCATTTATTCGGAGCCTTACATGGATGAACCTGAGCGTAACTCGATTGCGCCAAAAGAAATAGAATCAGGGTAATTAAAGGTTTTAGTAAATTTTTAGTAGCACTCATCATGTAGGGAACGTATTACCACAAATATAATTTTAAGCCAACCGATAAATGATTCACTTATAAACAAAAACAGTACGAAAAGCACGCTGTTACTTGTTAATTAGACAATGAAATAATGGTAACTTTAAAGTGTAATTTTAAATTGATAACCTACTTGCAATGCATAGGCAGGATTCATCACTTCCAGAATTATCGGTATGTCCTTAAATTTCAATATTGGTGTAAGTATTCTTGTTGAGTAGGATGGCAAAATTGGCGAGGTGCCTTTTGGCAAAAGAAGACAAATAAGATTTATCAAAACGAAAATGAATTTTTCACTAAATGCATTGACAATCCTGTTTTTAATTTCTTTCGATTCTTTTGAGTTTTAGGCAATACACCGTTGTTGTAAGAATTTCGATGCACGAAGTATAAGTGATATCAATTTGGCAAATTTTACATTCTAAGGTAAATTAATTACAAAATTCTCACCCCAAATTCTCTTCTACTTCAATTATCTTTGCCCTATGCAACCCATACCATTAGCCGAACGCATGCGCCCCAACCAACTCGATGAGGTGGTGGGACAAAAGCATCTTATAGGAAAGGGTTCGGTTCTACGCAACGCCATTGAAAGTGGTAATATCATGAGTATGATATTTTGGGGACCTCCAGGTGTAGGTAAAACTACCATGGCCAATATCATTGCACATACTTTGAAACGCCCATTCTTTGGACTTAGTGCGGTAAACTCGGGGGTGAAGGAAATTCGTGAAGTGATTGAAAAAACCAATGCACACGATTTGTTTGCTTCGCGTGTACGCCCCATTTTATTTATAGATGAAATTCACCGATTCAATAAATCGCAACAAGATGCTTTACTCGGCGTTGTTGAAAAAGGCACTGTAACTCTTATTGGTGCTACCACAGAGAATCCTTCCTTTGAAGTGAATGCAGCGTTGTTATCTCGTTGTCAGGTATATGTATTACAACATTTACAACGCGAAGATTTGGAACTGCTACTAAATCAGGCCTTTGAACGCGATGCCTGGCTTCAATCAAAACATGTCACCATCAAAGAAAACGAAGCTTTACTAAGATTGAGTGGTGGTGATGCAAGGAAGCTTTTGAACGTATTGGAAATTGTGGTGAGTGGGATGGAACAACAAAATCTGCACGAGATAACCAATGAAGTCGTTGAAAATATCGTACAGCAAAAAATGGCATTGTATGATAAGAGTGGTGAGCAACATTATGATATCATCTCTGCCTTTATTAAATCGATGCGAGGCAGCGATCCCAATGCGGCGGTATATTATTTAGCCCGTATGCTCGAAGGAGGAGAAGATCCATTATTTATCGCACGACGTATGCTTATCTTGGCAAGCGAAGATATTGGCATGGCGAATCCCACCGCCTTGGTGATGGCCAATAATGTATATAGTGCAGTGCACGCTATTGGGATGCCTGAAGCCCGAATTATATTATCACATGGTGCTATTTATTTGGCCACCTCACCCAAAAGTAATAGTGCTTATATGGCTATTGAAGAAGCGATGCAAACTGTAAGAGAAACCGGTGATGCACCCGTTCCGCTTCCTTTGCGCAATGCACCTACCCGACTCATGAAGGATCTAAATTATGGGAAGGATTACCAATATGCACATTCGTATGAAAATAATTTTGTGGATTTGGAATTCCTGCCTGCAACGCTTTCTGGTAAGATGTTCTATCAACCAGGAAATAATAATAGAGAAAAGGAAGTAGCTGATAATTTGAGAAAATTATGGAAAGAGAAATATGGTTACTAAAAATAGTAATGTCTTTCAATCCTTTCTTTTCCAGTGAATAATTCTTACTTCATTATCTTCTAAAGCAGCTTCAGCCTCTACCCAAAACATGGCTCTTTTATTCCAGGATGGGGTACACATAAAAACGGTTCTTCCCGTTGTTTTTCCAGTGGTGTCGGGATAGTGTTGAACCGCACTGATGCGTGCTTTCGAGCCCTCAAATGTTATAGGGCATCGTTTCCCATCGATATCGCCTTTACTAAAAAAGTATTCATAAAAATCAATACCTGTTTCCCATTGCCAGGCAGTGCTGGTGTCTACCCAACGTGTTTTAACTAAATAATCAATATTTTTATAATTGGTGCTATAGGCAGGTTTGAGTAATACAATAGTATCACCAACCGTGATCTCAACACTTTCTTGAGCGTATAATCCTAAGGTGAAAAATACCAAAAACAAAAACAAGATTTTTTTCATGACAGGCTCAAAAATAGCATGTTTAAAAGTAAAGAAATGTTAACGAATAATTTATAATCTTATGCAATAAATGGGTTCCGAGGCATATAGAATAATAAATCAAAAATAGCTGATTAGGATTCATTTCCCTTACCATACTTCCCAATTATTTTCGGTATTCTCTTTCCTTGAGGTGGGTCGTTGTCGGCCCCCAGTGAGTATTTGTACCTGTGCACTCACATAATTTTTCAATTCTTCAATGGTGGTCTTCTGATTCTTATCGATGTCGGCAGCCCCATTTTGCAAAGCATTGAGCACACAATAAGTAAACACCCCGTTATTCCATTGAGCACTTTCAAGCGCATATTCTTTACCGCCAGCAGCACTTATTACAATGGCTCCGTTGCCATTACTGATATCGCTAAAAAGGTCTTGCATTAACTCAAAACTATTTTCAAGTCCTATACTATTACTATCGATAATCAAATCGGATCCTCTGGCTGCGATGCCCGAAACACCTGGGTTTGCAGGTCCATTCACAACCCTAATATTCTCCGATTTATCAATTTCGCCACTATGGCAAGCATCTACCAATAATAATTTATTTCGTGAAGGAATCCCATCAAGCAAATCTTCCAGGTCGTCGTATAATAATCCTTTTAACTCGGGATGTTGAAAATCCATATCATAGGTGGCATAATAAAAATCGAGTGACTTGCTTAATAATCCATGGCCACTCAAGGAGATGATAACTTTATCATTCACCGATGTTTTCATCAGGAGTTCTTTAAGTGCAAGGATATTGGCTTTGGTAGCTTTCTCATTGGTGAGTAAAATTACCTTCGCATTTTTTAATTGGAGTTGTTTCGATAAGTCACTCACATCTTTTTCGGCATACTTCAAATTAAAAGAGCTGTCTTGATAACGACTCACTCCAATACCAATAAAGTAAGTAGTATAGTTTGCGGCTCCTCCTTCATACACTATTTCAAATTGCTCTTTATAACTTTCCACTCCCTGAGCATTGATGCAGGATACGGTAATTTTATTCTTTTCGTTACTTAGGGTTAAAGCACATTCTTCAATTACGGAATTGCCTGTAATAGCTTTCCCTCTTACTCCATACACGGGCACATCATTCACCCATACATGTAAACTCTTGAGTGCATATATAGGATCTTCGGCTTTTATTTTGAAATGCAATTCAGATGCTTTGGTGCTGATGGGTATTTGATTATTGACAATTGCAATAGTAGGAACATGAAAAGTACCACCCAATTGCTTCTCATCAAAACCTGCTCTCACGAGGCGTTTTTGATAGGCCACATAATACGATTTGATTAAAGGAACATTCGGGTTGTTTTTTTCATCTTCAAAAGCCAATCGCGAAATATCGTTCAATATAATATCGGGGCGATTGTATTTTAAATCGAATTGCTCGAAGGGATAAATTTCATTTCCAATTCTAAAGGATAATGCCTTCGCGGCACCCTTGGTTGCAAAATAATAACCTTGAGGATTGGTGATAATATAGTCGTTGCCTCCCTTTAAAATCAGGTAACTCAAGAGCTCCTTCCCACTTGTTATATCCCAAATTTTGAGTTGTGTGTCGAGGCTGCCACTAAAAATATATTTTTGATTATTGCTGAATAAAACACTTCGTACTTCATTTTGATGCCCTGCAAATGATTTAATTAATGTCCCGCTAGTCACATCATAAAGCCTCACCATAAAATCGGCACCTCCACTACAAATTAATTTCCCATTGGCACTAAAGCTGATAGTAGAAAATCCTGCCCCGTATTGTTTAATATGTTTTATTAGTTCGCCCGTTGTGGCATCAAAAATCTTTATCCAGCTGCCGCCGCAAGCGGCAATGTACTTGCCATCGGGGCTATAGGCTACCGACATGATGGAGGTGTATTTCATGGCAAAATTTCCATCCATACTCATCGAAGTTACAGAGCCATACGCCATCACCATCGACGTATCATAATATCCACTAATTAAACTGTGTGATTCAATAGTTTTCGAAAGTGCTTTACTTTCATAACTATACAGGAGTAACTTCCCATCCAAAGTACCTGCCGCAAAGCTAGCGCCGTCGGGGCTTACCGCCAAGGAACCAATCCCACTTTTATCGGCAAAAATGGTTTCCGATTTATTACGATCGGGGCGCCAAAATAAAATATTTCCATCCTTGGTACCCCCGAGATAATTTTTTCCATTGGGTGTCATGGTAACTGCTTTCATTGGTGCAGATCCAATACTCATATCACCACTATTGCCATTACCAGGAAATGCATACCACGATAATTTACCATTGACACAAGAAGCCCCAATGGATTTGTTGCGTGTACTGAAAGCGATTTGTGTAATAAACTCGTTTGCGCCTTCGCCTTTGAAAAATGGAAGTAGTTTCCCGCGTTGTAAATCCCATACTCCAACATGATTGCCAGTTTCTAAATGCCCTGAAGAGAATGCCAAATAATTTCCCGAACCACTTAAGCTAAGGCTTTGTAGGTATTCGCTGATGGAGGCAAAATTGCGAACCACTTTCCCGGTTGCTAAACTATAGAGCTTGGATGTCCAGTCATTACTCGCAGTAAGAAGAAATCGTCCATCGGTACTAAACACTAAATCATTCACCATGCCAGTATGCGCTTTCACCAAATTAACTATATCACCCGATTGATTGAGTAAGGGTTTTCCATCAATGGTTTTCACATTTACACTTCCATCTTCTAATGCATACGCTAATTGTGTTCCAGCTTCATTCAGGGTGGAAGTGGTATATCGTAGAGAGTCTTTGGCCCATGCTTCAATTTTTTTCTGGGTGCTTAACTGATAACATACCAATGATTCATAATTGCTTAATACTACGATATCATGATGGGCACTCATGGCATCTGGACTATAAATTCCAGGCATCGATTGTAAGAGTTTACCATCACTCATTGAATAGGTAAGTATTTTTTCTTTTTTATATTCAGAGGTGGCAATGAATAAGGATTTATCATCATCACTAAATTGTATCAGCTTTGCATTACTCATTGGTAACTTGCGGTAAGTACTAAAATCGTTGGTATTAAGTAGGAATACGCCATCATCATTCTTGCATGCCAACCATTGATTGGAGTGACTTAAGGCAATACAACTAACTGGAGATTTCGGATTAACAAGTTGTTTTAAAATCTTACCCGTGAGTGCATCCCATTTGATAATTCGTTGATCGTCCCAACTACAGCTATAGATAGTTTTTCCATCTTTACTAATCTGAACAGCATACACCAAACCACGATGACCATTAAATGTGCGGATTAATAATCCGTTACTCATATTCCATAATTTGATGGTATTATCACTACTTCCGGTTACTGCATATTGCCCATCGGGGGTCATGCTTACACAACGCACACGGTCGCTATGGCCAAGCTGCACCATGGTTTCTGCTTGCTGAGCATAGGTATGATAGCTGATAAATAATAGAAGAATGTAAAATAATTGTTTCATTAGCTATTAACGATAAGTACTGCAAGTTAGGAATTATAAAATAATTGAAGATACCTTTAAGAGGGTATTCCAACATATTGCTATTATTCTTAAATTCACGACTTCAAACAAACAGCTCATCTCATGAAAAATTTCTTCTTCATTCTATGTTTTATAATTATAGGACAATCGTTAAATGCCCAATTATACCCGATTAAAATCAATAATGATTGGGGTTATATTGATACTACTGGAAAGATCGCGATTGAACCTGCATTTAAATGGGCAGGCTTTTTTATTGATGGTTTAGCATTTGTTTCATCAGGGAAACAATTTGGTTTTATTGATGAAACAGGGAAGCTGGTTATCAAAGAGCAGTTTGCTAATGTTTCAAATTTCTCGGAAGGATATGCTAGTTTTTTGGAAGATGAAGATTGGGGTGTAATCAATACCAAAGGGGAAATAGTGATTGAACCAAGGTTTGCAGCCCCATTAATATTTCATGATGGTTTAGCCAAATTCAAATTGGAACGTGGATTATTCTCCACTTATGGCTTTGTAAATGCCAAAGGAGACACTGCAATTTATCCCCGATACGAAAAGCTGAGTGAATTTAGTAATGGGGTATGTATGGCTTCAGAAGATGGAAGTAAATATGGATATATCAATACCCAAGGCGAATGGGTTATACCAGCAACCATGGATATTGGAGTGATGATGAAAATTAATGGAGAATATGATTTCAGTGATAAAGATTTTAGCAATGGATTTATTGCAGTTTCTAAAAATGATAAATATGGCTTGATGGATATCAATGGGAAAATGGTGCTCGATTATAAATTTGATTTCATTGGCAAATACTCCGAAGGACTGGCTCCAGCTAAGAAAGATAGCTTGTATGGCTATATCGATCAACGTGGTAATTGGGTAATTAAGCCCATTTATAATGGAGCCGAAATGTTTCGTAATGGATTGGCCGCCGTTTCGAAGGGTCCTTACTTAAGTGAACAATGGGGATTTGTTGATCATTCAGGAAAAGTGGTTATTCCTTTGAATATTTATGGAAATTTTAATCCATACAAACCGATGGAATTTTTCAAAGGTGCCGTAGCGTGTTATATCACCGAAGGGGTTTTTGGATATATCAATAGAGCAGGAAAGGTGATCTGGAAATTAGAATAGATAGTTTGAAATTACTAAGAAGAGATTTCCATTTTTATTTTACGGTTTTTAATCTTCTCATTTCGAATCAAGGCAAGGGTTGCCTCCATCTTATAACTTTTGATGGCAGCATACGCCGAATGATCTAATATCTCAATCTTTCCAAGCTCTTCTTTTTGTAGCTTGCCTTTTTGCAAGAGCATTCCTACAACATCCATCTTATTTATTTTATCTTTTTTCCCTGCCCCAATATATAAGGTCTTCCATTCACATGGCTTGGGTTTGCTGAACTTTCCTGGGAGCGGAAAATTCTCAGGAGTAGTTTTTAGAAACGGTGGTAAATGATCTTTTTCTTCCAACAGGAAAAAGGCAGTTCCTTTTGCATTCATCCGTGCAGTTCGACCATTACGATGAATCATGATATCTTCCGAAAGCGGTAATTGATAATGGATGATGGCTTCAATCTCAGGAATGTCCAGTCCTCTGGCGGCGAGGTCGGTGGTGATGAGTAACTTGGTACTTCCATTACGCAATTTGATTAATGTTTTTTCTCTATCAATTTGCTCAAGCCCTCCATGATAGAAACCGTGCTCTACTCCAAGTTCACTGAGTTGCTCACTAATACGATCTACCGCATCACGATGATTGCAAAAAACTATTTTTGATTCGTTGCTTAGCCTTCCAATTAACAGGAGTAATGCATCCAATTTTTCCATGCCAATCGCTCTCACCATTTTCAATGATAAAGTCGTTTCAGCATTTTGTTTGGGCGCCGAGAAATTCAGTTCTACCGATTTGCGAAGTCCAACAAAGGCAGGAATCTCCTCGAGTTCAGTAGCTGAGGTGAGAATGCGTTTTTGCAAGCCTTTTAGTTCACTAATGATAAACGACATCTCATCAGCAAATCCTGCTTCAAGCGATTTATCAAACTCGTCAAGAACGAGGGTATGTACCGTTTTTAAATCGATGTTTTCGTTGCCAATATGAAAAGCAATTCTTCCTGGCGTTCCAATGAGCACTGCAGGAGGATGCATCAAATTGTTCTTCTCAATTTTGACAGCATGGCCTCCATAACAACAATTCACCTTGAAACCCGTGCTCATCTTTTTGAAAACCTGCTCAATTTGCTGCGCCAATTCACGCGTTGGAACAATAACCAAAACCTGCACTCCTTCCTTCTGAGCGTTTAGAAGCTGCATGATTGGAAGTAGAAATGCCAAGGTCTTTCCAGTACCTGTAGGCGATATCAGAATTACATCGTTGGGTTTTGGAATGGCCTCGCTGGCGGCTTCCTGCATTTTATTTAACGATGTTATATTAAATAGGCTAAGGGTATTGGTATAATCCATGAGTGATAAAGTAGTGGGGACAATGGTGCAACAAGGAATCTGGTTGCGTGCTCAAAAATACCAATTAAAAAACAAAGACGATTTCAATGGGTACTGCATCATGAAAGCCAGCTCAAAAAATAAATTCCTTAATAAGAAGTTAATACAGGCGTAATAATCTGTTTTTTAACGAGTATTAGGAATAAAAGTCTGAATGAATTGTATAAATAGAAGAAAACACCTATTTTTGCGCAAAAAATAGATAAATAAACTAATTATTATAGTGCTACAGCAATGATTGATTTATTCTTTGAGATTTTAATCGCAAATGCCGCTCACCATCGGTATGCTTCACAAATATGTGAAGAGATGGAGCATTCTTCTAAGCAAAGAGGAACAGGTATTTCAAAGCGTTCTCCCGAAATGATTATGGAGAAAATGTCGGCAGGCAAAGCCGTAATCGCTCTCACCCACGATGGGCAATGGGCCGGTTTCTGCTATATCGAATCGTGGGAGGATGGGAAGTTTGTTTCGAATTCGGGGCTCATCGTTGCGCCCTCATTTCGCAAAGGTGGACTGGCTCGAAAAATTAAAAATGAAATTTTCGAGTTATCACAAATGAAATACCCCAATGCAAAAATCTTTGGATTAACCACCAGTGCTGCGGTGATGCGTATTAATTCTCAAATGGGATACGAACCTGTTATCTATTCGGAAATTACTGAGGACGAAAATTTTTGGGAAGGATGCAAAAGCTGTGTGAACTATGAAATTCTAATTAGCAAAGGCAAGAAGAACTGTTTTTGCACCGCCATGCTTTTTGAACCCATGGCCGAAATCAAGGAAATGTCACAACCTCAACCTTTAAAACAATTGGCTTCATGATCCAACCCAAAGTAGTACTTGCATTTAGCGGCGGACTCGATACCTCGTATTGTGCTATCTATCTTTCTAAAATAAAAAATTTAGAAGTCCATGCCGTATTGGTTAATACTGGTGGATTTTCTGAAGAAGAAATTCAAGAAATTAAGCAAAGAGCCCTAACCCTTGGTGCGAGATCGTTTGAATGCGTTGATGAAACCACTCATTATTATGATCAATGTATCAAGTATCTCATCTTTGGAAATGTATTAAAAAATAATACCTACCCACTTTCAGTGAGTGCAGAGCGTATACATCAAGCCACTGCCATTGCACATTATGCGAAGAAAATTGGAGCGCAATATGTTGCACATGGAAGCACTGGTGCAGGCAATGATCAGGTTCGTTTCGATATGATATTTAATATCCTCATCCCAGGAGTTGAAATTATTACACCCATTCGTGATCAAAGACTATCACGTGCAGAGGAAATTAGTTTCCTGAAATCAAATGGAGTTGAAATGAATTTTGAGAAGGCCCAATACAGCGTAAATAAAGGAATCTGGGGTACCTCTGTAGGCGGTGTTGAAACAATTACCTCACATTCGGGTTTGCCCGAAACAGCGTATCCTACCCAACGTACTCAAGAGCAGCCCCTCGATATTACGTTACATTTTGTAGGTGGCGAATTGGTGGGATTGAATGAATTAAAATATAATAATTCAGTGGAAGCAATTCAAGAATTACAAAAAATGGCGGGGCCTTTTGCTATCGGAAGAGACATACATATTGGCGATACCATCATTGGGATTAAAGGTCGTGTGGGCTTTGAAGCGGCAGCACCACTTATCATCCTCAAGGCACATCATGCACTCGAAAAGCATGTGCTTACCAAATGGCAATTATTTTTAAAAGATCAATTATCCGATTGGTATGGCAATTGGCTTCACGAAGGTCAATTTCTGGATCCAGTGATGCGTGATATTGAAGCGTTCTTCGAAAGCACTCAAATAAAGGTTACAGGTAAGGTATTTGTAACTCTTGCACCATATCGCTTTCAGGTAACAGGCATCGAATCGGAACACGACTTGATGTCGGCAAAATTTGGAAGCTATGGCGAAATGAATACTTCGTGGAGCGGAGAAGATGTAAAGGGATTCTCAAAAATATTTGGCAATGCTACCGCCATCTATCATCAGGTTAATCAAAGCGTACTTTAGGATACATGAAGAAAATAAGAATAGGAATTGTAGGCGGAGCTGGCTATACAGGAGGCGAATTAATTCGTTTGCTATTGCTTCATCCCTTCGTGGAAATTACAGGGGTAGTGAGTACGAGCCATGCACACCAACCGGTATATTCAGTGCATACCGATTTAATTGGTGATACTGATTTGAAATTTACCGATACGTTGCCTGCAGATATCGAAGTTTTGTTTTTATGTGTTGCACATGGTGAAGCCATTAAGTTTCTTCAGCAAAATAATATTGCAGAGCATATCAGGATTATTGATTTGAGTCAGGATTTTCGATTGCAAGCCACCAATGAATTGGGTGCCAGAAAATTTATTTATGGTCTTCCAGAATTACAACGCGAACAAATAAAATCGGCTACAAATATTGCCAATCCTGGATGCTTTGCCACCTGCTTACAATTGGCATTATTGCCTTTGGCGGCTTCGAATTTACTGAACGATGAAGTGCATGTGCAAGCCACCACCGGTGCTACTGGAGCCGGACAAAGTTTGTCAGCAACTTCTCATTTTGCCTGGAGGAACAATAATTTATCGGCCTATAAAGCATTTGAACATCAGCATCTGTTAGAAATTAGCCAGAGCATACATCAATTGCAACCGAGCTTTGATCAACACATCAATTTCATTCCTCAACGAGGGAATTTTTCGAGAGGAATTTTTGCAAGTACGTATGTGAATTCAAAACTTTCTTTGAATGAGGCATACACACTCTTTGATGAGTATTATTCAACACATCCTTTTGTTGTTATAAGCAAAGAAAATATTGATTTAAAACAAGTAGTCAATACCAATAAATGTGTGATGTATCTTGAACATCACCACGATAAACTATGGATTGTGAGTATGATTGATAATTTACTTAAGGGGGCTTCTGGGCAAGCTGTTCAAAATATGAACCTCATGCTTGATTGGCCCGAAACAACAGGATTAAAACTAAAGGCATCGGCCTTCTAATTTGACAACACTATGAATTTATTTGACGTATATCCGCTTTTTAATATTACTCCTGTGCGTGCTTCAGGAAGTTATCTCTGGGACGAACATGGAATACAGTACCTCGATTTATACGGAGGACATGCTGTGATTTCTGTAGGACATGAACACCCATATTATGTGAAGCAACTCACCAACCAGCTTCAGAAAATTGCGTTCTATTCCAACTCTGTTCAGATACCGATGCAAAAGGTATTGGCACAGAAACTAGGAGAGCAAAGTGGGTATCAAGACTATCAATTATTTTTATGCAACTCAGGTGCTGAAGCCAATGAGAATGCGTTCAAATTGGCGTCGTTTCATACAGGTCGCAAGAAAATTATATCGTTCGAAAAATCCTTTCATGGCCGCACTTCTGCTGCTGTGGCTGCCACCGACGATCCATCCATCGTTGCTCCCATTAATGAAACACCCAATATTATTTTCTGCAAATGGAATGATGCATCGATGTTGCAACAAATATTTGAAGCCAATGAAATTGCGGCCGTTATCATCGAAGGTATACAAGGGGTAGGAGGTGTAAATATACCAGAGATTACGTTTCTCCAAAAAATAAAAACACTATGTGATGCGAATGGGGCATTGATGATAGCAGATGAAATTCAATCGGGATATGGCAGAAGTGGAAAATTCTTCGCCCATCAGTATGCAGATATTCGCCCGGATATTATCACCGTAGCCAAAGGAATGGGCAACGGATTTCCTGTTGCAGGCGTGCTAATTCACCCGAATATAAAACCCAAGCATGGTATGCTGGGCACCACCTTTGGTGGCAACTACCTGGCCTGTGCTGCAGCCATTGCAGTACTCGATATCATTAAGCATGAAAATTTAGTAACGAATGCAAACGAGGTAGGCGAGTATCTCATACATCAGTTGCATGGCATACCTGGCATAAAAGAAATCCGAGGCTTAGGACTCATGATTGGAATTGAACTTCAAGTGCCTTGTGCTGCCATTCGTAATGAATTATTAAACGAGCATAAAATATTTACTGGATCATCTTCTAATAAAAACACCTTGAGAATTTTACCAGCTCTCAATATCTCAAAAACGGAAGCCGATATTTTTATCACTGCCTTTAAAAGCATCATGTATAAACAATTTAAAACAAGCCTTGCACAATAACCACAATCAAAATACCATGAAAAATTTCACCTCTTTATCCGATGTTTCCAATATCGACAAACTGGTGCAGGAGGCTTTACAATTGAAGGCCAACCCCTTATCGTTTCGCTCTTTGGGAGAAGGCAAGACGATAGGGTTGGTTTTTCTAAATCCTAGTTTACGTACCCGAATGAGTACTCAGAAAGCAGCCATGAATCTGGGTTTGAACGTGATGATCCTCAATGTAAATCAAGAGAGTTGGGCATGGGAGTTTGAGGATGGCGCTATCATGAATGGAATGAAAGTAGAGCATGTGAAAGATGCTGCAGCAGTGATTAGTCAGTATTGCGATATCGTGGGTATCCGTTGTTTCCCATCATTACAAAATAAGGAAGAAGATACCAACGAATATGTATTGAACCAATTCATGAAATATTGCCAGGTACCTGTCGTATCATTGGAATCGGCAACACGTCACCCGTTGCAAAGCTTGGCCGACCTGATTACAATAACAGAAGCATGGAATCAACCACGTAAACCCAAGGTAGTGCTTACCTGGGCTCCTCATATCAAACCCTTACCACAAGCGGTTGCTAACTCTTTCAGTGAATGGATGTGCAAGGTACCCGTAGATTTTGTTATTACCCATCCCGAAGGATATGAATTGCACGAGTCGTTTACCCAAGGTGCTACCATTGAATACAACCAGCAGAAAGCCTTGCAGGGTGCCGATTTTGTGTATGTGAAAAACTGGTCGTCATACCACAATTATGGAAGGATACTTCCAGAGAATAATGATCACTGGCTGCTGAATGAAAAGAGTATGCAGGTAACACAGAACGCAAAAATTATGCATTGCCTCCCAGTGCGTCGCAATGTGGAATTAAGCGATGTCCTTCTCGATGGCCCAGTTTCTCTTATTCAGCAACAAGCAGGAAATAGGTTATATGCTGCACAAGTTGTTTTAAAAGAAATTCTTCAAAGCCTGAATCAATAAGCAATGCAGACACTACAAATTATAAAAATAGGAGGTGATATCATTAATCATGAATTGAAATTAAAGCAATTTATTTCCATGATTTCTGAAATCAAGACAGCGATGATTTTGGTTCATGGTGGCGGTAAACTACTCGATCAATTGGCTTCTCGCCTGGGCATCGAGCAGCAAATGGTTGATGGTCGCCGCGTTACAGATGCTGCTACATTGGAACTGGCAAGCATGGTTTACGCCGGAGGAATCAATAAAAAAATTGTAGCACTTTGTCAGTCGCAAGGCCTCCATGCCTTAGGTCTCAGTGGAGCAGATAATAATTGCTTGCAGGCCCAGCAACGCAAAATTGGTGAAAATGATTTTGGTTTTGTGGGTGATATCAACAAGGAAGGGGTGAATTCAAAATTCATTTCCTTATTGTTATCCAATGATATCATGCCTGTATTTTGTTCAATCACGCATGATAACCAAGGCCAATTATTCAATACCAATGCCGATACCCTCGCTTCCGTAATCGCTCAGTCGATGAGTTCATTTTATGATGTTAAATTGATTTATTGCTTTGAAAAAAATGGAGTACTACGAAATATTGATGATGAAGAAAGTGTAATTCCAAGTATCAATACCAACGAATATAAAACACTGCAACAAGAAGGAATAATTTCCAAGGGCATGATTCCTAAGCTGGATAATGCCTTCGATGCAATTCAATCGGGTGTGCAAAAAGTAACCATCATGCATGCGCTTCATATTCTAAAAAATAATCAAGATGAATCCAATGTCGGAACAAAAATTAGCCTATAAGTCGCTGCCAATTGAGGCTTTGCAAAATGGAGCAATCGATTTATTGAAGCAATTGATTGCTATTCCATCCTTGAGTAAACAAGAGCATGATACCGCTTCATGTATTGAACAATTCTTGCATTCAAAAAATATTACCACACAACGCCTGGGCAATAATGTTTGGGCACGCAATCAGTTTTATGATGAACGCAAACCCACCATCTTACTCAATTCACACCATGATACGGTGAAGCCCAATGCTGGCTATACCAAGAATCCATTCGAAGCCATTGAAGAAAATGGCAAGCTCTACGGTCTGGGAAGCAATGATGCTGGAGGTCCATTGGTGAGTTTGATGGCAGCCTTTTTATATTTCTATCCAGTTCCTGAATTGAAATATAATTTTATTTATGCAGCTACTGCCGAAGAGGAAATCTCAGGAAAAGATGGTGTAGCATCTATTCTCGATAGTATTGGCCCCATTGATGTTGCGATTGTAGGGGAGCCAACGCAAATGGAACTCGCCATTGCCGAGAAGGGATTGTTAGTGATTGATTGTGTATCCAAGGGTATTTCAGGGCATGCCGCACATCCCAATCCGAATAACGCGATCATCAATGCCCTCGATGATTTACATTGGTTCCGAAATTTTCGCTTTCCAAAAGTATCTAAATTTTTAGGCGAAGTGAAAATGAGTGTCACCATCATTCATGCGGGTAACCAGCATAATGTAGTACCCGATACTTGTGCCTTTACAGTGGATATTCGCACTACCGATGACTATAGCAATCAGAAGGTACTCGATATCGTGCAATCGCATGTACAGTGTGAGGTGACGCCTCGATCGATGATTCTGAATGCTTCTGCTATCGCCGAAGAACATCCATTGGTAAAGGCAGGAATTCAACTTGGGCGCAAAGTGTATGGGTCGCCTACCAGTTCAGATATGGCGGTGATGAATTTTCCAGCAGTAAAAATGGGTCCAGGAAACTCTTTGCGTTCGCATACCCCTGATGAATTTATTTTCATTGAAGAGATTGAATCAGGGATAGAAATGTATATTCAAATGCTTTCAAAAATTGTATTATCATGAGTCATAAAATTTGGCAAAAAAACAATGCTACTTCTAGTGAGCACGCCGATATTGTTGGTAAATTCACGGTGGGTAACGATCGCGAATTTGATTTTCAACTGGCACGTTACGATGTGATAGGTTCTATGGCACATGCTGAAATGCTCGTGAGTATTGGCTTATTGACTGCTGATGAAGGGCAACAAATACAAAACGCCTTACAAGAAATAGCCCAGGAAATTGAAGCGGGAGAATTTAAATTAGATGATACTGTTGAAGATATTCATTCGCAAATTGAGTATCTGCTCACGCAACGCATTGGTGAAGCAGGAAAAAAAATACATAGTGGTCGCTCCCGCAATGACCAGGTGCTGCTCGATTTAAAATTGTTCATGCGAAATGAGTTGGAAGAAATTACTCGCAATGTTCAAATTTTATTTAATGAGCTCATTACCTTAAGCGAAAAAAACAAGAACCATCTTTTACCCGGCTATACCCATTTACAATTGGCCATGCCCTCTAGTTTTGGTTTGTGGTTTGGAGCCTATGCGGAGTCACTCACCGACGACTTGGAAATGCTACGTGCAGCACATGCCGTATGTAATAAAAACCCTTTAGGATCGGGAGCAGGCTATGGTTCATCGTTTGCCTTAAACCGAACCCTCACCACCGAACTCTTACATTTCGATACCATGAATTATAATGTGGTATATGCTCAAATGACAAGAGGGAAGAGTGAAAAAATCATGGCCATGAGCATGTCAACGGTGGCTGCAACTTTATCCCGACTAGCCTACGATATTTGTTTGTATATGAATCAGGAATTTGCTCTCGTATCCTTTCCCGATTCACTCACCACGGGCAGCAGCATCATGCCACATAAGAAGAACCCCGATGCATTTGAACTCATCAGGGCGCGTTGCAATAGAATACAAGCCTTGCCCAATGAACTTACCTTACTCACCAACAATTTACCCTCTGGCTATCATCGCGATGTGCAGCTTACCAAGGAGTGTTTATTTCCTGCTATCGAATCGTTAAAGCAATGCCTCACCATGGCCACGTTTATGCTTCAACATATATCAGTAAAGCACGATGCACTTGCTTCATCGCATTTTGATGTATTGTTTAGTGTGGAAGAGGTAAACCAGCAAGTGCATGAGGGCGTGGCTTTCAGGGATGCGTATAAAAATGTCGCGTCGGCTATCGAAGGCAATAATTTTCATCCAACAAAAGAAATGCATCATACCCACGAAGGTAGTATGGGCAATTTATGTAATGATAAAATTGTTGCTCAGTTTAATTCGGTGCTGGGGCAGATTCTTAAAAGCTAAATTTTGTAAGCTGTTTCTCGCTTCACTTCTTTGAGTACGATATTGCTATGGTACTGACCAATATTGGGAATATTGGAGATGACATTCACCACAAAGTCGTTGTAGGCATTGATATCTTGTGCAACAATTTTGAGCATATAATCGTAGGTACCTGAGATGCTAATCACTTCCAAAACTTCTGGCATTTTAAGTACCGCACTTTCAAAACTCATCAATGCTTTTTTCGATTGTTCCTTCAAAACGATATTGCAATAAACGAGTAAATTTAATCCCACCTTTTCGCGATCCACAAGCGCCACATATTTGGTAATCACCCCTTCCTGTTCCAGGCGTTTCAGGCGTTCGTAGGTAGGCGTGGTGGATAAGCCAATGCGTTCGCCAATATCTTTCACGGCAATAGTAGAATCCTTTTGAAGGATATTTAAAATTTCGATATCGAGCTTATGAAGTTGACTCATGAGTGAATGAGGGGCGTATTTATTGATTGTTTATCAGATGTAAAAATAAGAAAAAAACGGAAGTGAGGAGGGATGCGTGTTTTTACACAAATTACTTCCACCATTAATTAGTAGCTATCAAGGTATAGCGCGCCTGCGCTGAGGCTTCGGCGGACGATGTGGCTCCATCGGGAATCGAACTCGAATCTGCGCCTTCGGAGGGCGCCATTTTATCCATTAAACTACAGAGCCAGGCTGCAAAAGTAAGAAATAAAAAATGACTGTGTTTTGAGGCTGGAGGAATTAAGTGCAGATTGTTTTAAATATGCATTTGAAATACGTGCTCTCTACTCGTAAATTATAAATCCACCATTTAATTTTACTCCCTATCCCTTACTTTCGCAGCTACTAAGTTTACGCATAATGAAAAAGTTTTTATTTGTTGCCCTTGCCTTTATTTTATTCTCCTCTCATACCACCGATGAAGGGATGTTTCCACTCACCGAAATCTCCAAATTGGATTTGGCTAAAGCGGGATTGAAAATTCCCGTAAGCGATATTTATAACCCCAATGGAACCAGTCTAGTCGACGCTGTAGTACGTGTTGGTGGATGTACAGGTTCTTTCATCAGCAACGAAGGACTATTCATAACAAACCACCACTGTGGATTTAGTAGTGTGAGTAGCGCTAGTACAGTAGAACATAATTACCTGCGTGATGGTTATTATGCAGAAACCAAGGAGCAGGAAATTAAAACCGGACTCACAACAAAAATCATCGACTCGTATGTAGATGTATCAGGTATGGTACTTAAAGGCACTGCCAATGCCCCAAGCGATGTTGATCGCACTGCTTTGATAAGATCTAATTCACAAGCCATCATAAAATCGGAACAACAAAAAAATGCAAACCTCGATTATGAAGTGAGTGAAATGTTCACTGGTCGTACTTATGTATTATTCAGATATAAAACACTTAAAGATATTCGTATTGTTTACAATCCACCCCTCACCATTGGGGAGTTTGGAGGCGAGAGTGATAACTGGGTCTGGCCACGTCATAATGGCGACTTCTGTATTATGCGTGCCTATGTGGCGCCCGATGGTAGCAGCAAAACATACGATAAGGCAAATATTCCTTTTCACCCTAAAAAGTTTTTAAAGGTGAATGCAAAAGGAATTAAGGAAAATGATTTTGTGTTTATTCTTGGATTTCCAGGTCGCACCTACCGCCATGTTCCATCGCAGTTTGTAGCCTATCAGCAAAATTATTCGATGCCATTCATCGCCGATGTATATGAATGGGAAATTGCGAAAATGCTGGAGTTGAGCAAGGAAAGTGAAGCCAAACAACTGGCTTATGCATCTCAAATTAAAGGATTAGCAAATACCTCAAAAAATTATCGTGGTAAACTACAAGGTCTCTCTCGCACGCATTTGGTAGAACAAAAAGTGGCCAACGAAAAATTGATGTTCGATATGTTGAATACGGATGATGCAAAGAGTCCAAATAAAGATCTATTTAAGGAAATTGAAACAGCCTACGCCGAACTCAATGCCCACGCAGAAAGAAATGTATGGTTACAACAAAGTCCCAATATCATTCGATTGCTACCTGCTTGTAATAATTATTTAGCAATAAAAGCCATGTATCAATTAAAGGATACAACCAATGCCAATAAGGTATCGGAAAGCACACGCTCACAAATATTATCATTGTATAATCCAGCGGTTGAAATTCCAACCTTAGCACATTTAATTTATATGGCATCTCAATTCAAACCAGAAAACCGAGTGAAAGCGGTGGATCAATTTTTTGGTGGATTGGATGAGAAAGCCATCTTACAAAAGCTCAATAAAATGTTGAGTAAGTCAATTTTTGGTGATGCTAATAAAGTACGTGCTTCTCTTGCAAAGAAAAAGGCAAGTGCCATGAAAACGAATGATGAGTTTTGCAAATTCATCCAAGACTTGTACCTGGAGATCAATGAATTCAATAAGTTTATCGGCCCATGGCAATCGAAAGTTGCTGCGCTTACCACCCGCTATAATGATGCAGAGATGCTCTTGCAAAGCAATAACTATACACCGGATGCGAATTCAACCATGCGTTTAACCTACGGACATATCAAAGGATATGCTCCACAAGATGCTGTTTACCACAAGCCATTTACAACACTTAAAGGCATCATTGAAAAGCACACGGCCACTGGTGATTATGAGATGCCTTCTGTATTGAAAAAATTGATTGAGGAGCAAAATTATGGTGAATGGGCGGATAAAGATTTGGGAGATGTATGTGTAGGATTTTTATACAACCTCGATACCACCGGAGGTAATAGTGGCAGCCCAGTGCTTGATGCTTATGGTAATTTCATTGGAATCAATTTCGATCGTGCCTATACTGCCACCATCAACGATTATGCATGGAACGAAAACTATAGCCGCAGCATTGGTTGCGATGCACGATACATTTGTTTTGTGCTCGATAAATACTCGCATGCAGATGCTTTGCTAAAAGAAATGGGTGTAAGAAATTAGCTTTTTCGTTCATGAACAATAAAAGCGCTATTTGGAAATCACGGCTGCTGTGGTCAGTTTTAATTACTGTTACTCTTTCTTTCGCTACTTTTTTATTCCTGCGTTACCGCACCAGTCACTCCAAGATCAATGACCCACGATGGGGAGAAGTGATAGATAGTTTTCATCATGTGAAAGTTTATTATAACGGTAATGTAGCTAATACTGGGGCGCGAAATCTAAGTCCTAAGGGATATAATCTGGGCATAAAATATCAATGTGTGGAATTTGTGAAACGTTATTATTACGAATACCTTCATCACCAGATGCCCGATTCGTATGGAAATGCCAAAGACTTTTTCAATGATAAATTACCAGATGCCAGTTTTAGTGAGCGACGCGGGCTAATGCAATTTCGAAATCCATCAAAGCAAATGCCTGCCGTGAACGACCTGCTTATCTTCGATGGTCATTTGGGCAATCGCTTCGGGCATGTAGCCATAATATGTGAAGTGGATTCAACTTCTATCACCATCATACAACAAAACCCAGGCCCAACGGCCCCTTCAAGAGTGCAGCTACCATTGATTCGCGAAGCTGATACTTGGAAAATTGATCATGATCGAGTATTGGGTTGGTTGCGGAAATCGTAAGTAAGAAGAATTTATTTATGTTTCATAAATCATCAACCACACTGATTTAATCAGAAGTAATAATTCAAGTAATTTAGAATTTAATTATTGCGAGGATGGTGGGTATCGAGTACCTCCAAAAATTTCTGCACTTGTAAAAGCTCAGGAAAGAAATCGAAGAAGGCAGTATGCTCATCGAAATTGCGAAGTAAGGCACGCTCAAAAAATGCGATTCCCTCTTTTACCATTCCATTTTTGTAAAGATATCCTGCTGCTCTGTAGTAGAATTGAGTAACGGTATAATCTTCTTCAATTCTATCGAGTAACATGGTGATAGCACTCTCTTGTTCTCCATTATCAAATTTCACTGCACTCCAGTCCAGCCACGCTTCGTGTAAGTTCGGATTTAAAGTAGTTGCCTGATCGAAAGCCTTTTCACATTCGTCGATTAGGCCTAGTGAATAAAGTACATCTGCATATGCAAACCAATATTCACCGTTCATTGGGTCGATATCGAGGGCACGTTTGTAATAGTGTTGTGCCTCAATCATCTTATCTTCATTATCGTAACAAATTCCCAATCCATACCAGGCTTCATCGAGTTGAGGAAGCAGTTGAACTGCTTTTTTGTAATGATTCCTGGCTTCGGTAAAGTCTTCAAGTTGTTCGTAACACTCACCAATATTGCAATGACAGAAAGCATCTGGGCCATCGAGCTCCATGGTGGTGAGGTAATTATCGATGGCTTCCTTGTACTTACTCAAATGCATTTGTGCATTCGCTTTGTTGAAGAAGGCATTGCTTAAATTCTCATCGATTATGATGGCATAATCAAAAGCCCATTCAGCTTTTTCATAGCGTTGCATCTTACTGAATGAAATGCCCAAATTGTACCAGGCATTGGCATTATAAGGATGACGGTCAATAAATTTTTCGTAAAACTTGGTGCTTTCTTCGTTATTGCCCAAAGCTTCATAGCATAGGCCGATTTCAAAAAAAGCTTGCTCGTTATGTTGATCAAATTCAAGACTCCGGGTAAACATTTGTAAGGCCCGTTTAAAATCTTGTTTGTCTTCATACAAGAAACCGAGATGCATATATACTTCACTCTTCTCATCCGTACATTCTAATGCATTATATAAACAAGCAATGGCCTCATCAAATTTCTCTTGTATTTCGAGGGAATCCGATTTTGTAATATGAATTTCTGGATTGGTAGGTTCAAGGAGTTCAATTTCCTCAATAATAGCCAATGCACTCACCGCATCATCTAACAAATTATGCGCTTGTGCTTTCTTAAGTTTAAAATGAATATTAAATGGACTTTGCTCTAAAGCGATTTGTGAAGCATTAAGGGCTTTGCGTGGTTTACCCTGAGCAATATAAAATTCGATAATGTCTTCAAAGGTTTCTTCATCAAGGTAGATACTTTCTCGGTTCTGAAGCATTTTCTCAAAACTTTCTACTGCCCTCCTAACATCATCACTAAAAAAATCGTTTCTGTCAATCATCATACCTGCTATTTCTAATTCAAATATACCATTTTAAATATTACTGGCAAAGTCAAATTATAGTCATTACACGGCAAGTTTGTAACGAGTTACTAACCAAGCCTGAAACCTTGAAATAACTGTACTTAAAGCATGCCATTACTTGTTATTAAGGAATGTTTAAGTCTAAAAAGCTTGATGGTTATTGTGTATAAAGTGCTAAAATACCAGATCAATCAGGATGGTTTTACCGTTCACGGTAAATGAATCACCTTTCTTTTTACCCATTAATTGTATGGCTACGGGTGCTTGGGTAGAAACGATATTGATTTTCACTTCTTCAAATATCTTTCCTCCAATACTGCTTGCAATAAAATAATTGATCTCCTTACAATGTATGAATGCACCTGCTTGCACTTCGCTAAAAATAGCATCCACGGGTACTTGTTTTAACTGAGCCAATTGTTTCTTGCCTTCAAAAAGTTGCAATCCTGCACGGTCACTATCTATTTGTCCCATCACTTTCGTAATCTCATACTTATCACCCATGCTACTTTTTTCTTCTCCATTGGCTGCTTCCTGGGCGCGTTCCATCGATTCCATGGCTTCTGCCACCTTTGCCTGTAAGAGCTGCTCACAAAAGGATTTGAGCTGTTTCTTAAAAGCTAGCTTGTCGGCATTTTTTAATTTGGAAAAATTCATGATGAAAGGTATGAAGTATAATTCAATTAAGAATTTAACCTACTCGAAGCATTGATTAATTAAAATAATTTTAAAAGGGAGAAATGATAGCGACTACCAAATTTTAATAATCTCCTTTTTATACATCGCATCACCCTCCTTAATATTAAAGGCTTTGAAGAATTCAGGCATATTGCTCAAAGGGCCATTGATACGGAACATGGCTGGCGAGTGAACATCACTCATAATTTGCATTGCCAATCGTTTATCAGTGCTTTGTACCATCCAGCTATAAGCAAATCCAAGGAAATATCTTTGCTCTGGGGTAAGTCCGTTGATGGGCTTGCCTGCCTTGGCTTGTGGGGTTTTCATGAAGGCTTCATATCCCATCACTGCACCGCCAAGGTCGGCAATATTTTCACCTAATGTGGCATCTCCACGAATATGCAAGAGCTGGCTATCTGCTGTAAGTGTATACGCGCTGTACTGATCAGAAAGTAGCTTGGCACGCTCTTGGAATTTCGTTCCATCAGCATCCGACCACCAGCTTTTTAAATTACCCACTTCATCATACAATCGACCATTATCGTCAAATCCATGCGTTACTTCATGTCCAATGGTACTGCCTCCAATAATGGCATATAAGATGGCATCATCAGGCATCTCACCCATAGCAAATCCAGGAACGATGATATTGCAACCAGGAATAACAATTTCGTTGGATGTTGGTTGATAATAGGCGTTATAAGTTTGCGGAGTCATGTCCCAGCGGCTATTATCAATGGGTTTTCCATAACGTGCTGCCATATCGGCAAATGCCCATTGGTTAACACGCATCATGTTTTTTAGATACTCGTTACGTTTAATATCAATCGAACTCATGTCTCTCCATTTATCAGGATAACCCATTTTTAAGTTTACCTTACTGAGTTTATAGAGTGCTTTCTCTTTGGTTGAATCGCTCATCCAATCGAGCTTTTGAATATGCTCTTTATATACTTCAATAATATTTTTTGCGATTTCGGTGAGTTTCTCTTTGGTATTCTTTGGTAAGAATTTGGCCACGAATTCCTGCCCAATTAATTCACCCAATGCGCCATCTGTTTCTTGTACAATTCTTTTCCAACGAGGCTTCTGTTCTTTTTGGCCGCTGAGTTGTTTGCCATAGAATTCGAAATTTTGCATCTCATATTTCTTGCTCAAATTACCAGCATAGGTATTAATCAGGTTCCAGCGTAAATAGCATTGCCAGTCATAAATTGATTTGGTATCGATGAGTCTATCAAAGGCTTCTATGAACTCAGGTTGACCCACATTCACATAATCTACATTCTTCACCCCGATGAGTTCAAAGAAATGACTCCAGTTAAAATGCGGACTGAGTTTTTGTAATTCAGCCATGGTTTTCTTGTTATAATTCTTCTCTGGGTCGCGGGTGGCTTCCATAGTACGCGCTGCTTTGGCCAAGGCTTCCTCCATTTGATATACGCTAATATCTGCCGGTACTTTGTTTGTTTTTGATTCACTAAAAATCTGATCTTCCATCAGCATTCCCATCATCTTTTTTAGATGCTCCTTGTATTGCGCACGGATATTGGTATTGCCAGCATCGGTGTTGAAATAATAATCGCGGTCGGGTAAGCCAATGCCACCTTGCATTATGATGGGGATATATTTTGTTACATCCTTATCATCTTTATCAATATAAAAAGTGAATGAGCTGGATGCACCAATCGATTTTAAATGTGCAATAGCACTTAACACATCTTCTTTCGTTTTGATATTATCGATGTTTTTGAATTCTTCTTTCAATGGCTCAATACCCAATTGATCAATGGCAGCGGTATCCATGCCACTATAGTAACAATCTCCAATTTTTTGTTCGTTGCTCCCCGGCTTCAAGTCGTTGCGCTGACTGTATCCCACACACATCCCTTTAATAATATTATCAATGCTATCGCCTACCATTAAAAAGATTCCGTTGCTCTTTTCTGATGCAGGAATCGGGTGTTGCTTGAACCAGGCATTATTAGCATACAAAAAGAAGTTATCGCCTGCAGATAATGTGGTATCGCGGTGATCAACCAAAGGATCGTTGGTGAATCCTTCATTGGGAGCTACTTTATTGGTATTGGAACAATTGCTGAATAATAGTATTGCAATAGCCAACGGAAAGAACAACTTTTTACTAAACATAGGATGAGGAGTTTAAAGCACGAAGGTATTGAATTGAAATGAAACCAAAAGGGGGAAAACAAATGCGAATGAAGCTGACTCCAGGAGGCATACGGGATAGAAAATTTAAAAATCAAGTCATCTAAATTTCGATTCAAAAAACGTTATTTTGCTTCATGTTACCACGATTAGTAATTCACGGAGGCGCAGGCACTATCCTTAAATCGGAAATGAGTGATGCAAAAGAACTTGCCTATAAAGGGGCATTGAAGGATTCATTGGATGCTGGATTTAAAATTTTAGAGGCAGGAGGGAATGCTATCGATGCTGTGACTGCAGCGATTATGTCGCTCGAAGATTGCCCGTTATTCAATGCGGGTAAAGGCGCAGTATTTAATGCTGAAGGCAAACATGAAATGGATGCAAGCATCATGAGTGGAATCGATTTAAGCGCAGGAGCTGCTACAGGTATACGAAACGTGCGTAATCCCATTGTATTGGCAAAGGCCATCATGCAAAAGAGTGAGCACGTTTTTTTAATGGGTGAGGGGGCCGAAAAATTTGCGCATAGCCAGGAACTCGCCTTCGAAAACGACGATTATTTTTACGATGCACTCCGCTACGAACAATGGCAGAAAATTAAAGCCACCGATACCTTTCAGCTCGACCATACCTCCGAAAAAAAGTTTGGTACTGTGGGTGCTGTCGCTATCGATTCTAATGGTAATTTGGCCGCAGGAACAAGCACAGGAGGTATGACCAACAAGCGTTTTGGAAGGGTAGGTGATAGCCCCATCATAGGCGCTGGAACCTATGCCAATAATAAAACCTGCGCCATCAGCTGCACTGGTCACGGCGAACTATTTATTCGAAGCGTGGTAGCCTACGATATTAGCTGCCTTATGGAATACAAAGGCTTGAGTTTGGAAGAGGCTTGCCACATTGTGGTTCAAGAAAAGCTTGTGAAAATTGGTGGGGAAGGTGGCCTCATCGCCATTGATGCACTAGGAAATATCGCCCTGCCTTTCAATAGTGATGGCATGTACAGAGGCTGGATGAAGGGTGCCAACGATTATAAAACTGAAATTTATTCCTGATTTCTTAAATAAGTTTATGGAAACTTAATTGTTTTTGCATCAGGTAATTATAGCCATACAACCATCAATACCTAAATGGCTATTTATATTAAACATTCGCAGTATGAAATTTTTCAAACCGTTACTTAAATATCTGTTTTTCTTCCTCGTTATTTTTTTAGCTAAGAATTTATCTGCTCAGAAAATCCAAGAGAATAAATTGCAGAGTTCTTATAAATACGTTCTTCGTTTGGATTCGGCACAACTGCGGTTCTTAATTCAAAAAAACAAACTGGATACCGCCTGGTTGTTTAATACCATGGTGGATAGCTTTTTGAGAGACAGCAATTATAATTTCGAAAAATTACCCTACGGTACTTATCTCGTATGCCATGTCATCGATCATCAAATTTATTTCAACTCTTATCACCGCCATCCCTTTGGGTTGGATATATGGGGAGTGAATTCAAAAAATTATATCATCGTTAAAGATCCTCAGGGAAAAATTATTGAAGATGCTAAAGTATCTTTACTCGATGGACGAATTTGTAATTTCAGTATTGGGATGGCCTCCTATGAGCTGCCCAAATTACCCAATGGTACCTTGGTAAAAATAGAGTATGGTGGCAGCTTCGATTATATGACCATCAACCCAACTTATTATAATCCGCCCAAAGTTTCGAATCATTATGCCGATTATTCCCATACTACCATTATGCCTGGTTATATTGCCCTCAATCAGCCTAAATACAAGCAAAATGATACCCTCAAGTTCAAAGCGTTTTTGGTGAATGATGATGGCTCCTATTTTTATGAACGACTCTCGGTGTACCTGAGCAGCGATTATGATAACAGAGAGAAGCTCATTGGAAAATACAAGTTCAGAACAGCAAGCGCGTATACTGGTCAGTTTGTATTGGGCGATACACTTCCTCCCGATCGCAACTATAATCTCATTTTTAGAAATGATCGAAATCAAGAGGTGAAACGAATCAGTTTCTATATTGAGAATTATGAATTGAAAAAGTATTCCTACGATTTAGTGATGGCGGCAGGGGTAATTTATCCCGGACAAAAAATTGTGGTTGTTGCCAAAGCCCGCGATGCCAATAATTTACCAGTAATGGATGGTTATGTCAAATTCAATGTTAGGCTCTCCAATATTACAGAGGTGAAAACCAATAAATTTTTTGTTCCCAATAAATGGTATCAAAGTATTTATACCTTCGAACGTGAGCTCGACCCATCAGGGTATACCACCCTGGAGTTGCCCGATACACTCATGCTGAATTTTAATGCGCAGTTTATTGTTGATGCCACCTTTACCAACGAAGACAATGAATTGATCACCCGTTCGACCTATTTCAGTTATGAAAATAAAAACCGAACCTATACCCTCAACTTGAAACAGGATAGCGTACAAGCAAATTATTTTTATCAATCCAAAGCTACCGAAGCTAATCTCCGACTGGTTACTGTTTATTCAAATTATACCCGACAATCAAAGAATATCACTACCCCGTATATTCAAAAAATAGATTATGCGGCAATAATCTATGAGCTCTATTCCAACGATACCTTGGTATCACAATTTAATTGTCCCGATTTGCAATATGTAATTTCAATGGGTGGCAAGCGAGCCTGCGATTCGGTATTTATTAGTTTGTATAATCCATTGCGTATTCCAATTCATTATGAAATTTATAAGAACAAGAAAAAAGTTGCAGAGGGGAGAGCTGAAACATTGGATTATAAAGTAGCCGATGCGAGCAGTGAATCGTATTATATTATTTGGGGACATAACTATAAGGGCATGCTTAGAAATAATTACCACACCCAGGCTTTTCATTTTCAAGAAAAAAAATTGAATGTCAGTATCGATCAGCCAGAAGAAATCTATCCTGGTCAAACAGTGAATATTAATATCAAAGTTACCGATGCGAAGAATCGACCTGTTGATAATGTGAACCTTACTTCGTACAGTGTCAATACCCAGTTTGGAGAAATACCACTACCCGATGTTCCATATATGGGATTGATTAGAAATGATGAACCACTGCATTTTACCAGTCCGTATTTTCAAGTGTATAATTGCGCTACCAGCTTGCTTTTGCGTAATTTTCAAGTGGATGCATTGCACCTAAAACGCAATGAATGGTATGCGATGGTATATAGTACCCAGGCACAAACCCAATTCAGTTTCAAGTTAAAGAGTAAAGATCCGGAATTTGCAGTATATGCTATTCGTCAGAATTATATTCAGCCTATAGTAAGTATTATCCTCGATAATCAAATCGTGTATCATTCACGCAATAGCTTCCCTCAGCAATATAGTTTTGTGAGCTATGCAGGCAAGCACCAATTACAAATTCGAACCAATGATGCCTTAGTGAATTTTGGTGAAATTGAGATGCAGGATAGCATGAAATATATTCTTGGACTCAATTTGGATAGTGTAAGTAAGAAGGATACCACACGCATGCCAGTCGGACTTTTTTCGGCCAAGGAGTTTACCAATTACCTTAATCAAACCCTCCTCATTCATATTGATGAAGCATTTGATACTATTAAAATTTATCAGGGAGGTCAACTGTGCTTCTTTGGAAATCGTGCTACTATTTATAAAAAAGTAGTGGTTGATAAGGATGTATTTTATGCAATAAGCATTGCTGACAGAGGCGAAATGCGCGTTAAGCTGAATAGTTTGTACGAACATGATATTGTATTCGAGCCGAATAAAATTTATTATATGAATAAGAGTGAGGTGCGTTCGTATCCTCTCAATACCAAAACAAATAGCGCCTTAATGTATTTTGATAATACTACCAACCCCAATTATAATGCGTATTCTTTTCAGCAAGTATATATCCACCCCGACCGCATTATAATTGATACTACTTCCAAAGTTTTAACTACCACCAAAGAGAAAAAACAGCGCCCACGTCCGTATATCTATTACCGCGATTATCAACCCGACTATCGTAAAAACTCCAATACACTCGTCATCTACCAAAAGCATGAGAATGTACCTTATAAACGGGCCTGGCTCATTAGCAAAACCAATGAATCAAAATCACATATCATAACCTATAGTGGCTATATCAGTTATGCCGACTCAGGCACTTACGATTTGGTATTGATTAACGATACCGCCATGTGCATCGTCAAAGATTTATTTTTGCCTTCCGATGGAACCTTTCATTTGTTTTTATATGCCAATCAAATTCAGGAAAGCGATCCAGATCAAACCTTCGAATACGAACAAGTGGTGAAACGACTCACCAAGATTCCCCTCCGGGTTTTTACCGATTCACCGGTGAGTATCCGTCCGCAGATAATGAAAATAACCAAAACGAAGAATAATGTTTCGACCATTTCAGGCAATGTAGTCGATGCGATGTATCACACTCCCTTAGATTATGTAACCATTATCGCAGAAATAAATGGAGTTTATAAAGGAGGTGCTTTGACCAATGAAGATGGTGATTTCGCTATCAATTTTTTACCTCCTGGAAATTATATGCTTAAGGTTCGTGTGGATGGTTATCGGTATCAGGTAATTTATAATTTGAATATTGAAAAGGGTGTAAATGAAATGATAAAGATACGCTTGCTTCATCAGGAAGATAGTATTCAATATGGAGCAGATGGCACGGTGGTTTATACGGAGGGGGATATTGATATGGCAGATGTTAAAAGGGGCGAAATGGGTACTCATGTCTCTAGAAAAGAATCAAGAAGTGGAAGTAGTCGGGTTCAAAACTCATCGAGTGCAACTGAAAGTTATTACGATCAATCAACCAGCAGTTATTATAGTGCGCCTGTTACTATGAGTACAGTCGCAGGCGTTGCAAGTTATCAAAGGGATTTGAATGAAGTGGTCGTAGTATCGTCGGCCGATTACCTGAATAATGGGGTGATGACACCAGGGGTACCAATTGAAAAAATTAATGCAGATAAGATGCAACAACGACTGAATGATATGGCACAGGAAGTGGCTGCCAATAGAGTTCGTAATGTGTTTCGTGATTATGGATACTGGATGCCAAACCTGCTTACCAATAAACAAGGAAATGCAAACTACACAGTGCAATTCCCTGATAATATCACCAGCTGGAAAACGATGGTTCCTGCCATGAATGGAAATCGCCAGAGTGGTTTAACCACCATGATTACGCGCTCTTATAAACCGCTGGTTGGCGCGATGGCCGTACCTAATTTTATGGTAGCAGGTGATCAATTGTTTTTGAAAGGGAAGGTTATAAACTATACAGGGAATCTGCAACCAGTGAAGATTAATTTCACTTTGAATCAAATGCCACAGCGTACTTTCTTAGCAACCATCGATCGCTTGAAAATCGATACCTTTTCGATTGCTGCACTGAAAGCATTCGATACACTTACCACTTCCTTCTCTGTAAAAATGGAGAACGGTTATGCCGATGGTGAAGAACGTATTATCCCTGTGAAGCCTCGAGGAATTTTGATTTCCAGAAGCACCTATATCCCCATGTTAGCGGATACTCAAGTACAATATATTGTGCCTGTAGAGATGACAAAAGCAGTGGTATATGTTCACAATTCGGAGATTGAACAACTTCGTCAGGAAATAGAAGAGTTGAAAAATTACAGCTATGGATGTACCGAACAAACCACCTCTAAACTTCGTGCATTGCTTGCAGAGAAGAGTATTCAAAAAGCATTAAACAATCCGTTTACAGGTGACAAGCAAATTCACCAATTGATTAAACGACTTGACGCAATGCGCAATAACAAAGGAACCTGGGGCTGGTGGGAGAATAGTTATGAAGATTACTGGCTTACCATGTATGTGGTGAAAACCCTCAATGAGGCAAGGCTTGCAGGCTATTCCAACAATTTGTATTTGCGTGCTGCCAATCGAATGGAATCAGAACTGCCCTCGATGGATATGAATCGTCAACTGGAAACCATGAACTTATTAAAAGACATGGATCGCAAATTACCATACGATACTTTTTTGAAGAAGATGGAATATATGACCCTGGATATACATCAGAAATTATTGTACGTTCGATTGATGCAAAAACTAAACAAGCCATATAATATTGGAGATGTGGTGGGTTTGTCGAATACCTTGCCTGGGGGCGCTTTATATTGGGGAGGTGTGGTTTATAATTATCAGTACGACCAA
>CAIVZR010000063.1 GCA_903910445.1 uncultured Bacteroidota bacterium
AACAGATATTTCCTGAGAAGACGATACATGGGCTTGGATGGCAAGATATAAAATACACTTAATATTTATCCATGCAATTCATGAAATACAAATTCTAATTAATAAAATCTTGAAAGAGATTATTAACGAATTATTTTATTGAAGGAATCGCTAAATACTAAATCCTTCACATTTTGAGACGCCAAAAATTCGTGAGGGAAACCAAAATCAATTTTGCTTACGCTCTCCAGTTCCATGATAGCTTCTTCTGTAAGCTGAATTTTAGCTGCTCCCATACAATCTTCAATTTGTACTTTGGTGCGTGCGCCCAGTAATGGAATGGTATTTAATTGATGCCTGCGAGTGAATGCAATGGCCACTTGCGAGGGAGTATAACCATATACTTTCGCTACATTTACTACTGCTTCGGCAATCGTTAAGTTACGTTCGGTGCGTCGGCCACTGCCTACTGGCAAGCGTCCAGTTTCGTTATTCAGATATTTTCCGGTAAGTACGCCACCAGCGAGTGGCGACCAGTTGGTGATGGTCATTCCAAAATGTTTGGCCATCGGTAACAAATCGCGTTCTGCACTGCGTTGCACCATGCTATATTCTATTTGCAATCCAGCAAATGAATTCCATCCTCTAAAATGAGCGAGGGTATTGGCTTCTGCTACAACCCATGCTGGCACATCACTAATTCCAATATAATGCACCTTGCCACTGGTAATTAAGTCGTTCATGCCACGCAAAACTTCATCAATTGGCGTATGAAAATCCCAGGCGTGAAGCCATAAGATATCGATGTATTCGGTATTCATGCGCTTCAAGCTTGCTTCCACACTGCGCATCATGTTTTTGCGATGGTTGCCGCTATAGTTGGGGTCGCGCTTGCGGTCTTCGGCATTGCTATCACGCAAGGTGTATTTGGTTGAGAGCACAAAATGATCTCGGTCGGAAGCAATGAATTCGCCTACAAATTTCTCTGAGCTCCCATTGGTATATAGGTTGGCGGTATCAACAAAATTTCCGTTATTATTGACGTAGGCATCAAAAATTTCCTTGCTCTGCTGATAATCTGCACCCCAGCCCCATTCCGTTCCAAAGGTCATGGTGCCCAAGGCTAGTTCACTTACACGCAAACCAGTATTCCCAAATAATTTGTAATTCATGATGTCTTAATTAGTGCGTCTGCTGAGTGATGAAAGATGAATTAATTAAATGCATTCTCACCTGTGATCTCTAATCCTAAGATAAGAAGATGCACATCATGTGTTCCTTCGTAAGTGATAACACTTTCCAAATTCATCATATGACGCATGATTGGATATTCGCCTGTGATACCCATGCCTCCATGTATTTGGCGGGCCTCACGTGCGATGTTCAATGCCATCTCCACATTATTTCTTTTGGCCAGTGATATTTGTGCCGGAGTGGCTCTGCCTTCATCCATCAATTTACCAAGTCGCCAGCAAAGTAGTTGTGCCTTGGTAATTTCGGTGAGCATCTCCGATAATTTTTTCTGTTGTAATTGGAAACGTGCAATGGGTTTACCAAACATGATACGCTCCTTAGAATATTTCACTGCACTTTCGTAACAATCCATGGCAGCACCAACTGCCCCCCAGCTTATACCGTAACGGGCACTGTTGAGGCAACTCAATGGGCCACGCAATCCTTTCACTCCGGGTAATAAATTTTCCTTAGGAACCTTAACATTATCGAATACCAGCTCTCCAGTTGCACTGGCGCGTAAGCTCCATTTACCGTGGGTTTCAGGGGTGGTGAATCCTTCCATGCCACGCTCTAAAATCAATCCGCATATTTTTCCTTCTTCATCTTTCGCCCATATCACTGCGATATCTGCAAAAGGCGAATTGCTAATCCACATCTTCGAGCCATTCAATAAATAATGGTCACCCATATCCTTGAAATTCGATTTCATTCCCCCTGGATCGCTACCATAATCGGGTTCGGTGAGTCCGAAGCAACCTAATAATTCACCCGTGGCCAAACGAGGCAGGTATTTCATCTTTTGCTCTTCGCTACCAAATAAATAAATAGGGTACATTACCAAACTTCCTTGTACAGATGCCGTACTGCGAATGCCGCTATCACAGCGTTCCAGCTCTTGCATCATGATGCCGTAAGTGGTATAGTCCATACCGCCACAACCATATTTGGTGGGCAATTGCGGACCGAAACATCCCATCTCACCGAGCGATTTTACGAGGTGTTGAGGGAAGCGGGCTTGCTGACAAGCATCTTCGATGATGGGTGATATATCGCGTTTCACAAAGTCGCGAACGGTTGAACGAATTAATTTTTGTTCGTCGGTGAACAATTCATCCATCATATAAAAATCAGGATGATTGAAAGTATCTTGTTTTAAAGAATGATGAAAATCTTTGGCTTCAGTGCTCATATCGATATCGTAAATAAAATGAATGATGTGTTTTCATTCATCACTCATATTTCTTGTTTAAGTATGTAAAACTAATTTAAATCCTACCCCATGTACATTTACAATTTCCAGGCGTGGATCGTCTTTAAGATATTTTCTAATTTTACTGATGAATACATCCATACTGCGACCCATAAAATAATCGTCGTCACCCCAAATCGAATTCAATAATTCTTCACGTTTTAAGGTTTTGTCGATATGAATGGCGAAGGTTCGCAATAGGTCGGCTTCTTTTTGAGTTAGCTTTTGTTCCAATGCTGTTGGGTGTTTCAGCATGAGACGGTTATAATCGAGGGTATAAGAACCCAGTTCTAAAATATTATTTGTTTTTACTTTTCCTGTTGAAGAGCGTTTCAAGAATACTTCAATACGTGCTTCCAGCTCTTCCATGCTAAAAGGCTTAGTAAGATAGTCGTCGCCACCCGATTTGAAGCCTTGCAACTTATCTTCTTTCATGCTTTTGGCAGAGGTGAAGATGATGGGCACCTGATCATTTTTCTTGCGTATTTCTTCTGCCAATGAGAAGCCATCTTTCTTTGGAAGCATCACATCGAGAAGGCATACATCGTATGATTTTTTGTTGAACGTTTTCCAGGCGATCTCACCATCTTCGCAAAGGGTGACATCATATCCATGCTGTTCGAGATTATCCTTGATTACAAATCCGAGATTCTTGTCATCTTCTACTAGCAATATTTTGGTTTTAATATCTTCCATATGTTATGTCGTTCTTTGGGCAAATATATTGTTTTTGAGTCAAATAAAGACGTTGCCAGGTGGCAAAATTATCTCAACGATGAGGCAGATTGGTGATTTCCAGATTTGAATTGGAAGACCATCGTGGCTTGAAGCGAAGGAATAGTTTAACAAAAGTAGTTTTTTGGAAATCCAATAACCAAATTGGTATGAATTCAAATTTTAACGTTTGTGGAAGCGTTGAACATAAAAATTGATGTATAGTCGAAAATAATTCAATGACAATTGAACTAACTACGAAGTACAACAATAATAACCATAGGTGAAACCTATGGTTAAATGATTGAATGTATTACAACCCCAACGGGGTTGAACTAATATTATTACGTTTGTAAAATGTTGAACCCCATCAGGGTTCTGTCTGGGACGCAATCGCCGACCATAGGTTTCACCTATGGCTATTATTGTTCAACTGCGTTGCAGTTGTTAAGTTATCAATTAAACCTAAGCGATACTTAGTAAGAAAATAGAACCAATTATTCGGTATCCTCGTTTTCTTCTCCTTCCACATATTTGGAGAAGAGCTCTGTATTGATGCTCATTTCACGGGCTAGTTTGCAAAAATCTTCCCAGTCGGCCGGACCCATGGAGGGGATATAAATTTGTTTTTCGTCGAGATAAAACCAGCCATGACGAATTAATTTATCGATGGAAGGATATGAAATATAGAAATGATCTTCATTATTTACTTGCACCTGAATCATATCTGCAGGCTGCAATACAATGGCTTCCTTATTGTTGATTACACTAGTGGTGGTACTCAAATGGGAGTTTATTTTCTCAACTCCACTGCTGGTAGCATGTAAATTCGTGTACTGGCTTTTTCTAACTAATGAATAAAAAAACTGTAATTGTTCCTCGACAGGTTGTTCACGAACACGTTCAAAAATTTTATTACCAGCATAAAACTCCCGGTAGATACTATAAAAATGAAGGGTCTCATCCACTCTCATATGCTGATGAAGTCGGTCTTCATATATCTTCTGTTCATTCGTAATTTTATCTGCGCTAAAGAAAACCTCCACATCATCCATCAAATCATTCTCTGAAATGATGATGGCAGTATAAAATGAATTGAATACCAAAAGCCAATCGCGCAACATTTCCCAGTCGTCGGTACTAGCAAATGGTGGTAAGAGCAAGTCGAACCCTTTGGGTGTGTATTTTAATTGTAAGGTACGTGTAGAGAGCCCTTGAATATAGAATAAAGCCCCGCCAGCACTTGATTGTAAGTGTACTTCATAATCCATTGCTTGAAGTCCATGTTTTATTTGGGTGGCATCAAACAATCCCGAAATCGAACGTATTTTAACCACGAAGGAGGGCAGGGGTGGTGTAAGTGTCATAAATTCGAGAATGGGTTATTAAAGAAATACTGGGGTAAATTATTTTAGTTTCCTAATTTAATAATAGCGAACCGAATTAGAATCCAAAGAAATCTTTTAACTCAGGCGCTTCACTTGGTTTCAATCGTTTGGCCTGAATGAGACGTACCTGACGGCGGCGCATGGCCGATTCAAAAAATAATTTCTCTTCGTCTGTTTCAGGCTCTATTTCATATACAGGTATAGGGCGATTATTGCCATCTACTGCAACAAAAGTATAAAATGCTTCATTACATTTTTTGCGAGTTCCTTCAGGGATGTTCTCGGCGTATACCTCAATCCACACTTCCATACTAGTTTTGAAGGCACGGGTTACTTTTGCTTTCAAGGTTACTACATCTCCCAATTTAATTGATTCGGAGAAGGATACAAAATCGACACTCACCGTTACAACCACGCGGTTGCTATGTTTTTGTGCAGCAATGGCACTCACAATATCCATCCAATGCAAGAGCCTTCCACCCATTAAATTTCCAAGGGTATTGGTATCGTTGGGTAATACCAATTCGTTCATCTCAGTGAGCGACTGTTGAGGCTTTTTCAAGGTCATATAAATTAGCGTTGATTATTTAGTCTTCTTCTTAAAGGGAACATATTTCCCTGGATTTTTTTGCAATTCTTTGAGGATAGCGTCTAGGTTGGCAGTTGCACTTAACAAGCTCTCATACAATTTTTTATCGGTTGCCAGCATCCCTAAAGTACCCTGTCCTCCATTGATTTGGGCAATCATCGTTTTGAGTTCGTTGATGGTTTTTTGCGCATCCTCAATGGTCTTTTTCAAGTCGGCTTGTGCCAGCTGATCGGTAGTTTTTCGAAGGTTTTTTACCGCAATAGTGATATCCTCATTATTACTTTTGAAATTGTCAGTGATCGATTCGGCATTGGTTAGGGTAGCATCCAGCTTGATTTTTTCTTTGGCTACCATATCATTCGTTTGAAGGGTAAGCACTTTCACATTGGCGGTGATATCTTTTAAGTTGGCAAGCACTGCATTCAAATCTTTACCGGCATCTTGCGTGAAGGAAGTATCTAATTTGTTTAAGAAACTGGTTAAGCTCTCTTTTATTTTGGTAAGTGTTGGTGCCAAACTCTCTACCATTCCTAACTCAATTTTAGCGGCAATGGTATCTTTGTGTTTGCACACAGGGCCATTGATATCACCGTTATAAATTTTCAAGCCAGTACCTCCTAGGATACTCGTAGCGAAAGAAGCAACGACAGCATCCTTGCTAATTTTAAACTTTTTATTTACTGTAAATTCAATGATAACTTCCGATTTTGCACCTTGGGTCATTTCGATATCGGTTACGGTACCAACTTTGAATCCATCGAGGTCGACAGCGGTTGAAACAGCGATGCCAGGATTGTAACTCATCTTAGTATAAAATGTATTGGTAGGAGTAAAGAGGTTACGACCTTTTAATAGGTTATATCCTAAAATCAACAATACAACTGCAATAACGGTTAGCGCGCCAACCTTGGTTTCGTTTGATACTTTCATTTATAATTTTAAGCGTTCAAATTTACGAAATTCAATTCAGATACCGTAGGCGTTTATTCACACAAAATATAAGCAGGAAAATCAGAAAGAGTGTATAGTGTGAGAGCAGAGTGAAAACAGCAACGCACCTGTATTATGTCCCCTTAGGGACATTTGGTAGGTAGCTCGGATGTCACCCCTGTATTGACGTGCCGTAGGTACGTTTGATAATAATTTTAAAAACGATTTTCTAATTGAACACCTTCGTCAAACGTTCCTATGGAACGTCGGTCGGGAGGGGGGATCAGAGTGAGTGTGGAGTTTGAGAGCGGGGGAAATACAGCAGTGATAATGAAATTAAAATTACCAGTTGTATTCTCGCCCTGTAGGGGCGTATCGTGGGTAGAAAGAAATCCGCCCCCATGTATTCTGCCCTGTAGGGGCCAATCGTGTTGATATTCCAATATCGAAATTTTTCCAATTGTATTGAATATTAAAAAAAAAAAGGAGGTTGTGTTTTTGTTTTGAAAATCCATGATCTTCGAACCTGCTACACGATTGGTTCCTACGGAACAAACCAAACGAGAGATATCGTTTGGCTACCCACGATAAGTTCCTACGGAACAAAATCCATTCGTAATTTGTATTTACTATTCGAACGAATTCCACTTAGTTCATTTATGCTTAGGGAATAAAACGGCCAAATGAAAGCTGGCCAATTCACGAAATAGAAATTCAATTATTAGAAAATCCAACCTAAAAATCATCCATTCTTGGCTCACCTTGGTCGGCTCGGTTTTTCTTACGAACTGGCTGATCGGTGTTCCCAAATTTGTAGCTAAAGGTAATCATTCCAATCCGCGTTTCCCGCTTGCGATAATTATCAGAGGTATACCCTGGCCCATAATTATACAATTGAAAATGACGTGTATTTAATAAATCACTAATATTAAATGTGATATTGGCTTTCGAACCCCAGAATTCATATTTGCCTCCTAAATCAAAACCGCTCATGCCCTGAAATGAACTCCTTGGAAGTTGGGTAGGGGCCATATACATTCCCGAAACCTGAAATGAAAACGATTTGCTTAACCTACCTGCAATCATGGTGCGGGCATTCCAGTTGAAAGCGCTCAATTGCAAGGTAGCATCTACATTTGAACCATTAATTGTATTTTGATACAAGTTAATATTTGTGGTGATTTGAATAGCTTTCTTAATTGTATTCTTGATAATGATTTCTAACCCTTTATTATCACTAGTACTATAATTCAGAAAGGTTCCAGTGGCAATACCGGTAAGTGTATCCAAGGATCTTAATCGGGTGATTAGATCAATGGTATGCCGGTAATACAAGGTAGTCCCAAATGATTGGGCTTTCACCGTTTTATAATAGCTAAACTCAAAGGAGTTAATATTTTCGGGCTTGAGCTGAGGATTACCTACTTGGAAATTATATACGTCTTCGTAATT
>CAIVZR010000064.1 GCA_903910445.1 uncultured Bacteroidota bacterium
AAAAACCTGGCCAACAAGTTATGGTGGTCGGGGAGGGTCATACGATGCCGAAGGAGGGAAGGATGCTGCGAGCAATAAAAATTTCATCTGGGATATGTGTTCCGTATCAAATATTTCATACAGAACCTATGGCGAATTTGCGGATGATTACAAACCCAATATCCCTGTTTTGAAAAATCATTTTTGTCCGTTTTATACCAGCTGGGATGAGTCGATACGCGATACTACCAGGTTTGCTCAATGGAAACGCGATTTCGATTCTTTGCTGCTTATCAATCAGGTACCACAATTAAATACCTTGCGTTTTATAAACGATCATACCCAAGGACTTCAAAATGGCAAACCATCGCCCAATGCGCATGTGGCAGACAATGATTTAGCAACTGGTCTTTTCATTGAATATTTAAGTCACAGTAAAATTTGGAATGAATCGGTTGTTTTTATTTTGGAGGATGATGCTCAAAACGGCCCCGATCATGTGGATGCACATCGAAGTCCGCTCTATATAGCCGGAGGATTTGTAAAACGAAATTATATTGATCATACGATGTATTCAACGAGCTCTGTTTTGAAGACCATCGAATTAATTTTGGGATTACAACCCATGAGTCAGTATGATGCAGGTGCTGAATCGCTTTGGAGATGTTTTACAGATAGTGCCAACTCCAAACCATTTAAAGCCGTGCCGGCGCAAATCGATTTAAATGAAGTAAATATTGCCTTTAATAAATGGCAAAAGATGAGCGAGAGCTTCGACTTTGGCATGGAAGACCGAGTGCCCGACGCTCCCTTTAATGAAGTATTGTGGTGGTATGCAAAAGGCGATCATGCCCCTTGCCCTGCACCAGTGCATAGTGCATTCTTGAAATTAAATGGGGAGAAGGAAGAGGATTAGAAGAGACTTTTTTTAAGTAGTGATGTTTTTAAACTTCATACATCTTCAAATACTTAATAAATAAAAAAAGCCGAACATAATTGCTCGGCTTTCAATTCTCGTAGCGGGGAGCAGTCTCGTTAGACTTCCATCTTGGTTTTCAAACCACCAATTGCCATTGAATTTCAACTTTTTATTATCCATATTTTTAGTCGTTTTAGAGCAAATTTGTCCCGGTTTTGTCCCGGTAAAATTAGGTTAATTATTAAATCTAATATGACAAACCTTACTCTGGCATTTGAAACTCTATTATCAATTTCCTATATTTCAAAAAAATGATTTCAAAATGTTATGAAGTCACTTCTTGATAAATTAAGGAAGAAGAGTTTCTCAAGATAAAATAATTCTTATATTGTATACACTTCGAGAATAGTATAATGCTCGTCACGGATATGCGGCGATTGAATATCTACCATACATTTCTTAGCTTCTTCGTAGGAATAAAATGTATCTATTATCATTTTTCCCTCTTCAAATGATCCAATAGGTATAAGTTTAACAGCGCGCTCGTGTCTTTGTGCTCCATTTGTAACTTGCTCTAGTTTATAAATTTGGTACCTTGTTATCATTAATGCAATTTAATGGTTTGCGGTTTCGAACCATGCTAAAGATGAATGATCCTTCAATAAAATTAATATAATTCAATTTAGTATTAAATGCATAACAATTTGGAAATACCTGAACCCTATTTTGCCAAAATGAAAGAATAAGTAATCATAAAATTTCTCTGCCATTATCCCTTAATAATTTTAAAGCATAAAAACTACAAGCCTCTAATTTTTTTTTAATTTTAATCAAAATAATTTAATGAACAGAATAATAATGATTTTAATCTTGTGTACAACAACAAATATAGTTTACACACAAACACATGTTAATCAAGAATGGATTGTATTAGCCCCCTAAAGGACTGGACAAAATTATATAATTAATTTAGTAATAATTTTGTTTTCAATAACTTTAGGAATATGACCAGATCAAGAAGGAAATTTACCCCGGAAGAACGATTATCAATTGTTCAGGAATCACAAAGAGAAGGTACCGTAGAAACGTGCCACAAGTACAATCTTTCCCCTTCACTGCTTAACAAATGGAAGCAGCGATATCTCAACAAGGGTGTTGAAGGATTAAAAACCCAGTATAAAAGAATTGACCCGGAGCTACGTGCTTTGGAAGAAGAAAATGAACGGCTCAAGCGAATTATTGCAAAGCAGGCATTGGAAATCGAAGTCAAGGGAGAGCTTTTAAAAAAAACTCCTATCCAAAAAAAGATAAGATAATCGTGGTACAGCAATATCAAAATACAATTGATGTGCGGGAGCTTTGTAGGTGGATCAACTTATCGCCGAGTGTTTTTTACTATAAGCAATTATCAGGTAATGTGGGCGCCAAGCCAAGCACGCATACAACGAAGCAAGATGCCACCTTGGTTGAAAACACTGTTGTGGTAAATGATATACGTAATCTGCTGAGCCAGGAGTTTGTTTGTTATGGCTATGAGAAAGTAACGGCTCAGTTGCGTACTCAAAATTATATCATCAACAAAAAAAAGGTTTACCGGCTTATGAATGAGAGCAATTTGCTTTTAGGCAAAGTGATAAAAACATCCGGGAAGCGACAGTTTGTGCAGCACCGTAAAATCTCGGCAAACTATCCAATGGAATACTTATGCCTTGATATTAAATACGTCTGGATACAAGGGGAGAGCTGCTGGTATTATCTGCTCACGATCATTGATGTATATAGCAGGAAAGTCATCGAATGGACGCTTCAAAAAAGCATAAAGCAAATCGACGTAATTAATATGTTCCGTTCTATTAACCGCACACATAATATCAAAGGAGTAACCATTCGCAATGATAACGGTTCACAGTTTATAGCAAATAGCGTTAAACAATTTTTAATAAGTGCTGAAGCAAAGCAGGAGTTTACGCACATTGCTACCCCGGAAGAAAACTCATACATCGAAGCCTACCATAGCATTCTGCAACGAGAAGTAATTGAACGTTTTGAGTTTGCAGGGTACTACCATGCCAAAATAACCATCAAAAACTATGTAGAATTTTACAATAACACTCGAATTCACCGGAGCATCGGATTTATTGCGCCGCAACAAAAATGGGAACAAGGGTTGGCATTTTCACCGCTTAGGCAACAAGTAGCGCAGGATCCGGAGGACTTGTCAAGGTTTTTTGAAGAAAAAATTTCTTGCCACGAAAATGGGCAGGAAGAAAATTTTTCTTCAAAAACAGGGCCGGACCTTGACAAGTCCGGAGGAACTGCCTACCTTCGCCTAAGCGGTGAAAATGAGAAGCGTGGGGAGGGTGAAATATTACACAACCGTTTTAAAAAATCTGTCCAGGAATATGGGGGTTAATACACTT
>CAIVZR010000065.1 GCA_903910445.1 uncultured Bacteroidota bacterium
CATCGATTCTACCAAAGCCATCCGCATTAATATTGGAACGGAAGCCGACTTTACCGTGTTTCCAGTTTTCTGTTTGAATGATACTGGAACCATAGTGAATATTTCTAAACTCAATCCTGTTTCTTATAAATGGTTTTCTGATGGTGCAACTAATTTTTTACCTTACGATACCAGCACCAATCCTAAAATTGTTTTCAATTCACGTGGCTTTCATAAAATATCTCTGATTGCCAAATCAATTGATGGTTGTGTAGATACCACCTCACAAAATATTGTCATCACCAAACCTACAGCTAATTTCTCTACGAGCGATACGGTGAATTTATGTGGGCCTGTATTGGTTACTTTTCATAGCCACTCGTCGAGTGACGTAGTGTTATACACCTGGGATTTTGGAGATGGGTCTCCTTTGTTGAAGTCCACCGACTCAACCATATCGCATGTATATGCTGTGAAGAACGGACAATCAACTTTCAGTATCACACTTACCGTAGAAAATAATTTTGGTTGTAAGGATGTGATAACCAAAATTAATTATGTGAAGATTGTGGGTCCAGTACCTTATTTCAAACTCTCTAATAACAAAGGGTGTGCTCCATTGAATGTACATATCGTTGATAGCAGCAGAAACGTTTCAAAGTTTAATTTCTATTATGGCTTTGGACCAATCGACTCCACCTATATCGGCGATAAGGTATATCAACTGGCAAGTCCTAACGTATCTTACTCAGTTTACAAGCCGTACCTATTTGTTACTGATATTACAGGAACCTGCTTCCAGCTTTATCAGCCACTCGACAGTATCGTGGTATATAGCCGCCCTCAGACATTTTTCTATGTAACCGATAGTATTGGATGTGCTCCATTCACTGTGAATTTTAATGATACCTCTATTGCTGCAACGCGCTGGAAATGGGATTTTAATAATGATGGTTTCATTGATGATACCACCCAGAATCCTACACATACCTTTACCATACCAGGGAAATATTCGGTGAAATTAATCACCACCAATATTTACGGTTGTACCGATACCCTCCTTAAAACAAATTATATTGAATCGCTGGCCAGGCCCGTGGCACGCTTTGCACAATCCGATTCCACGATTTGTCCTCATACTCCAGTAGTATTTTACAATCAATCAACCACCACCAATCCATTGGTTAAATACCATTGGGATTTTGGAGTGCCAGGCATCTTATCAGATACCTCCGACAGGGACAATCCAGCGCCATTTATTTATGATAATCCGGGCACCTATACGGTGAAATTGTATATACAAGATGCGGCAGGTTGTGATGATTCAATTACCAAAACAAATAAGATTGTTGTCTTCGATTCATTGCCACCATCAGCACCACAGATATATTATATCACGGTAGTGAATGATAAAGACATCAAAATTGTGTGGAATAAAAACACCGCACCCGACTTTGTAAATTATAATGTTTATCGTAGTAATGGAGGTCCTCTTTTTAATCCCGTGATTTCTAAATCGCTCGTCACCGACACAATCTATACGAACAATTCAGGCATTAACGTAAAATCGCAATCGTATTTTTATAATATGGATGCTATCGATAATTGTAATTATAAAACAGCCATCAGCAATACCCATAAGAGTATTTATTTGGATGCCACAACACTTACACAAAATAGCAATTTAGTAAGCTGGAGTGGTTATCAGGGCTGGCCATTCGGGTCGTATGTATATAAGTTGTATAGAAGTCATAGCTATGGTGGAACGTACAGTTTGTATGCCCAGCTCACCGATCAGGATACTACGTTTATTGATGCCAACTTATGTGATTCGGATTATTACTATTATGTGGAAGCGATACAGTCGGTGACCAATTTTGTATCTCGCAGTAATATCGATTTCAATCATCCGCCATTTTATATCCCTAATTTACCTTTAGAAGTATTTAGAGCTACAGTAATCAATGATAAGGATATTTTACTTGAATGGGATACCACAGGAATCGTAAATACCAATAGCAAATTATATTTGGTTGATCGATTGGATGCGAATGGCGTATTTCAAAATATAGCAACGGTTACCAGCGCATCCTATATCGATACCAAGGTGGATGTACATAATAAATCGTATACCTATCGTGTACGAATGAAGGACTATTGTGGTAATATCAATCCGGGTTCAAATATTGGAAGAAGCATTAATCTAAAGGCTACCAATATCGATTATACGGTGTATTTAAACTGGAATGCATATAGTGATTGGGCTAATACCGTGGACGCCTATATTTTGGAAATTTACGACCAAACAACGCAAACATTCAAAGTTGTTACCGTTTTGCCTCCAACCGATTCAAGCTATATAGATAAGAAATTCTATAAAAGTGATACTGCTTCATGTTATCGCGTAAAAGCGGTAGAGGCATTGCAAGCCACTCCTGATACGAGTTTAAGCAATATGGTGTGTGTATTCCTTCCGCCCAATGTGGTGGTGCCTTCTGCTTTCAGTCCCAATAACGACGGACTCAATGATGTGTTCTTAGCGCAAGGCGTATTCATTCAAAACCTCACTGGCAAGCCACTCATCGATTATGATTTAAGAATTTATGACCGATGGGGAACTTTATTGTTTGAAACCAACGACTTCAATAAAGGCTGGGATGGTACCTTCAATGGCCGCGACTGTGAGATTGGAGTTTATGTATATGAACTCCGCGCCACAGGCTATAACAAGCAACGCTTCAACTACAAAGGCACCCTACAACTATTGCGATAACTGTCTCAAGTCTTCTGTCTTGAGTCTCCTCAGCTAAATGCTTTTCAATTCCTTTCATTTTCTTGTTTTTTTTGTAATCGTCACGAGCGTATATTTTGTGATTAACCACAAATATCGCTGGGCTCTTTTACTGGCTGCAAGCTGTTATTTCTATATGGTTTTCAAGCCCATATATATCCTAATTTTGGGCTTTACGATTGTTGTTGATTATTATGCAGGAATTGCAATTGAAAATTCGGATGGCAAGCGAAGAAAACTCTTCCTGATTGCTAGCCTTATTGCAAATATTGGTGTATTGGCAATTTTCAAATACTATAATTTTCTGAATGATATCCTTGGTAAGTTTTTACATTTTGAAGGTATTGAAAATCCAGTACCGATGCTCACTATTTTACTGCCGATTGGATTATCGTTCCATACTTTCCAGGCGATGAGCTATACAATTGAGGTTTATCGCGGCAATCAAAAGGCAGAGCGGAAGTTTGGAATTTATGCCCTCTATGTGATGTTCTATCCTCAGCTTGTGGCAGGCCCTATTGAACGCCCTCAAAATTTATTACATCAATTTTATGAAAAGCATGAATTCGATTATGGTCGAGTTGCCGATGGATTAAAACTAATGCTATGGGGTTTTTTCAAAAAAGTAGTTATCGCCGATCGCCTCGCGATATTGGTGAATCAGGTATATGACCATCCATCAAATTATGAAGGCCTGCCTTTGATTATAGCAACTATCTTTTTCTCATTTCAAATTTTCTGCGACTTTTCAGCTTATTCCGATATCGCCATTGGAGCTGCAAAAGTAATGGGCTTTAATCTCATGAAAAATTTCAATAGGCCTTATAGTGCTTCCTCAATTTCTGAATTTTGGAGTCGATGGCATATTTCTTTATCTACCTGGTTTCGCGATTATTTATATATCCCGCTGGGAGGAAACAGAGTATCTAAAAATAGATGGTATTTCAATTTGGCGATGGTGTTTTTAATAAGTGGGTTATGGCACGGTGCACGATTTACATTTATAATTTGGGGAGCCATGCATGGTATCTTTATGATTTCCGAATTACTCCTGGGGCGCTTGCTAAAACAGGCTCCTGTTTGGTTAGTAAAATTGAGAAATGGATTTATAGCTAAGAAGTTGAAAGTAGTGATTGTATTTTTCTTGGTATCCTTTGCATGGATTTTTTTCAGAGCTACAAGTATTCATGGAGCATACTATATTTCAACTCATTTATTCACGGGAATAATTACACAAGTAATGGAACTATTAAATGGAGGCTTGGACTCAGGCAGTAAATTCTTGTATCCAGGCGGTATCAAAGTGGAGTTTATCATCGCAATTTTATCAATCTTATTTTTAGAATTGATTCATTTTTTTCAGAGAAAACATGACCTCATCAAATACATAAATACCAAGCCTAGATGGCTGCGCTGGGGTGTTTATTATATTGCCATCATTGCTATTTTAGTTTTAGGAGTATTCGAAAATTCACCGCAGTTTATTTATTTCCAATTCTGATGAAACGTTTCCTAATTCATTTATTAGCATTCCTCACACCTTTGTTTCTCTTGTTATTTATCATTCCAATTAATGAGCGAATGTTTTACAAGAATTTAACTGAAGATTGTATGAATAAGTCGATATGGGTTTATGATCGAATTTTCAATAATCCAAAATCTACAGATATCGTGTTTATGGGTTCTTCGCATACCATCAACGGAATTGATGATGCATTGATAGAAAAGCAAATTTCGGAAACATCCTTGAATGTTGTGAATTTGGGCTATTGCAGAATAGGAACAAATCTCGAATACATTTTATTGAAACGTATTACATCTGCTAAAGATATAAAAGCTTTGGTTATCGAAGTGCGGGAAGATGAGGCAAGATTCGGGCATCCAGTTTTTCCTTATTTGGCAAACTCTGCAGAAGTATTTACGGCTCCAGTATTCATCAACAATAGCCTCTTTGATGACTATTATAAGCACTGTTATTACCGATTGGAGATCATGCGAAACATTGTTTTTCATCGAAATCCACCTGATACCATAAACCTTTCACCATTTGGTTTTAGTGCAAGTATGGATACTGCTTCTTCAGACTTCTTGAGTAAAATAGGTTCAGGTCGAGACAAGGAAATCCGGCGCGCTGAAGGAATTGAAAAGCAAATAGTTTATAATTATTCATTCAATTATCTAAGTAAGATTGCAAGCCTATGCGCGCAAAAGAATATTAAATTATACTTCTTGTATTTGCCTGGATTTGGCAATGGGAATAAGGAACCTGGTTCACTGAAGGATTATCAGGAACTTGGAACTGTACTATTGCCTCCCGATGAAATTCTTTCTAATAAGTACAATTGGCATGATGAAGACCATTTGAATCAAACAGGAGCAATGATGCTCTCAACATGGGTTGCCTCTCAAATTAAAACCGCTATAACTTCCAACTAACCTCACCACTCACCACTCACCACTTCTGGCTTCTGTCTTGAGTCTTAAGTCTTCTGTATTATGTCTTGTGTCTCCTGTCTTCTGTCACGCTACCCCCAACACCACCTCTGCCAGCATCTTTGCCTGATGCATACTCTCAAATCGGGTAAGATCCTGAGCTGGTAAATCGAGATTAGGATTCTGTTTCCACTGATTGGTAAGTTCCGTTAAGTACGTTACCATCTCTTCTTCGGCTTCGTGAATGAAGCTTTTTCCAAACTGATGTTCTTTGATAAGTCGGGCTACATCGCCTGCATCGTTAGCCAATGAAATCACGGGCTTGCGACTTGCGAAGTATTCGAAAATTTTGCCAGGAATAATTCCCTCGTTATTTTCATTCTTAGGAACGATGAGCAACAACACCGTCGATTGCATGAGGTAATTGAGTGAATCATTATGTGGCACCAATCCTGTGAACTCGGTCATCGACTCCAGTCCAGCTTCTTGAATCATGGCTTGAATCCCTTTGGAAGCAATTCCCACAAAGCGTAATTTTATTGGAATATTATTTTGTTCAGCCACCCTACGAATGGCTCTGAATAAGCCTTGTGGGTAATAAATATCGGCAATGGTGCCTGTATACGTGATAATGAATTCCTTGTCGGAAGGGGAAGAAACCAGGTTTGCAAAATTCTCTTTATCGTATCCGTAATAGAGAATCTTAAAATCATCGGCTTTGATTTTAGGAGTTTTCGTTAAAAATAAATCCCTGAAATTATAACTGCAAGTAATCAAATCATCGGCTTGCTCCAATACCTCACGTTCCATGCGTTGGTTGATTTTCAAGGCGAATGGCAGATGATACAATTGCTTGAAATAATAGATATCTGTCCAAGGGTCAATCAAATCGCAAATCCATCTTACACCCAATTCCTTTTTCAAACGCATTCCAATTAAATGGGTGGAATGAGGAGGAGAGGTAGTGAATACGGTATCAATTTTTTCTTCTAAAATAATTTTCTTGGCTTGCTCAAATGCATCGTTGTTCCAGCCTTTGCGGGGGTCGGGGAAATAAAAATTACCACGAATAAAGCGGGCAATTTTCTGTAATAATCCCGGGTTGCTTTCATTCGCAAATCCTGCAGTAGGGATATTCTTCTTTACAAATTTCTTGTAATATTTATAATGCTCATTGGTGGAAGTTCTATAAACACGGAGGTTCTTGGGTACCTCTTCCAGTAAATGATAATCGAAACCAGCATAGGAAGCCTTCTCGGGGTCGACGCTAATTACAATAGGTTCTACACCGAATTGCAATAAATTCTTTGCAAGCTTATGGGGGCGTTGTACACCGGCTCCACTGCTTGGTGGGTAATAATAGGTAATGAATAATATCTTCTTCATCTCAGAAACTTCGGCAAATTACTAATATTACCCTTGTATTCCCAATTCCATAAATACCCCTTCTATGGTATTGGCATCCTGCCGTTTTCCGGTTTACTTTGCTTATCCAAAAACCACTATCCTATGAACCATAATTTTTCAGCACCAATGCAAAAAATGAATTTTCGTTTTTTGAGTTTTCTCTTCGTGTTTTGCCTATTTAACACGCTATCAATCCAGAGCCATGCCCAGGCCACTGCTGCCGCTTCGGGCATCGAATTAAAGCAAGGGCTGCATCTAGTCTATGATATTACCCAGGGCGAAAAAACCTATCAGTATATTGTTGATTTCAATTCGGTTACCGAGAAGGGATTGGTATTTAATTGGAAGATGACGGAGCCCGTAAATAAATCGGGCACCATAACAATAACCGAAAAGGCCTTCACCAATGCCACTGACTTGGATTTTTATCCTGCCACCAAAAAATTTGATGGAGAAGAAATCTCAATGATTTTCGGGAAAACCTTATTTCAAAAATTCGCAAAATACAAGGAAGGCGATACCATTAGTTTTGGCTGCAATTCCTGCTTTAGAGGGGTTACAGTTGCTGATGTAAAAGCGAATGACTATGAAGCACAGAATGCAACGGGAGGGCTGGCTACATTGAAGACAGTGAAGTTTTCAAGTATTTATCATAACGGAGATTTTGAAGTTTTAAATAATGAGCAATTTCCACTCATCATTTATTTTAAGTGGAATATGACCATCGAACTCAAGAGTTTCAAGTATGAATAAAAAAAGGCTTGCATTAAGCAAGCCTTAGGAGAAACACTTTTTAATGAGTGAGATAAAAGTGTAAGGGCCTGCTGATATCATATATCAGCAGGTTTTTTATTTTGTTGTTTAGCGACTGAGGTACATGCTCTTTTCTTTATAGAGCTCTCTAAATACCGGATCATTCAAATCTTTAATGAACAAGATCGCTTCACCAGTTGATTTCATTTCAGGTCCTAATTCTTTATTTACTCCAGGAAATTTATCAAAACTAAATACAGGTTGCTTAATGGCATAACCAACTTGTTTTGGCTGAATATCGAAGTCAGTTAGTTTATGTGTTCCCAACATTACTTTTGCAGCAATATTAATATATGGAACATCGTAGGCTTTGGCAATGAAAGGCACGGTACGGCTGGCACGAGGGTTCGCTTCGATAACGTATACCATTTCATTTTTAATCGCAAACTGAATATTCAAAAGTCCTTTTACTTTCAAGGCCAAAGCAATTCGTTTACTATACTCGGTCATTTTTTCCATCACGTTGGCACTTAATGAAAACGGAGGAAGCACCGCACTACTATCACCACTATGAATACCTGCAGGTTCAATATGCTCCATCATACCAATGATATGAACATCCTCCCCATCGCAAATACTATCGGTTTCCGCTTCTTCAGCACGATCTAAGAAATGATCGATAAGTACTCTATTTCCTGGTAAGTCTCCCAGGAGCGCCAAAACGGCATTCTCTAAATCTTCGTCATTAATCACAATCTTCATCCCTTGCCCGCCCAATACATAGCTGGGGCGAACCAATACGGGATATCCAACTTCTTTAGCCACTCTTAAAGCATCGTCTGCATTTTCGGCAACCCCATATTTTGGATAGGGAATATCCATTTCTTTTAGCAAATCACTGAAAGAACCACGGTCTTCGGCAACGTCCATGTCCTTGTATTGTGTACCAAAGATTGGAATATTGTTTTCGTAGAGCTTCTCAGCCAGTTTAAGCGCCGTTTGGCCACCAAGCTGAACAATGACACCATCAGCCTTCTCGTGGTCGAGTATCTCACGTAAATGCTCCCAATAAACAGGTTCAAAATAAAGTTTATCGGCAATGTCAAAATCGGTACTCACTGTTTCAGGGTTACAATTCACCATGATGGTTTCGAAACCTACTTCACGGGCTGCAAGCACCCCATGAACACAGCTATAATCGAACTCTATACCTTGACCGATACGGTTAGGGCCAGAGCCTAAAACAACCACTTTTTTGCGGGAAGAAACTTTACTTTCGGTATTGCTCATAAATGGGTGCGAAGGTAAGTAAGAATTAAAGATTTTGAAACTAAAATTCAAGTTGTTTAAAGAAAAGGGGAGGAGTGTGAATATTTCTGGATTCTCATTGTTTGAAAAAAGTGCAAAAACTATCCAAGGGTTGGGTTTTGGAAGTGTAAATTTGAAGTTCTATGCAAGAATACTTTTCCGATTTCCCTGCCCATTCAAGAGTATGGGTTTATCAAGCAAATAAAGAGTTCCCTGTGGGTGCCGAGGCGGAGTTACAACCTGAATTTGATCAATTTGCGGCCACCTGGGTTTCACACCAAAAACAGGTGAAGGCAGAGATTCATTTATTGCATCAATATTTTATTGTGATCATGGTAGATGAAGATTACCATCAACCGAGTGGATGTGGAATTGATACCTCGGTGCATTTCATTAAAGATATCGGGAAACGTTATGGCATCGACCTTTTCGATCGCATGCGAGTGAGCTATTTATTTCAAGGGGTATTTCAAAATTGCGCGCTGAATGAATTTGCCAACAGGTTACATTCAAAAGAACTTACAGCAGATACCATTGTGGTAAATACTTTAGTACAAAGTAAGGAAGAGCTACAACAGCAATTCACCATCCCGGTAAGCGAGAGCTGGCTTAAGAAATACTTGTAGAATTAATTTGCGTTTTCTTTTGGAACGTAGATTTTAATTTCTTCCCCTTCGTAAACATTATCACTCAGGAGGTTGTTCCATTTCATGATGACCCACTTATCGCAGTTATAGCGAAGGCAGATATAATTCAAATCATCGCCACTCTGCACTTTATACATTACCTTTTTATAATCACCCTGAACAGGGATATCGGTATCTTCCTTTGTGGGTTCTGCATTGGTTTTAGTGCTTGTTGCTGCCGCTGGCATCATCTCTTTTTTTACCTCAGAAGCAGAGGCGGTCTCGGTATAATTTACGTCAGGCACACTATAGACACTTTGCTTATTGCCAGAAAATTTCACGGCAGCATTTTGAGGTAAGCATACATACTCGGCAGTATAGCCCTTGGTAACAATATCTTTCTTGAACGAAGGATTTAATTTTTGTAATTCTATAACAGGCACTTGTAAAGCCTTTGATAATTGGTAGAATGAAACTGATTGATCAATTTCTACTCTTTCAACTGCATAATTAATTTCAGGTTCAGCAGGAAATAAATTATGCTCTGGTGCATATTTGAAAACATAACAAGCCGCTAAAAATGCAGGCACATAACCTCGGGTTTCTGCAGGAAGGTATTGTTGTATATCCCAGAAATTATTACTTCCTCCTTTGCGCACTGCATAAGCCACCCAACCTGGTCCGCAATTATAAGATGCAATGGCCAGTAACCAGTCGCCAAACTGATTGTAGCTATTGGTGATATATTGACACATGGCCTCGGTAGCACGAACAGGGTCCTTACGCTGATCTACCTGCTTATTAATTACCAGTCCGTAATTCAAACCAGTATTATACATGAACTGCCAAAGCCCGGTAGCACCACACCATGATTGAGCATTGGGGTTCAATGCTGACTCTACAACGGATAGATATTTGAATTCGTGAGGTAAATTGTATTTGTCAAGAATTTCTTCGAAAAGTGGGAAATAATAATTTGACGACCCTAACATCTTACTTACACTCTCTCTGCGACGTTGAGAATAAAGTTCAACATAGGCTTTCACGTAATTGTTATAGTCCATGGGAATCGGACTCTCAATCAATTTCATTCGATAAGCAATCACACTATCGTTGAAGGTTGGAATATCACTTTCTTGATACCCATAAGTATTTAAGGCTTCGCGGTTATAATTTACGGCCGATTTATATTTCAATTTCACTTCCTCCAAGATGGTATCTACTCCTGCCAAAGTTTTATCACAGGCCGGACCAACGGGCCCAATAGGAGTTGACTGCGCATAAGTTGATACACGTAATAATAAAATGGAAAGGATGAATAGGTACTGGCGCATTTATGTTCTCTTTAAACTAATAAACGAAATTGCGTTAATATTATTTCACGCAATAATAATTAAATTAACGAGAAATTAAAAGTTAATTAATGTGATTGTGCAAACTAATTAAAGTGTAGTGTTTACAGTACTTTCAGGCAATTTACTAAAATAAGAAAATGAAACCGTACTAAAACAAAAAAGAGGGAACCAGTCCCTCTTTAATGAATAAAAACTTATGAAAAAAACAGTGTTAAGCTTGCGCTTAACAATACAAATATAAAGATATTTGGATTCCCTACAAAGAAATTTTTGTAAATAATAAGTTAACCAATAACCACGTAGGTTTAAAATTTTAGATGTAGTACAAAGCACTACAAAAATAAACTACAATAATTCGAGACGCAATAAATTGAGGGCCGACATGGCTGCTCTTTCTATATTTCTAATCCGGTTTTTTTCGAATTGAAATCGTTTGATAATTTTTTTCTCATTAACAATAACTCCGATATAGATGGTTCCAACCGGTTTGTCGAGGGTACCTCCATCGGGGCCTGCAATTCCAGAGATGGCAATCGCACAATCGGTGCCATATCTTTTGATGACACCATTAAGCATTTCATCCACACAAGGTTCGCTTACCGCACCATGAATAGTAAGTGTTTCATGCTTTACATCCAGGACATCTTCTTTTGCTTGATAACTATAAGTTACGGTACTTCCCATAAAGTATTCGGAACATCCAGGCACTTGCACAATCAAGCTGGATACATAACCTCCGGTGCAGCTCTCGGCGAGTGCCAAGGTTTTTGATTTTGATTTCAATAACTGACATACGTGTTCAGCCAAGCTCAATTCACCTTCTCCAAACACAATATTCCCAAGGCATTCAAGAAGCAAGGTTGCATAAGTATCAATTTCACTATTCAATAAAGTTGCATCATCACCCTTACCGGTGAGTCGTAATCGTACGATACCCAAGGCGGGCAAATAGGCAAGTTTGATATGTTTAGGTAGTGACGATTCGATATCCTTTATTTTTTCGGCAATAAAACTTTCACCTGCTCCTGCTGTTTGTAAGGTGCGATGCACAATCACCGGAAATTTAAATTGATTCTTTAGTCGAGGTAATACACTTTCGGTCATCATCGCTTTCATTTCATAAGGAACACCAGGCATGCTCGCCACAATCTTATCACCGATATCAAACCACATTCCTGGAGCGGTGCCACAGGTATTATATAAAGGAGTGCAATTTTCAGGCAACATGGCTTGGGCCTTATTCGTTTCAAGAATGGGGAACCCTCGTTTGCCGAAAATCTCTTTCACATTTTCAAAGGCTGTTTCATCAAATACCAAACGTGTTCCAAATAATTCGCAAAGGGTTTGTTTTGTAATATCATCCTTCGTTGGGCCTAACCCACCAGTAAGTAATACGATATCATTCGACATAAGCGCTTTGGTTACGGCATCCTTTATATGCGATGCTTCGTCGCTTACAGAAGTAATTTGATGCAACTGAATTCCTAAGGCATTAAACTCCTTTGCAATCCAGGCTGAGTTGGTGTCAATAATCTGACCTATTAAAATTTCATCTCCAATGGTAATAATTTCCGCTAGCATATATAGTTATTTAATACAGGCGCAAATAACGAAGTTATTGGTGGAGAGTTACCTAAAAGGGTATAAATTTTTATCTAAGTGGATGAGAATGACTTAGGTGTGGAAAACTTATATTGTTATTTTTTAGTTAAAAAATTTGAATTAATGATTAAAGTTCCATTACTTGCATTTTAATTAATTATCAAATTATTATATGAAGAAGTTTTTTACAAATTCACTGATGGTGATTTTGCTGCTGCTGAGTGCAACCGCATTTTCACAACGTGCCGTCACCGGTGCGGTAACCGACGCCAAAACGGGCGAAAAACTCCAGGGCGTAATTGTTGGTGCTAAAGGCACCAATCAAGGAACGACCACCGATGCAAGCGGATCTTACAGTATTACAGTCCCTGCCAATGCAACTACACTTGTATTTAGTTTAGTGGGTATGCGTACGCAAGAGGTTGTTTTAGGCGCTGAAAACGTCGTAAACGTTAGCTTAGCCGAAGATTTGAAAGATTTGGATGAAGTGGTAGTTACCGCGAACGCCATCAAACGTGAAAAACGTAGTTTGGGTTATGCAACAACTCAAGTAACTGCGAAAGAGTTAAACACCACCAGCGACCGTTCGGCCTTAAACTTACTTTCGGGTAAAGTGGCTGGATTGAACATCATCAGCAATGGTGGTAGCCCCGGTTCATCTACAAGGGTTACTTTACGTTCACCTGTAAATATTACTGGTGATAACCAAGCTTTGATCGTTATTGATGGTATCCCCGTAAATAACTCATCAAGCCAAAACTCTGACAACTTGAATTATCAAGTGGATGCTGGTAATCGTGTAAACGATATCAATCCAGATGATATTGAAAGTATCAACGTATTGGAAGGCCCACAAGCTGCTGCAATATATGGTAGCCGTGCTTCTAATGGTGTTATTGTAATTACTACTAAAAAAGGTGTATCGCGTGCTAACGGTGGAACAGGAAAAAACACCATCCGTTATTCAACTGGATATACTTGGGAAAACATCTTGAAATTACCTGATTACCAAAACAAATGGGGACAAGGTGGTGAAGGTGCTCCTGATAGCCGTGAGAACTTTAGCTGGGGTCCTGCATTTAGTGCCGATGGTGTATATCCATTAACACCATGGGGACAAGCAGTAACTGATGCAAATGGTGTTACTACACAACGTGTAAAACCATACGCACCATTACCTAATAACGTAAAGGATTTCTTCGACCTAGGTCATACTATTACCAATAATGTTGGTATCAGCGGAGGAACTGCCCATACAGGTTATAACCTATCATTTGGTAACCTTAGAAACACTGGGGTAATTCCTGGAACAGATTACAAACGTAATACATTCACCATTACATCAAGTTCTGATTTCGCTAATAACTTTTATAGCGATATGACTTTAATGTATGCTCAATCAAACTCTAACCTTTCTACTCAAGGACAAGGTTATTCAGTATATGATCAGGTATTACAAACTCCTCGTGATATTCCTATTAAAGAAGCACAAGACTTAAATAATAAATTCAATACATTGGATAACTATTATGGAGCTTATACTTTGAATCCTTATTATATTCTTGCCAATAGCGGAACTCAAAGTAAAATTGATAACTTTATTGCAGCATTCACTGTAGGTTATAAAGCCACTAGCTGGATGGATATTAAATTACGTTTAGGAACAAACTTCGTTTTGGATAATCGTAAGTTCCATGAGCCAGTAACTTCAGTTACTTCGGGCCAAAATTCAGGAAATAAAGACGCAAACAATATCGGTCTTTATAGTGAAGGATTATCAAACAATACTGAAATTAACTCTGATTTGATTATTGGAATGCACAAAGACATCAATAAGGATTTCAAAGTCATGGGTAATATCGGTCATAATGTAAACCAACGTTCATTTCAATCAAGTAGCGTTGCTACTGCAGGTGGTTTAGTTATTCCTGAATTTTATTCTACATCTAACTCTAAAGATGCTAAGGATGCTTCAACAAGTTCTAGCTTACGCAGATTATGGGCTATTTGGGCTGATGCAACATTGAGCTACAAAAACTATGCTTTCTTAACTGTAACTGGCCGTAACGACCATTCATCTACATTAGGTGCTGATAGCCGTAGCTTCTTCTACCCAAGTGTGAATTTATCATGTGTGTTTACTGATGCATTGAAAATTGACAAGAAAATCTTGAATTATGGTAAAGTACGTGTAGCCTTCGCTAAAGTGGGTAAAGATCCACTTCCTTATCGTTTAGCTACTACCTATAGCCCTTATTCAGTTTCTGATGGATACAATAACTCACGTGTTGATTATCCAGTAAATAGTGTTGCAGGTTTCAGCAGAGGTAACCGTATTGGTAACCCAAATTTAACTCCTGAGTTTACTACTTCAACTGAATTTGGAACTGAATTATCATTCTTCAAAAATCGTTTAACTGCCGATTTCAGTTATTCAACTGGTAAAACAACCAACCTAATTTTAGATGCTGCAATCGCTCCATCATCAGGTTATACTGCTTTAACAACCAATGCTGGTGAATTGAAATTCAGTGGTATGGGATTGAAATTACGCGGTACTCCAGTTCAAACTAAAAACTTCACTTGGAACATGACTGTATTGTATTCTAAATACAAAACTACCGTTACTTCTCTTAATGAAGGTGCAACTCAAATTAGCTTTGGTGGATTATCATCTGCTTCAGTTGTTGCTGCTGTTGATAAACCATTCGGAACTTTCTACGTGAAAGGATCGAAAATGGTTGACGGTAAAGTAGTTGTAGATTCAGTTACAGGTTTGCCTGTAGTTAACACGGAGCCTACTTATATGGGAAGCTACCAACCTGATTGGACTGGAAGCATTATCAATACTTTCTCTTATAAAGGGTTTACATTGAATGTTAACTTAGAACACCGTCAAGGAGGTATGTTCTATTCACGTACTAAAGATATCATGGAGTTTGTAGGTACTTCTACAACTACTGATGACCACAATCGTGAAGATTATGTAATTCCTAATACTGTTTACTTAGGTGGAGATGGTGCTTATCATCCAAATACAACTCAAAAGGTTCATCCACAAGATTTATGGACTGACCAAACTAATAATGGTAATAATATGTTGAATGCTACATTCACTAAATTACGTGAATTATCATTGTCATATCAATTGCCATCAAAATGGATAAACAAAACTCCTTTCGGAAATGCAACTCTTGGATTCAGTGGAAGAAATCTTTGGATGAAAACTCACAAGGATAATACTTTCGTTGACCCTGAAACGAGTTCATTCGGTACTGGTAATGATCAAGGTTATGAATTCACTACCATTCCTTCATTACGTAGCTACGGATTCAATCTAAATGTTACTTTCTAATTAAAACTAATGATTGTTTAACCATTAAAAAATACACACATGAAACGATATAAAATATTAAGTTTATTAATTGCATCAGTAATGTTTGTTACTGCATGTAAGAAGAACTGGTTGGATGTCAATACGAATCCAAACAATCCGGAAGCGGCGCCATACAACCTTTCCTTGCCTTCAGGTATTGGAGGTTTGGCTTATACTATGGGCGACCAGTTTCAAATCTGGGGAGGTATCTGGAGCCAATCATGGACTCAAGGCCCTACTGCAAGTCAATACAAAGCTTGGGACCGTTACGTACAATCATCTACAGAGATGGATCGTCCTTGGCAACAAATGTATAGTGATGCATTAGCCGATTTTGATAACACTATCGAGCAAGCTTCTAAAAAAGATGCCAACGGTAACGATCGTCAGGATTATGTTGCTGTAGCAAAAATTTTGAAGGCATACACTTATCAGGTTCTTACTGATGCATACGGTGATATTCCTTTCGAAGAATCATTGCAAGGTGTTAACAATCTAACCCCTGCTTACTCTTCTCAAGAAACAGTTTACAAAGGCATTATCAAAATGTTGGATGAATCTATTAAAATAATCGATAATCCAAACCTAACTACACATCCGGGTACTGATGATATGATTTTTGGTGGTAATATGACTTTGTGGTATGAATTTGCAAATACATTGCGTTTGAAATGCTACCTACGTTTGTCATACATTCCGTCATATCAAGCATTTTGTCAAGCAGGTATCGATAGCTGTTTCTCTAACGGATACTTTATTGGATCAGGAGAAGATGTTCATGTGAAATTCTTCGACAAACAATTCAATGCAAATCCTTTAAACACTACTATTAAAGCATTATCGGTAGCAAATATTGTAGCCAGCAAATCTATCTTAGATTCATTGGTTTCTCGTGCTGATAAACGCGTTGACAAATTCTTTGCAAAAGCTACTACTGGTGGTGCAGCAGGAAATCATAATGGCGTAAAGCAAGGAGCAGGTGAGTCATTACCTAATCCAGCGACTTTAACGCATACCAACTATTCATTGCCTAGCTATAATGTAGGTGGTACAGGAGGTGAAGGTACTTCTACCCCGACAGGAAAAACCGCTCCCGTGGTTTTAATGAGCGCTGAAGAAAGCTTTATGCTACAAGCAGAAGCTGATTTACGCTTTGAAGGTGGTGTTGATGCCAAAGCATATTATGAAGGAGGTATTAAAGCTGGTTTCGCTCGTTGGGGATTATTAGCTGCTGACGCTACTGCTTATATCGCAGGTGTTGGTGCTTACCCAGCAACAGGAACCACTGCTCAAAAAGCCGAAAAAATTGCAACTGAGAAATGGTATTCAATGTGCGGTACTCAGGGATTTGAAGCATGGACTGAATTCCGTAGAACTAAGTATCCTTCGTTCTTGGCTACTTCTCAATCTTCACAATTGACTACAGGAGCATTCCCTTCACGTTTTGTGTATCCTTCGGTAGAAGCAACTCGTAACCCTAAAATGCCTCAAGGTAAGACCCTAACTTCAAAAGTTTGGTGGGATCAAAAATAGTATCAATCATTTTTTAAAACTAAAATATATATCATGAAACGTAATAAATTAATTTTAGGGATGATGGCCCTGCTACTCATTTCTGTAGTTGCGTGTAAGAAAATCACAACCGATAAGGTGAGTGAAGAAGATAAAGTTTCTGCACCTGTAATTACTCTCAATGGCCCTCAGTATGTATCCATCAATGTAGGTGGAACTTATACTGACCAAGGCGCAACCGCGAAAGATACCATGTACACTGTTGTAGGCGGAGTTAGCTTCGATGCAAGTGGTGTAGATGCTTCTACTCCTGGATTATATCCTGTGGTGTATCGTGTTAAAAACGATAAAGGTTTCGAAACGGTTACAACTCGCTTTGTAGCAGTAACCAATATCTCAGCTACTGAAGATATTAGTGGATTCTATCGCCGTACAGGAACAAGCGGTCCAATGAATGTATCGAAAGTAACCCGTGGAATTTACAAAACAGATAACGCCGGAGGTGTTGCCTTAGCAGGTAGCAACCCAGTTACTGCAAATCCACAGTTCTTATTCGATACGTATTTTGTACAGTTAAACGATAGTTCTCTACTCGCTCCATATCAACCATGGATTGCAGGTGAAATATCTTTAACTACTGCAAAGGTGCGTAAGTTGGCTACCGATACCACCCTCGAATGGGTAGTGCGTAATCCAAGCTTCGGTACAGCACTTCGTGTGTTCAGTCACCAATAATCGAATTTAATTATTCATAAAAAAACACCCCAATTTTTTTGGGGTGTTTTTTTTGTGCCCGCATTTTGCAAACTTCTTGAAAGGTTTCATTTTATAAACCGGAAATTTTAATGCTAATTTGTGAAGCACTAATGCAAAAATTATAATGGGTCGCTTTTATTCAATCAGTCTTCGGTATTTCTTAAGCACTTGGGTGCTACTTATAATATCTTGTATTGCCAATGCGCAAAAGTTATCAGAGGTAGTAATCAAGACCAATGCACATAACGCCCTTATTAATGATATTGCGTTGGTGCCCAATTCTAACTTGGTGCTTACCTGTAGCTTCGATAAAACCATTAAGATTTGGAATACGAATACCATGGCTTATGAAGATGAGCTATTGGGAGAAATAGGAGGGGAAGGCCTGGGAACGTATAATAAAATAAGAGTAAGCCCCGATGGAAAAAAGGTAGCAGCCACCTGCATCGCATTCGCCACCAATAGCACCAATACGGGGAATCATATGGGGGTGAGGGTATTCGATATTGCTTCCAGAAAATTAGAAAAATTAATTCCCGAAAAATTTTCGGATATCTGTGGTATCGAATATATTCATGAAGGGAAAACATTACTTATTGCCTCAGCTCTTCAAATGTATTTTATTGATTGCGCTACCTGGAAAATTACAGATACCGCCATCGCTCCTTACGATGAGGATATCACCAAAGTGTTTTATTATAAAAAGCAAATTCATTTCCTTTCTAAACAAGGTAAATTATACCGCTATGATGAGAAGGAAAGAGATAATAAACTCATCACCGACTTTGGTGAAGAAGTATGGACCATCACGGCACACGAATCTTCTTCTCAAGCAGCCATCGTTACGGCTACCGGTGATGTGAAACTGCTCGATGGAAATTTTCAAAGTACGAGTAGCATGCATTCCGATGATTTTCCAATATCCCTCTGTTTCTCGCCCGATGGCAAAGGATTGTTGGTGGGATACTACTATACTATCGATGGCTGTAATTATTATGCCACTGCCAATCAGAAGCTTCAACCAATCAGTGCATTGAAAGACCAATATGGATTGGTGGGCACCTCCATTTTCTATGCTCCAAATAAAGCAATTACTGCAGGCGGTGATCATAACTCAGTTGATTTTTGGAAGCTTAGCTTAGTTGATACTGCCCAACTGCTGCACACCTGCGAAAGTGCCTCCATGCCTATCATGGCAGCTTGTATGTATGGTGGCTCCATTGGTTTTAGTACGGAGCTTAACTTCTCACAAAATAGTTTCCCATATCGGTGGATGTTCAATACCAGTACCCACCAATCAATGTCTATTATTCCTATGGGTACTATAGTGCAAATGTTGCCTAAGCCGGTGATGAAACAAATAAATCTGGAGATTGAAATTGTAGGTAACAGTAAAACTGGAATGTATGAAGTGAAAATAATAAATAATGGCTCCGACTTCAATACGCTTACAGCAATAGATGCATCAACAGCAACCATCCTTCCAAATAATACCATTGCTATTGGTGGTCGCAAGGGGCAATTGAGGGTTTACGATATTTACGGACAGGAAGTGGCCGACCTAGTTGGCAATAATGATATGATTACGGGGCTCACCATCGATGCCATGGATCAATATTTAATTGTTTCTTCTAAGGATGGCACAATCAAATTCTGGGACCTTAGAAAAATAGATTATCACGATAATTTCAATTCAACACCAGCGGATGAAATTGAAGATCCTGATTTTATGAAAAAGGCGAACGAATGGGGGCTTTGGGCCGAGGTGAAGGATAAATCGACCTTGGGCTGGTATGCCGTGATAAGAGCTTGTTTTAAAGATGGGAAGAATGAATGGGGAAATACCTTATACCAAAAACTAGCCTTCCTAAAAAAGTTCTTTTTGAATCATGTGAAAGCGGAAATGAATTTATTCATCAGTAGCAATAACGAATGGGTTTTATGGGATAAAAATAATTACTATACTGGTTCAAAAGAAGGTTGCAAAATGATTGGATTTCATGTGAATGGAGGCATTGAACACGAAGCAAAATTTTACCCATTCGAACAATTCGACTTAACCAATAACCGACCTGATTTAATTTATCAATTTTTCGAACCATATGATACTGCAACCATCAAAGCCTATCATAATGCGTATTTGAAGCGTCTCAAAAACCTCAATATCAATCCTGATAAATTATTGATGGATGGAAAAATCCCGCAATTGAAATTGTTAAATGTTTCTGGGAATTCTGTGAACCCATCACTCAATTTAAATTTCCAAGCGATAGATAGTTTCTCAAATCTTGATAAAATTATTGTCACCGTGAATGATGTTCCTGTATTTGGATCGGGAGGAAAAAGCATTACTACGTTGAATACAAAAGAGTTTAACACCCAGAAGCAATTGGGGATTCTTCCACCAATAATATTAAGTACAGGAGCCAATAAAATCCAAGTTTCAGTAATCAATCAACACGGTGCCGAATCGTTTCGAGAAACCTTCAATATACAATACGCTCCTCCAACAGTAGTGAAACCAAAACTTTATGTGGTGTCTATTGGTGTATCAAAATATAAAAACGCACAATATAATTTAACCTATGCCGCCAAGGATGCCAATGATATTGCAACGAATTTCTCTAGTCAGAAGGGGCGCTTCGATAGTATCATCACCATCACACTTTTGGATGAACAAGTTACTCGTGCCAATATTTTAAAAGTAAAACAAACGCTACAGCGCTCTAAGGTCGACGACCAAGTGGTGATATTCCTAGCAGGTCACGGATTGTTGGATAAGAATTTTAATTTTTATTATGCTACCCACGATATGGATTTTACCAAACCGGCCTTGATGGGCGTATCCTTTACAGAAATTGAAAACCTACTCGATGGCATTGCATCGCGCAACAAACTATTGATGGTAGATGCCTGTCATAGTGGGGAGGTAGATGCCTCTGGAGATATTGATATTGGGGCGTTACAAGCCCCTGCGTATAGTGAGTTACCGGAAGGGATGAAAGTGACCACCTACTTAAAACGTGGCTCGGAGCTCTTAGAACCCGAAACAAAAAATAAAGATCAGATGGGATTCAAAAATTCGGTATCCTTGATGAGCGAAATGTTTTATGACTTGCGTCGTAGTTCGGGAGCCATTGTAATTTCGGCTGCCTCCGCAGAGGGCTTTGCATTGGAATCGCCCACTTGGCATAATGGAGTATTTACTTATTCGGTGATTAGTGGTTTGCAAAACAATACTGCCGATGCCAATGCCGATAAGGAGATAGCGGTATCGGAATTGAAGGATTATATTATAAAGCAAGTAGGAGCACTTACTCAGGGCAAGCAGCAGCCTACCATGAGAAGAGAAAATCCATCGAATAATTTCAGGGTTTGGTAAATATGAAAATGATGAATCTATGAGATCAGCGTCCTTAAGTGAATTGAAAAAGGAACTGCTTGAGTTACCCTCAAAACAGTTGATGGAACTGTGTTTGCGACTGGCCAAGCACAAAGTTGAAAATAAAGAATTGTTGAATTACCTGCTCTTCGAATCGCATGATGAAGCTGTTTTTATTGTTGAGATAAAGGCATTGATGGATGAACAATTTTTAAATTTGAATAATAGTCAGGTTTACCTCGCCAAGAAAACCCTGCGTAAGGTATTGCGCACCAGCAATAAATATATTCGATTCTCGGGCTCTGCTAAAGTAGCAGTGGAGGTTTTGATACATTTCTGTGTGCTCCTAAAAAATTCGGGTTTGCCACTCACACCCAATACGGTTTTGGGTAATATGCATGCACTGCAAGTAAAGAAAATATATGCTGCCATTGGTAAGATGCATGAAGATTTGCAGTATGATTATTTACGCAATGAAGACGAATGGATTTAGCAATTGAAATAAATTTTCGATTGAATAACATTTCCCTCCCTCTATTTAATTAGAGCATCCGCTGGGTTTTTTAAGTTCGATACTTTGGTGATATCTGCTTTGATGGAGCCCACCACCAAATCGGCCTGAATGCGCAGTGGGAGCAGGTTCGCATCATCGCTCACCCAAAGGGTTACGGCATCCTTGTCTTTGAATACGCGGTCGGCAATGACTTGCGGGTGTATTTTAATCGCGCGATAAGTGCCAATATCCGTATTGATATTTTCTCTTGCTTCGATTTTAAATTGAATGGTATTAATTTCATTATCGAGATAGAACGACATACTAAATATAGTTCCAATAGGTGATTCTTTAAAATTGAGGCAGCGTGCATAGTACATCATACTCAATACATCCTGGGTATATTCGGGCATGGTAAGTTTGCCTTTGGTATTATTTATTAATTTGTTTGCATGGTCAAATAAGGCTTCGTCTTTATTCGCATAGGAACCCTCTTGCTGGTCCTTATTGAATTTCAGAGGAGCCAGCGATTGCACATCGATATAGGAATGAAACTCATCGCGCACCTTGAAGAACCAGTCGAAACCACTAGCAGAGCGCCCTCGGCCAATGACATGATACACATCTCTGCCTTTATATTTTTCTATATAGGGTAAAATTCTGGCAGAGCCATAACCTGCCGTAACGAAGCCGTAATGCACTTTGAATTCAATATTTTCACCAGGAGCAAAAGTATTATTCACCACCTTACGAAACTCAAAATGATCGGAGCGAAAGCTCAAAATCATACTTCCAAGAAGCAGTAGTAAAAAATTGAATTTCCTGAAATGCATTTTATATTCGGTATACGAAAATAGAGAATTCTCCGGGAATGAAATCTTTAAGTTCATCAACACTATTGAAGCAATAGCACCGTGGCTCATTGTATTTCACTGACTACGATTCAGTGCTGGGCGGCTAGGCCACGGCACCGCGGCACCGCGAAGTTTCTGACTACTGTTGTCCGGTAAAAAAAATTGTCTTTGCCCATGTTATTTTGTTGGAGTAGTGTTTAACAAAAATAACACTTGGGAGATTGAATTTCAATCTCCCTTTAATTTTAGATTAATTTTAACCGGACAACAGTAGTCCCTGACTTCGTGGAAGCGTAAGCAAATCTCCGATTTGCATTCTTATTAAATTTACAATTGCCCAATTCCTTCATAATTAAATACTTAAATTACCATAGCATGAATTCATATTTTATAAATTGAAATATTTCAAAAAAAAGTTTTTTCAATAATTGAACTTTATTACTTTTGAAAAAAAAGCACCCTGCTTTTATAAACAAAATCGAATACTAATGAATAAGAAATTGAAATTTCCTGTACTTATTTTGCTATTAATTTTTCTAATCGTAAACATCCAGTGTGGTCATGAAGAAAAAAGTGATGACCCTAACAAAGATTTAAAAATTGGGGATCACTTTCAAGGAGGTACGGTCTTTTATATTTTCAAGTCGAGCGATGAAGGATATGATCATCAACATAAGCATGGACTCATTGCAGCACCAGATTCTCTGGAAACCAGAGGTAGTTGGGGCTATTCTGGTACTAACGGGGCTTCGGAAACAGGAATTGGCTGTGGTAAAGAAAACACAAAGGAAATTGTGAAAGCCTCCTTCGGTATGTCATGTGCGGCAACCTACTGTGATGGCCTGGTTTATGGAGGATATGACGACTGGTACCTTCCAAGCTTAGTAGAGTTAAATCAATTATATGTTCAACGGGATATGATTGGAGGTTTCAAACCAGAATCGTATTGGAGCTCAACAAAACGAGAAGGAAATTCAGATGATGATGCATGGATGCAAGATTTTTATAATGGTAGTGGCACCTTCATGCGATATTATTATAGTCTAAAAGTGCGACCTATAAGATCATTTTAGGTTCAATCTGTAAATGGGCAGTAATGCATAACATTGATTTATGCATTAAGAATGATGAACCAAAATCATAAACTATGAGGTTATTAATTTATTTATAAGTAATTTTATACCTTTGAATTACTAGCGATAATAAAAATAGTTCATAATGAAAATATCTCGTTTTTCACTACTGCTGATCTTGGCTCTGCCTCTTGTATTTAACTATTGTAAAACCAAAAAGGAAGAACCTAAAGCTCCTGAACTGCTTACAGATTTATCGGGAAATTGGGATTATACCGATAGCACAATTCAATTTTATAATTATAGCAAGGATACTACTCTCAATTCTAACTTTAACGGTCATAGCACTTGGATTTTGACCCAGGTACCCAATAATATTAACGAATACACTTTCACAGGTGGAGGTTATCCGCTAATAGAAGAGAAAGTTATTATTCATATCAATCCACTAGTGTCCGGTTAATTTAGGTCCATTTTTAACTGTTCGCTGTTTTGTTCTTTGACATCCTGACAGATAGGGCTTTGCAAAAGGTCTTTTAAATGAGTTTTATCAAACATGGAAGCGCTTAATATTTGTAAAATTTCA
>CAIVZR010000066.1 GCA_903910445.1 uncultured Bacteroidota bacterium
AGCATGCAATACTACTGAACCTGAGTTACAAGTTCCTGCTGGTGTTACCGATGCAATGGTAGGTAATGGAATGATGGTTGCAACAACAGGAGTACGTGAAGTTGAAACACAACCACTGGCAGTAACTTCAACATAATAGGTAGTAGTTGCAGTGAGTGAAGGGGTGGTGAAATATAGTCCTGTTCCTGCCGATGAACCACCGGTTAAAGTTGTATACCAATCGATAGTACCCAAGCTGGTAGTAGCAGAGAGGGTCATACTACCAGGTCCGCATATTGAATTGGGTGTAACAGAAGTAAGGCTAGGTATGGTTTTGATGGTAGCTACCACTGGGGTACGAGAGGTTGAAGTACAACCGTTATAAATTGCAGTTACATAATATGTTGTTGTTGATGAAATAGAAGGGGTATTGAAAACTACTCCTGTATCGAGTGCCGAGCCGCCAGTGGCATTGGCATACCAGGTAACCACACCTAACGAGGCAGTAGCACCCAAAGTAACAACACCTGCGCCACAAATAGAACCCGGTGTGGTGGCGGTGATTTGCGGATTAATTACCGTTACTTTTTTTGAAGTAGAAGTAGATGGACTTCCTCCGAAATAACAAGAAACAATACAACGGAAATAAGCAGTACTGCTTATACCAAGTGCTGTATACGTATTTTGATTAGCACCCGAAATATCACTAAAAGTTACATTGTTCACCGACGATTGCCATTGGTATAATGATCCAACTCCAATTCCGGTTGATCCACTCAAACTTAACACTACATTGTTTCCTACACAAATGGTGTCGAAGTTGGATAAGGTAGTTCCAGCAGTGGAGTTGGAGCATTGTGGACGCGGTACACCATCAAATTCATCCGCTCCAATATCAGGGCGCGTTCCTCCTCCTTTCACACTGCCCGCTGGACCTGGTCGAGCATCACCATCATAATCATTTGCAATTCCCGAAATGGCGATTGCACCCGATTCTAGAAATGAAATGGCTGTGCCCGCCGTATCAATATGTAAATTAACATTCGTTGCATTGCCTGTGGCGTTCTTGAAATTTGAATTCACCGATACACTAATACTATCTTGCGTAGTAGCCAATTGCCATAAACCTAATGAGGTATAATTGGTTGAGCCAATACGTGAAGAAAAGAGTGCACCAGAATAATAATTATTTGCATTGATAGAAAGGCCGCTGATGCTTGCCAGCTGTGCAATATAATGTTTGCCAATACCAGTTGTATTAACACGGGAATTTTGAAAAATATTATTTTTGATATCTCTTGTTGCAGTAGAAATATTTGAATAAAAAGCATAGCTATTCAATGAACCAGCAGCCACAGTACCACCTAAATACACACTATTATAATACAAGAAATTCACCCCAGCATCTTCATTTATTCCATACAAGTTCAATGTTTTAGATACAGAGGCGCCATTCTCATCAATGCCCAATCGAATCATGTTATTTCTAATGATGGCATTGCCTGAGGCGATATCTATCCCTTTCACAAAGCAAGCATTAGTATCGGAAGCGGTTACCGACAAACTATGAATAATATTTTTCTCAATGACATTATTTGTCGATGTTGGTCCTGCAAAATAAATCCCTGTGAGATACGTGGTACTGGTAGTATTGGCATGGGTGAGTGATAAACTATGAATAATATTATTACTGATAATTGCAGGAGCAATAGTAACGGCGTAGGCTATTCCTATAACGGCGCAAGTAGAGCCTGAGGCAGATGTTTGCCCGGCACTCGATAGATTGCGAATGGTATTTCCACTAATGGTATAAGCACCTGCTGGAGATGCTACGATTATTCCTACTACCGAACTTGTCTGTGTGCCTGTAGAGATAGCATTTGTATTCATATTGGCAATTAAGTTGCCCGATACAGTTCCTGAGGTACTCGAACCATTTAAAATAATTCCACGAATTGATTGAACAGAAGTACTTGTCGTCGCAGCTGGAGCGTTGATGCTATTTGTTACAGTGCCGCTTCCAACAGTATTGTTAATGATATTTACTGTAGTACCCCCCGATGCTGCAATACCATTAAATATAGCGGCCACACTTGTTGATGAGTTTAATAAAAAACCGGCAATAGTATTATTTGAAAAGTTAATCACATTACCCGTACCACCACCACTTCTTAGTCCAATGGGGCCTCCCGTATTGGCAATTGCTGTAAATACAATGCCTGGTGTGGAGGTAGTTGAACCAATTAAATTTCCGGCTATTGTTCCCACATTAGCATTTCCATTGGCAATATTAATCCCTTCAAAGGCTGCAGAGCCTGTATTTGCCGTGGTCATATCAATATTGGTAATGGTATTATTTTGAACCGAAGTGGCAGTGCCCAATCCAACAGATAAATCCATTGCCCAAAACGAATAAGTAGAAGTACCCGTCATGCTTAATGTGCCACTTCCTGAGGCACTATTGCCTCCAATGAAATTTCCAGTGATAATGAACCCATTGGCTGCATTATTGATATTCGCAACATTAGGTGTAACCCATAAAGTACGATATACTACAGTACTGCCGCTGTAATTAATAGCAGTACTTTGATAAAAATGATTGTCGGTAATATTCCATGCGGTATTTCCTAAATCAATTTTTATATGCGTTGCAGCAAGTGATGCATTGAAAATATCATAGATATTACAATTGGAAATGGTACAACTATCATTATATGTTGCAGGTGTAGTTTGTGTACCATAGGCGCAAATGCCAATGGTAGGAAACGATGCTGTGGTGCTCCCTGTGCCATGTATATTGCAATAAGAAATAGTGTTTTTATCATTACCCAATTGCCCTGTGCTATGCGCGCTATTGATGAAAATTACTCCAGCAGCGGTAGTGAGGGAAGGCACCGAAACAGTATTCTGTCCTTTCACATCGCAATAGGTTATGGTATTATTATTAGCATCATTGGTAAGTCGAATGGCTACTCCGCTGGTGCTTGTATTGACAATACTTAGTATCGAAGTTGTTCCCGTTCCACCAGCTCTACCATCTAAAATAGTGAAATCGGCACCGTTGAAATCAAAAGTTGCCGTTGTATTTCCGCTGCTAATTAAAACAGCTGAACTCGATGAAGAAGGACGAATGGTGACTGTATTGCTGCTCGAAGAGCCATTCACAATGCCTATAGTTAATGGAAAGGTTTCGGCTGTTGTATACGACGCATCGGTGAGTATAAAGACTACTGGAGCACTAACCCCATTGGCATTCAAATCGGTCAGCGCGGCAGTAATAGTTGTATAAGTTTGTCCGCTGCCCACATTATAATTGCCCGCTAAAGGCACCGCCTTCAGGCTCCATGAGATGCTAATAAAAAACAGGGTTAATAAACGGCGATTTAGAATAGGGGAAATAAGTGCGTAAAATTTAGATTTCATTTTTATAAATTGGTTCGAAGGGTAATACAATAAGGCTCTACATCAGCTTGTTTCGTGATGCTTTTCAGGTCAAATATAAGATTAATATTGAATTCTGTTAATCACAGAATGTCATTATTTGGCAGAGGTTCCCGCTAGATGGGCTTTCCATAAATTCCAATAATGTTCATGCCATCCTTTATGCAAACTCTCTGCATGCTCATCAGGAACATTGGCATGTACCATTCTTAATAGTACGCTCTTGCCTTTTTGTTCTAAGTAGATGATGAAAGTTGAATCAATATCTTCAAGATCCCAATCGGAGGCACGCCACGATTGCACTATTAATTTATCAGGGATGAGTTGAAGATTTTTTCCCGAGATATAATCATCATAAGCACTGAAATAGGTATTCTCCTTTTTGGATATGGTGGCATGCCCTTCCGTTACTTTGGAATGCAAGGCTGCATTCATGTATAGCTCGTAAAGCTCATTGGTATTGGCGTTTTTAAAAACAATTCTTTGTACGATCGTCTTGGCCATAGGTTTAAAATTATTAAAATAAAATCGCTGATGAAATAAAATAAAACGATTATTCTCTCAAACAAATATACCGAACAACTCCAACTTAATGCAGCAAAAACAAAAGAATAAATGTCAGATTTACAACGACATTGGAAAATTATGCAATCGCACAACTTTTATCAGCAATCACATCTTCTTGATCAAAGGTGAATACGGCTTGCAAACTTCTTAATGAAGGCGCATCGGATTTTATTTGTTCTTCATGTGTAAATGCATTGGCCAGCGTTTCGCATAGTGTTACCAAAGCATCGCTCTTTTGAATAATATCGGGGATGATTAAGAATTTTATTACACATGTATTAGCCTGTTCGGCATTACATTTAGCAAGTAATTCATAGTATGTTTTTTCAAATCCTGCTCTAAGTTCCGACAAGTCTTTATGGCCAATGAAAGTTACAAATTCAAAATCTTTTTCAGTAGCCCCAGTTAATGTCATGGTTTGCACAAAACATGACTCTGGCTTTGCAGCATGCTGCGACTCCGTATCTACGCCCGCATGTGCAATGATTTTTGCATTCACCGATAGAAACATTTTATCCGAAATTTTATCGCCTTGAGGATTGTCGTAATGTTTTTTTATCACCAATGGAAACTTACTCAACAGCTCACTATCCTTTCCAGAGATAGCAATAAGTAATCCTTGAAAGGGTATCCCAACAGCTACTTGCTCTGAATCCAATTCCTGATGCATCTTTTGTAAAAATGTTGAATCGAGTATTTTTTCGGCTGCAAACTCTTGTCCGCTGGCCACTACCACCTTCACTCCATTCACATCCTGCACCTCATAAGCAATTTCCAGGTTCTTTAAATTTTCTAATGCTTCTTTCTTTCTTGCCGAAAGTTCTTCTGCATAAGCTTCTGGGCTCGATGCTTCCGAATATTGAATCTTATCATCGAGGTCCTCACCAATGCCCATTACAGGACTTTGATCGAAGTCGAGCAATGGCTCTTTTAAAATGAGTGCTTCATCTTGAAACCAAGCGTAATTTTTAATAACCGGTAATAATTGTCCCATGATATATTAGTTTAGATTTGTTTGTAGTGGTAGTTATGCAAGTATAAAGTAAATTGTATTAATTGAAAAATACTATTTATAGCAATATAGAAATAATTCTTGTCTGCTATTTAATCTTGAAATGTAAAATTCCTATTTTTCCTTTACCTGCTGCAATAATCAGATTGCCTTTTCTCGATTTGCGAATCACATGAAACGATTTTTCGTCGTTGAACTTCTCCCAAGTTTTCCCTCCATCGGTACTTATATCGGTGCCCGATGGCCCTGTAGCCAATACAAATTGACTGGTAATCATTTCAACACATTCGCGGTAACCACGTGTTGGATAATTAGGTGCTAACCAGTGCTTTCCTGCATCTTCGCTATAAAAAACATGGTTCTCTCTCAAGGTGTCTTTCAAAAAATCACCTCCAACTACAATGCGTTGATTTTTATATTGTGCTACCGAAAAAATTCCTGTGCCACTGCTTCCATGAATCATGGGTGTATGAAGAGTATCCCA
>CAIVZR010000067.1 GCA_903910445.1 uncultured Bacteroidota bacterium
AGTCCTAATAAAATGATATTATGTTTGGATAGGATGGCTGTTTGCAACTGAGGAATAACGCTACTTTCATAGCCTTGTATGCCTGCAAACAAATCAATCTTTTTTTCGAGTGCGTGAATCAAATTCTCACGCATCTCTTCTTTGATTTTACGTACGGTATAGCCCGTTTTTTTTAGTTCACCAAGGGTGGTAGGAAAATTCATAACAGAGAAAAATTGCGGACAGTGTAAATTAGTAAAGAGAAAAGTTGGTGCTCGTTACTTAAACAAGCCATTGATTTCGCGTTCAATCTTGTTGATGATTTCACCAAGATGTTCTTTGTTTTCGGCGAAGTTCATATCATCGATATCAATAATGAGGAGTTTGCCTTCTTTATAGCGGCTAATCCATGCTTCGTAGCGTTCGTTCAGGCGTTTTAAGTAATCGAGGCGAATACTATCTTCAAAATCGCGACCACGTTTTTGGATATTATTTACCAGCGAAGGGATGGTAGCGCGCAGGTAGATTAATAAATCGGGTCCTTTGATTTGCGATTTGATGGTTTCGAATAGCTGACTATACGTTTCAAAATCGCGCGTACTCATGAGGCCCATGGCGTGCAAGTTGGGCGCGAAAATGTATGCATCTTCATAAATCGTACGATCCTGAATAATGGTTTTCGCCTTATCCTTTTTTAATTGAACCAGGTTATTGAAACGATTATGCAAGAAGAAGATTTGAAGATTAAAACTCCAGCGTTGCATGTCGTTATAAAAATCTTCGATATAAGGATTATTATCTACCTCTTCGAATTGTGGTATCCATCCGTAATGCTTAGCCAGCAAGGTGGTTAAGGTTGTTTTTCCAGCGCCGATGTTTCCGGCTATCGCTATATGCATAGTGCAATTAAGAATTAATTATCAATATTAAAAAATATTCCTGTTTTTGGCGGTCAAGTATTTATTACGTAACACCGTTTTTTCTGTTTAATAAAACTTTTTAAATCCAATGATTTCGCGCATCTCTCTCACTGTTTTGGCCCCACTCTCCTGCGCCAGTTCGGCCCCGTGTTTCAATACCTTGCCCAGGTATTCATCGTTGCTGTATAAATCCTTGATACGTTCTCTGATGGGTTTGATGAAATTAATCATGTCTTCCGTCAATTGCTTTTTCATGCCCCCGTACCATTTCTCTTCTCCATTATTCCATTTCTCCTGATAAAATTTCAAGGTCTCCGGCGAGCTTACCAAAGAGAACAGCAAGAAAATATTTTCTATTTCGGGAGAGAAAGGTGTATTCATTCCCTGAGGTCCCAAATCTGTTTTCGCCGATTTAATTTTCTTTTCAATTGTTATATCGTCATCGATAAGGAAGATGGCATTACTACCACTTTCGCTCTTACTCATTTTGCCGGTACCATCGAGTCCGGGCACTTTGATTAGTTTCTCACCAAAATTAAATGCTGTAGGTTCTACGAGGAATTCCTGACCATACATATTATTGAAGCGGCGCACGTATTCGCGGGCCATTTCGAGGTGTTGTTCCTGATCTTTCCCTACGGGTACTTTATGCGCTTTATGAATAAGGATATCGGCGGCCATGAGCACAGGGTAGGTGAGGAGTCCGGCGTTGACGTTATTAGGCTGGGTACGAATTTTATCTTTAAAGCTGGCACTTCTTTCCAGTTCACCGAGGTAGGCGTTCATGTTCAGAAGCAAGTACATCTCAGCGGTTTCGGGTAGGTCGCTTTGCAAATAGATGGCCGACTTATACGGATCGAGTCCTGCCGCCAGGTACTCCACCACCACATGTTTCACGTTATTGTGAAGGTCGGCGGGGTTGGGGTGTGTGGTGAGCAGGTGATAATCGGCAATAAAGAAATAGCACTGGTGCGTCTCTTGCATTTTTATAAAATTTTGCAAGGCACCAAAATAGTTCCCTAAGTGTAGGTTACCTGTGGGGCGTATACCGCTAACGACTCTTTCCATAATAAAGCCTGCAAAAATATAAAATACCATCAATCCTTCTAAGGATAATTTAAATTGGTGGGTAACTTTTCGGGGGAGGCGTAAATAGTTGGGAAATCATAAAAGTAGCCCATCGTCATTAAAAATAATTCCTTATTATTGCGCTCGTTTTTCGTGGGTTTCAGTCTGATGCAACTCATAGCAACAAAAGGGGAATTAGCTCATCTGGTAGAGCGCAAGCATGGCATGTTTGAGGTGGTCGGTTCGAGTCCGATATTCTCCACCAAAAATCACGAAACCCAATTCCAGGGTTTCATAAATCGAAGTGTTTCTTTGATTCGATTTTTTTTTACTTCCCTTCATTGCAAGCCCAAAATACTTATACAAGCTGGGAAATTCAGTGGTATCGACCACCTATTTTCACTCATGATTGACCACCAATAAAAATGTTGATTATAAGCTAGTTAATCTTAGCGTATAATGCTCATTAAATTCTTATTCAAGTTATCAATAGTTTCGGAATTTCAATTATAGAATTGAATAGCTATTTATAAAAAGTATATTTGCTATTACTCATAAATTAATAATGACCAATAAATAAAAAATTAAAATGGAAGAAGGATTCTATGAACAAATCATTACAGATGCAGTAGCAAAAAAAATAGCTGGACTTAATAATCCTCAATTGGTAATTGAGAAATTTAAAAAGGAAGATGGGGCAATCTATTTAAATCGATTTTTTCAATCAATTATTCAACAAGCTTTTGCTCAAATAATTTCTAGTCGTGATGATATCGCAAAGCCAAAACTAATAGCTCTTTCAAATCAACTTATACAATTAATTTCTGAATTCACTAGTGATGGTGATTTCTTAGAAGATAAAGTTGTAGAAAATGGCGAAATACTTAAAGCATTATTTCTAAGTGAAAAGTATGATAGAGCTAATATTGATAATCATATAAAGGAAGTGTTCCCTTTCACGGGTTTGAGTGAGTCTGAATTATTTTCTGGCAACAAAGCTGGAATTTCATTGGATAGTGAGCTTAAGAAAGAAATGTTATCTTCAGATGAAATCTGGTGGTTGGTTTCATTTATAAAATTCGAAGGTATTCGCTTATTTGAACAAGTATTCAGGACATTAGAACAACAAGGCAAGAAGGTGAAAATTATCTGCACTGTTTATATGGGTGCCACTGATTTCAAAGCCATTGAATTTTTGAGCCAGTTCAGTAATATTGAAATTAAAATATCATTTAACACAAGACATGAACGCTTACATGCAAAATCATACATATTTAAAAGAAATTCCGGATTTCATACTGCATATATAGGCTCTTCAAATTTATCACGATCAGCTTTAACAAGTGGTTTAGAATGGAACCTAAAAATAACACAACAGGAAATACCACACATCATTACTAAGTGCCAGGATACATTTATTACATATTGGAACGATCCCAATTTTGTTCTCTACAACCCAGAGACTAATAGAGATGAACTATTGGAAGCTTTGAGTCAAGGCAAAACCCCATTTAGTATCCCTGATGAAAATACTCCTTTTTTTAGTATTTCACTTTTTGATTTTCAGAAACAAATATTAGCTCAGCTTGAAGCTTGCAGATTAAGAGGTGAAAGAAAAAATTTAATTGTTGCAGCGACTGGCACAGGTAAAACAGTAATGTCTGCTTTCGATTTCAAGCACTATCTGAAGGTTAAGCCAACAGCTAAATTTTTATTTGTTGCACACCGCGAAGAAATATTAAGACAAGCAAGGATTACATTTAGGCAAATTTTGCGTGACTCAAGCTTTGGAGAATTGTGGGTTGGAAATAATACACCAAATGGTTATAACCAGCTTTTTGTTTCTATTCAAACCTTAAATAACAATATTGATTCATTACTATTAAGCCCGAATTTCTATGATTATATTGTTATCGATGAAGTTCATCATAGCGCCGCGAGCTCATACCAGCGGTTACTTAATAAGTTCACTCCTGAATTATTAATTGGTCTTACTGCAACACCTGAAAGACATGACGGAAATGATATCACAATCTATTTCGGAAATGTTATTTCAGCCGAAATTCGATTGCCTGAAGCTTTGAACCGCCGTTTACTTTCCCCTTTTCAGTATTTCGGATTAAGTGATGATACTGATATTTCTACAGTGTCATGGAGAAGGGGGCGCTATGATATTACTCAATTAGAAAAGGTTTATACCGAGGATCATAGAAGAGTTAAAGACATTCTAAGGAATTGTGAAAAGTATTTGAAAAACTTTAATGATGTGAGAGCTCTTGGATTCTGTGTGTCTCAAAAACATGCAGCTTTTATGAATAAAATGTTCAGTGATGCGAACTTAAAATCAGCTGTTTTAACCTCTGACCAAAATGATGACCGTAATAAAATAATTCAACAATTAAGACGAAAGGAAATCAATTACCTTTTTGTAGTTGATATATTTAATGAAGGAGTTGACATCCCTGAAATTGATACCCTGTTATTTTTACGCCCAACTGAAAGTCTAACAATTTTCTTACAACAGCTTGGACGTGGATTACGAATTCATGAAGACAAAGAGTACCTAACTGTATTAGATTTTGTTGGGCAATCCAATGCCGAGTATAGTTTTGAGCATAAATTCAGAGGCATGTTAGGGAAAACACATACCTTAATTAAAGATGAAATAGCAAATGGTTTCCCTCATCTCCCATTGGGTTGTTCAATCTTCCTGGAAAAAACTGCGCAAGAAATAATTATAGGTAGTATTTCTAGGAATACAAGAGGTGGCAAGCTAGCTATTATTAAAGCAATACGCAGATTTAAAGATGAGTACAGTATTGAATGTTCATTAATGAATTTCAGTGAATACAATGAAATTTCCATTCAGAAAATATACGACACAGAAAACTTATGGTTCGAATTGTTAGCATATGCAGAAAATAAAGAAGTTTTAGTTGATGAGAAATCCCGAAATTTAGCAAAAATCATGAGCGCTACTTGGCAAAGTACCGACAGCTATTCCTATTTCAAATTTATTCAAACTCAATTAATACAAGGTTTTACGGAAGTCAAAAATACAGAAGGTGAATATATGCTTCTCATGTTGTATTACGACTTGTTCAAGGATGCCCCAAAAATGCAGAACATTAATGAGTTGTTGATATTTTTAAGGAACTATTTTTGTAATGAACAAATTAAGCAAGAAGTCATTTATTATTTAGAATTGAGGATTTCATCGTTAGAATCAATTGAGAAGGAAATTCAACTTCCTTATAAGATAGCACTTAAGCTTCATGGAAGATACAATAGAAGACAAATACTGGCAGGAATGGGTGCATCTAACTTACTATTGAGACCAGAAAGTAGAGAGGGGGTTTTCGTGATTAAGGAAAAGAATACAGAACTATTCTTTGTTACCTTAAATAAGAGTAAAGGAAAATTCAATCCAACGACTATGTATCATGATTATTTTATCAATGACGAATTATTTCATTGGCAAAGTCAGAATGCCACGTCAACAGACAGTCCCACAGGGCAAGCTTATGTTAATCAAATAGAAAATAAGAGAACGATTTTGCTGTTTATACGTGAAGCTAATAATGATGAAGAAAAATTAACAATGGCCTTTGTGTTTTGTGGAACCCTAACATATATTTCTCATACTGGAAATAAACCGATGAATATCCTTTGGCGGTTAAACCAATTGCCACCAGCGTTACTTTTGAATGAGGGTAAAAAGTTGGCTGTTGGATAAATCCCTCATTTCTATGGATGTAAATACTGCAAGGTGTGATTTATAGTTATAAAAAAAGATATAATCACACTAATAACAAATGACCACCACCATCTACCGCCCTGTTGGCCCTAAGGAGCTTGAATTAATTGAGCAGTCGGGCTGGAAAATGTTTCCACCACGGCTTCCCGATTAACCCATTTTTTCCCCGGTAATGAATGAAGAGTATGCCATACAAATTGCCAGAGACTGGAATGTAGCCGCCTCGGGTTCGGGGTTCGTTACTAAGTTTGAGGTGGATACCGCTTATTTGAGTAAATTCATTATTCAAAATGTAGGTGGGCTTATTCATAATGAACTCTGGGTTCCTGCCGAAGAACTGGAGGAATTCAATCATCATATTATTGGGCTTATCGAGGAAACGAAATCGTTTTATTCGGAGGAGAATTAAATTCAGTAAAAGTTTTTTAAATTCCTAAAATTCCCAAATTTGATAGTATCATTTGATACTATCATTTAAAACATTATTAGCGCAAGAATATTTAATAATTACTATTTTCGCCATAATAATGAAACTTAGTAAAAAATCGTATTCTGAACTTGTCGATAATATTGGTTCTGCCTTACAAAAGGCAAGGGAGAACGCAATAAAAGCAATCAATACCGAATTGGTCAAAGCCAATTGGGAAATAGGTCGACATATTGTTGAGTTTGAGCAAAACGGGAAAGAAAAAGCCGACTATGGTAGTTCCTTACTTACTCAACTTGCTAAAGACCTGAAAACAAGATTTGGTAAAGGTTTTAGCAAAAGCAATATTTACCTCTGTAGGCAGTTTTATATTAAGTACCCAATTTTCCAGACAGTGTCTGGAAAATTGAGTTGGAGTCACTACGCTGAATTATTGACTGTTTCTGACGATATGGTGAGAAGTTTCTATGAAAAGCAATCAATTAATGAAGGCTGGACTTTCAGAGAAATGAAACGGCAAATTGATTCATCTCTGTTTGAACGCTTAGCGTTAAGCAAAGACAAAAAGGGTGTTATGCAATTATTTGAGAAAGGGCAAATAATTGGCACTTCGAATTTAATTAAAGACCCTTATGTTTTTGAATTCCTAAACTTATCTAAAGACTCGATAATAAAAGAAAGAGGGTTGGAGAAAAAACTCATTGATAATTTACAACAATTTTTATTGGAACTTGGTAAAGGATTTTCTTTTGTATCAAGACAATTTAAAATTACTGTTGATAATGAACATTTATTTATTGACTTAGTGTTTTATCATCGTATCTTGAAATGCTTTGTGCTTATAGATTTTAAAACGAGAAAAGTAAAGCACCAAGATATAGGACAAATGAACCTCTACCTAAATTATTTTAAAGAGGAGGAAAATACAGAGGGTGACAATGAACCGATTGGTATAATAATAGCTGCCGACAAGCACGAATTTCTTGTTAAATACGCTATGGGTGGAATTTCAAACAAGATTTTTGTTTCTAAATATCAACTCTATCTACCTGATAGAAAAGTATTAGAGGATAAGGTTAAGGAGATTTTGAACAATGAATAATATATTAGTCAAACACTATAAAAATTTGTTTTAGTCTGTATGTTTTTGCGAATAGAATTCAAACTAATAATCTTCCAACTCACTTCGCCCACATCGGCTTGGCCTTCAGCACTTTTTTATGAATGATGCAATCTTCGGAATGAGCGCCGGGGAGGTAGCCAATGCTCATGAGGAATTCGTTCACTATTTCACCCCCAGTGAAGCGAAATGTTTTTTTGAATAGCTTCACCCATTCTTCTTTTGTTTTGGGATGATGAGCCGTGAGCCATTGCTCAAAGCTTCCATGGCTTTTCTGAATCAATAATAAGGTTCTGGCATTCTCTATCGCTGCATTTATTTTTAGTCGGTTGCGAATAATTCCGGCATCATTCATCAGTCGCTCCCAATCGTTTTCGGTATAGGCCGCCACCTTTTTAATATTGAAATTATGATAGGCTTTTCTAAATGTGGCTTCCTTCTTTAAAATGGTTTCCCAGCTCAAGCCCGCCTGGTTTATTTCCAAAATGAGACGCCCAAATAATTCATTGTCGTCGTGTATGGGAAACCCATAATGATGATCATGATATTGCTGGTGCAAGCGCTTGCGCTCTTCGGGCTGCATCGCTGGGATGTATTGACAGTAAGACATTATAAACGAGTTTGGGGTTAGTTGTCGAAAGAATTTCATACGATGGTATCGATTCTTTCGGTCTCCTGCGAAAATACATTTTTGATTCCTTGATATCAATCCTAAAAAACAAATAGGAGGGAAGGGGAACTGGAATTTTCAAAATGTAAAAAGCCGCAATCTCACACAAGATTACGGCTTTTCGATTCTAATCTCTCGCCTCTATATTAAATTGCACAGTTCAAGTACAACTTCATGGTTTGTTTCGATCGGTAAATCAAGGCATCTACGGCAGTGGTGGTTGTCTTCATCATACCAGCAATCTCCTTATTAGAATAACCTTCAATTTTGCTTAGGGTTAGTGCCTTGCGTTGGTTATTGGCCAACTTGTTTAGTGCACGCACCAATAACGAGTTCTGTTCGAAGGCTTCCACACGCTTATCGGGGGCATCGTCGCCAGCAATATTATTGAGTTCGCTTTCCATCCCAGGAAGGGTCACCAGCTCCGAAATACGTTTCTTGCGTTTGCGAAGCTTGATCTCATCCAGCGATTTGGTCATGGCAATACGATAAATCCAGGTGCTCAGTTTGGCATCCCCACGGTAGGTATTTAACGATTTGTAAACCTCAATAAAAACTTCCTGGGTGATATCCTGAATATCCTCCAGTTTGGAGAAAAATCGGGAGCAAACAGACATGACCATCTTTTCGTGGGCATGAACCAAATGCTTGAAAGCAATTTTGTTCCCGGTATTAATTTGAAGAATTAAGTCAGCTTCTGGCATTTTAATCAGTATTTGATATAATTTGTAATAATTGGGAGTGTTTTGCTCCTAAAAATGCGTTTTACCTCAGGTTTTTCTACAATTCTCTTTAATTTTCTTCCTTTTTTGTGATTTTGGGTAATTCAAAAACTTATTGTAACATTGCAATAATCAATTCTGGAATCGGCCTTAAAAACTCGAAATTCGGTAAATCAAATGTCAATATATTAAATAGCAAATGCAATTTTAAAAACTCATCATAACTACTTCAATAAGTGTAAAAAGTCTTGTTATTAATAGTTTTTACTACTACATCACTACATCATGGGTACTACAGGCAGGATTTTCATCAAAACAAACCTCAAAAAAACATTACTGGTTTTTTGTGCCCTGTTTTGTGCCTTGATTATGCCCTTTCAAGCTTCCTCCCAAAACACGATTGGCATCCCCGAGGTGATCAATTATGAGAAGCTAACCTATAAGGCCGGACTTCAAAACTGGGATATCAAACAGGATAAAAACGGGATTATTTATGTGGCCAATAACGAAGGGATGCTCTCCTTCGATGGGAATAACTGGAAGCTGTATCCGCTCCCCAATCGTACGATAGTGCGCTCCCTCGAAATGGGCTCCGATGACAAAATTTATGTAGGCGGTCAGGATGAACTCGGGTATTTTAGTCCGAATAGCCATGGCATTCTTACCTATCATTCCCTCACCGATTTACTCGCCCCCGGCGATCGGCTCTTTAGGGATGTATGGGATATCATCGAAACAGAGCATGGCATTTTCTTCCGTACAAACAATCGAATCATTCGCTACCTGAATCAAAACATGACGAGCTTTCTTCCTTCGTCGGAATGGCTCTATATGGGATTATGTGATGGGAAACTCTATGCCCATGATAATAAAATGGGACTCTTTTATTTCGATTTGGAAAACTGGGTGCCCACTTCCAAAACAAATATCCTCCCGCAAAATGATCCCATCACGGGTATGAATGGTTTTAAAAATAGTAATCCCATCATCACCACCCTCAAAAATGGTTTCTATACCCTCGATGCCAATGGCATTACCAAGAAGGGAGCCATCAACAATCCCAACCTCAATAAATTACGAATCTATTCTTCCATCAAACTGGGAGAAGAACTCATCGCCATCGGTACCATTGGGGATGGGGTGATCATCCTCAATCAGCAGGGAGAATCCGTTCAATCGTTTTCAAAAAAGGAAGGCATGCAAAACAATAATGTGCTTTGCCTCTTCTTAGATGTACAAAAAAACTTATGGATTGGTTTGGATAATGGAGTGGATTTCGTGGCGTATAATAGTCCCATCAAACAAATCAATCCGGTGCTCCAGGATGCTCCCTGCTATGCCATTTCCATTTTTAATAACGAAATTTATATTGGCACCTCCAATGGTGTATACTATGCACCTTTAGAAAATAAAGAAGACCTGAGCTTCTCCAAGGCGGATTTTAAATCGGTGCAAAACGGTGCTGGACAAACCTGGAACCTCAGCGTCATCAACGATCAGTTATTGCTGGGACATAACGATGGTGCCTTCTCCATCAAAAACCATCAGGCCTTTCCAATAGCGACCAATACAGGGTTCTGGAATTTTATTCCGGCTTCTACCTCCATTCCATTCACTAAAATTATTGCAGGAAATTATAAAGGCATCAAAGCATTTGATATACAAAATCAAAATTTTATCGAACAAAATAATTCACTCGATTTCAATGAGAGCTCCCGCTTCGTGGCCATCGATGCACAAAACAGAATCTGGATTTCTCATCCCTATCAAGGCGTTTATAAAATGAGTCTCGATAAAAACAATCAGAGTGTAAAAGTCTATTCACAAAAAAATGGACTGCCTTCCAACCTCAATAATTTTGCATTTAAAATAAAAAATGAAGTCCTCATTGCCACCGAACAAGGCATCTATCAATACAATGAGCCTTCCGATTCCTTTCTGCCATCGGCATACTACGCTAAGATTTTAGGCAACAAAAGCATTCGATATTTAAAAGAAGATATGAATGGGAATATCTGGTTTGTGCATGATAAAAATGTAGGTGTGATTGATTTCAGTAATCCTGAGCCAGAACTGATTGAACTGCCCGAACTGAAAAATAAAATTGTAAGCGGACATGAATTTATTTATCCGTTCAATCAATACAATGTATTTGTTGGAAGTGAGAAAGGGGCCTTTCAAATTAATTACGACAAGTACAAGCGCGCCGCATCGAAAGTAAATGTGCGCATACAGCAACTCAGCATTAACCTGCAAACCGATAGCGTTATTTTTGGAGGTTATTTCGAAACCATCAATGGGGCACAAAAGCAAACGGAGTCGTATATTCCGAGCATCCCACATGCATTTAAAACATTGAAATTCGAATTTGGCTCTTCCGTTTTTGGAAATCAGAGCACCATGGAATATAGCTACCGGTTGAAAGGCTTCAATGAAAACTGGTCGGAATGGTCAGTACTCCAATCCAAAGAATTTACCAACCTCGGGGCAGGCAAATATATTTTTGAAGTGAAGGCCAGAAGCAATCCGATGAACGAGTCGGCAGTGGCCAGTTATACGTTTATCATCACCCCACCATGGTATCAATCGAAATGGGCCAACCTATGTTATCTATTATTGGTAGGTGGAATCACCTATGGATTAATCAAACGCAACAAAACAAAATTCGATAAACAGAAACGCGTGCATGAGGAGGAGCAGCAGCAAATAAAATATATTCACGATTTAGAAATTCAGAAGAATGAGAGTGAGTTTATGAATTTAAAAAATGAGAAGTTGGCGAGTGAAATTGATTTTAAAAATTCGGAATTGGCATCTTCTGCTATGCATCTGGTGAAGAAAGGGGAGATCATCAAACGCATCAAGGACGAGCTCAATAAGGTTATCCCCATTGCCGAGAATCCCAAGCTTTCCTCCGAGCTTAAAAAAATTATCAAGACCCTTCATGCCGATGAAGAAGATGATAACGACTGGGAAAAATTCTCCAAGCATTTCGATAAGGTGCATAGCGATTTCTTGGTTTTATTGAAGGAGAAGCATCCTACCATCACCCCACACGAATTGAAATTGAGTGCCTATTTGCGCATGAATTTATCGAGTAAAGAAATCGCACAACTCCTCAATATTTCCTTAAGAGGTGTGGAGATTGGGCGTTACAGGCTGCGTAAGAAACTCAATCTGGTAGCGGAGCAGAGCTTGTTTGATTATTTAATCAATATCAAACCACCCCTTACCTGAATTTTTTAGAAGCACTTATTCAACGATGATTTCATCGGCAAAAATCCATGCTGCTTTTCCAGCGCCCGGGTGGCCTTCGGGGCAATTGGTATTCTTGGCAGTTACTCTTATATAGTGTGCAGAGCGTGATGCAAAGCTGCAAGTGAAATCATAGAATACCTGCAATTCAGATGTGCTGATTGGATTGTTAATCGCTTGTATCGTGGTAAAATTCACGCCATCATTTGATACTTCAATCGTCACGCTGGATGGTAAAAATATCCAGCGATTGTAAGCTTGTAAGAAACCCACACTAATTTTATGAATACTCTTTTGGCTTCCCATATCAATCGTGGCAACCATGTCCTTTCCACTGAAGCCATGCCAGTTTTTCCCAATGATGGCGGTACCTCTAATACCATCGGTTAAAGTATTGGGGCCATCGCCTTTATAATAATCGCTTACCGGAAAAGTGTATTTCACTTCACTGCCCATGGCCTGGTGAAAAGTAAATATTTGTCGTGCTGCTTTTAATCCCATCACCCGGCCATTCACTACCACCACCGCTTTGAGTTCTATCGAACTATCAATCAAAATAGGCTGTGTATAGGGCATACTTTGCGCAGTGGGCTCTTCGCCATGGGTGGTATAAAATATTTTTCCGTTCCATGCTTCCGAGTTCAGCGTTACTAAGAGTTTTCCATCAACAGTATTTGGAACAATATTCACGGTGTAATTACCAGCACAATAGTGCAAACCCTTTTGTTCAAAGGCCACGAAATGATTTTGAAGTCTGCTATTAAAATCATCCCAGTTTCTTTGCTCTTTGCTCGACCATAAAACCTCCGCCAGGGCGGGCATACGTGGCAATACCATATATTCTAAATGCTCTGCAGTAGCGATATATTCTGTCCATACATTGCCTTGAGCACCTAAAACAAATTTGCTTTCCTCTTCATTCAATTCTTTTGGAATCGGTTCGTAGTTATATACTTTCATCAAAGAATTAAATCCACCAATCGCTTGTGGTTCGCCTTCAGGGCCTGCCTGGTAATGATCGAAATAGCAAGGCGATCCAGGTGTCATCACCACAAAGTGTTTCATCTTCGCGGCTTCCACGCCACCCTTTTCTCCGCGCCAGCTCATCACGGTAGCAGTGGGAGCGAGTCCACCTTCCAGGATTTCATCCCATCCAATAATTTTTCTATCCTTAGCAAGTACAAATTTTTCAATGCGTTTGATAAAATAGCTTTGTAATTCCTCTTCATTTTTCAGTCCTTCATTTTTAATACGCAACTGACATTTGGCGCAGGTTTTCCAGCTTTCCTTTTCTACTTCATCCCCACCAATATGAATGTAATTTGAAGGGAAGATCGCCATCACTTCGGTAAGCACATCTTGAATAAATGTGAAGCTACTATCATTGCCTGCACAAAAATTTCCTTCCATCTTGCTTGCAAAAAAATCACCCGATTGTCCGAAATGAAATATCGAATGACACGATAGCTGCGGATAGGCCGCCATCACTTCTTCCGAATGTCCAGGCATTTCAATTTCTGGCACTACCGTGATATGCAATTTGGCAGCGTATGCCACCACTTCTTTGGCTTGTTCCTGCGTATAATAGCCGCCATAAGTAGAACGATTTTTATCGGCATTGAAGGCCAGTTCATACCAGCTCCATGGCTTGCCCCAGGCATCTACGCGCCAGGCGGCTTGCTCGGTAAGTTTTGGATATTGTTTTATTTCTAATCTCCATCCACCACCATCGGTAAGATGCCAGTGAAACGTATTCAATTTATAGGATGCCATCAAATCAAGGTATTCCTTGATAATTTCAATCGAAAAGAAATGTCGGCTTACATCCAGGTGCATTCCCCTCCATTGAAAGCGGGGCTGATCGGTTATTTGCATGGCCTGCACGGTGAGTGGGGCATTGGTGCGAATGGCAGGAAGCGTTTGCAGTAATGATTGAATACCATAGAAAATTCCAGTAGGCGATGAAGCTTTGATGGTAATTCCTTTCTCGGTGATATTTAGCTGATATCCTTCCTTGGCAATGCTCTTATCTATGACAAAAGCAATTAGTTTTTTAGCCCCCGCATTCTGAGTTAAGGAAATGCCTGAAATATGTTTGATACAATCGGACAAATACACCGCCGTAGGTTTCAGGGTTTTATCGGCGAATTGAATTCCAGTATTTTTATCGATGGTAAACATTCCGTTATTCAATACGATGCTATTGGGTTTTGGAATGATGCTCGGTGCTTTTTGTGAAAAAGAAAATAGTGGCGATATGATAGCCAGTAGCAGAATAAATTTGTTGAATTGCATGTTGAAAGCGAATTAACTAAAAAAGATTCAGAATGAATTCATTGGTCAAATCGCTCGGTTCTTTGTACGTCTTCATAAAACGAAGCGGTTCCTCGGTTATTCGTACGTCTTTAGACTACGAAGTGGCGTTAGCTAATCTTTGATTAGCTCGCTTCCTAGATTCGTTATTTGCCACCTGCAATAATTTTGCTTCAGCACTTTTCGAATTTAAAATTCGATACCACAAAACCAGTCTGAATACAACGATAATGCTGTATTTACTACGAAGTAGTTCAACAATATTAGCCATAGGTGAAACCTATGGTTGAATGATTTAATATAGTCCCAACCCCAACGGGGTTGAACAATCCAATTGTTTTAAATCCAATTATTATTCGAAAATAAATTTATTAAATGTTGAACCCTTTCAGGGTTCTGTCTGGGGGTGGATTCGTATACCATAGGTTTCACCTATGGCTATTATTGTTCAACCCCGTTGGGGTTGTGAAATTTTTGCGTACACATTTTATAGTTTTCACCTATGGCTATTGTTTCACAACCCTTCCGCATGTGGAAGGGTTGTGAAATTCATTCAATACCTCAATTCCCTGGTTCTTTGTAAGTCATCTTTAAACGAAGCGGTGCCCCGGCTCTTCGTACGTATTCAGACTACGAAGCGGCGTTAGCTAATCTTTGATTAGCATATTTCCATCATTCGTTATTTGCCACCTGCATAAATATTTCCTCGGCTCTTCGTACGTCTTCAGACTACGAAGCGGCGGATGCTAATCTTTGATTAGCACGAATCCACCATTCGATTTACGTAAAAAAACCACTTTTTAGGGCCTGTGAAAAAACGAATTCCGGCTAAATCCTAGCGAATCCCTGCCAAAACCCAGCGAATTCAAAGTCATCGCATTTCGTATCGAATAAAAATGCTATTTGCTTACTAATAAACTCTTTAGTGAACTTTACCTATGGGAAAGAACGACTAAAGACTTACTGAACTATAGTGAATTTCCGTTACCTCATAATGGAAACCTATATGGCGCTCTTCTGCTGACAGGGGGGCGTTTTTGTTGGAATGGATGAGATGCATTTACTTGGAACTATTCCAGTAATAAAATATTTGTGACGCAACTTTTACCCGAATTCATACATCTATTGTATACCTTGCATCATTGATGAATAAAACCAAACTTCAACTTACCTTTTTATTCTTAAGCTTCTATGCTTTTTTCAAGGCAGATGCACAAACATGCATTATCACACCTTCATCATATAAAGTTTGTTTGGGTAGTTCGGTAATATTCAATGTAACTTCCAGCGGAACCATTGCAAAAACCTCCTGGACCTTTGGCGACGGGGCTTCCGATACCCTTACCACCGCAGCGCATATATACTCCAGCTCAGGTTCCTATACCGTAACTGTCATTGTTAGATTCACCAATAACACCACCTGCACTGCTACCGTTACTCAGCCTATCAAAGTATTTGATTTACCCAAAGCCAATTTTACCAAGAGCCGCGATACCCTTTGTTTATCGGGGTCGCTTTGTTTAAATAATACTTCTACTTTAGGAAGCAGTGGGGCACCCATTCGAAAGGTTACTTTTTTATTTGGAGATGGGGCCATCGTATACAATCAGTCAAGCCCGTGTCATACCTATGCTAAAACGGGTAATTTCATTGTGAGTTTAGAAATAGAAGATACCAATGGCTGTATCTCACGTATAGAAAAACCAGTGCGCATTGTTGATGATGTTAAGTTTCAGTTACAGGCAGGGATTATTAATTGCGGATTGGTGAATGTATCGAATGTTAATGCCTATCCAAAGAATTTAGTGAAGCGCTACTATTGGGATTTTGGCGATGGGATATTTGATAGCTCTGCATCGAGTTATTTTGGTGTCAACCATAACTATAATAATACCTTAAAATGTCCATTCACCATTCGATTATATATTGAATCCATTTATGGATGTTCGGATACCAAAACAATTTCGGTATGTCCATTATATAATTTCAATATCAAGCTTACCAAGGACAATAAACGTTTATGTGCTCGAAACAATTCGTTTAACTTTTCTAACCCATTCAATGCAGGAGCGCTAATGATGTGGCGGTATAAGCCATTGGGAACCGCATCATGGTCGAATTTAGTATATGGCACTACCGCACAGTATAGTTTTAAAGATTGTGGTGAGTACGTGATTTCGCTGGAGATAAAGAGCGGATTTTGTGATACTTTAGTGTATGATACGATAGAAGTTCTCGGCCCTCAGGCGCGAATAGAATCGGATACCATTGCCCCTTTTGAAGTGATTAATCATCATCTGTGTACACCCGACACGGTCTATTTTGTATCGCCTACATTATACCAATCGAGGCATTGTAGTTCGAGCATAAAACTGATTTGGGATTTCGGAGATGTCAAATGTCCTCAATGCACTACCGATACGCGCAATGGGCAAAATGTTGGATCCAATTGTAGGTGGAGTAAAGATTCGGTCAATGTAAAGCATCGATACTCAGATACAGGTTGCTATTTGGTGAGATTGACTTTATGGGATACCATTACAGGTTGCAGAGACAGTGATTATATTACAGTGAATATTGGTCGGCCCGATCTGTCAAAATTAAAAGTCACAGGAAAACAATGTTTAGGTGCTGCGCAGTTTGTAGATTTTAAGGATGTGAGACCCATTTGTGAAGCAGAAGAGTTTTGGTTCAATATCGACACTTTGTGTTTTGGAAATTCAGTGGGTTGGGTTAAGAAGAAGCCTGAGAATTTTACTTATATCATCAATATCACATGCAAGCTGGATAAGGCGGTTACAGGATTCGCTTTTAAAAATGGAAACTGCTACGATACTTTTTATGTTACTAGAAACTTTCCAAAACTTAATCCTGGCTTCGGTTTAACCAAAACTGCTGGTTGCGCTCCCTTTAGCACCACGACGTTTATCAATGATTCATTTCAGTACTCCTGTACTAAGGCCGTATGGGATTGGGGAGATAATACAGCATTCACCATCGATAGTAATATTGTCAACGGATTTGTGAATACGCAAACACATATGTATGCGAAGAATGGACTTTATCAAATTAGACTCATCCTTTACGATACCGTTAAAGGAGGAGGATGTTCGTTTGAATATATTTATGATATTGGTGTTGGATTCAAAATTGATTTTGGATTTTCAAGTTTCCAATGCAATAATCGCAGCTTTCAATTCAGCGATTTCCTGCGTTTCTATAGTGCCCCTTATACCGTCACCAACCCTTATCTCACCTGGAAAGGAAAGTTGAAATGGTATTTCGGAGATGGAAGTACGGATACTGTTTTTTCTCCGATGCATTATTATGCTCGCGCCGGGAGATATATGGTGAAGTTGGTGGCAACCGATACGAGTGGATGTATAGATTCGATATCACATATTTTAAAAATAAATGAACTGCATGTCGACTTCACTTGGTCGCCACAAATTTTGGTATGCGGACAAATCGTACAATTTAAAGATTCTTCTTGGGTAAAAGATTCGAGTGATGTATTACCTAAAGATAGTATCATCAGCTGGACCTGGGATTTTGGTGACCAGCGTATCACCAGCAATTTGAAGAATCCAGCCCATGCCTATTTCGTTAATGGGGAATTCTTTGTGAAGCTCAAAGTGAAGACCTGGAAGGGATGTGAAGATAGTGTGGTCATAAAAATAAATATTACAGGGCCTCAGCCACATTTCGATTTACTCACCGATTCGGTAGGTTGCGCGCCGTATACCATCAAGCTTGTGAATACTTCCGTCGATTGCGACCAGAATATTATTTATATGGGTGATGCAGGCAATACCAATTTTGTATTGAAAAAATTCGATACCCTCAACTTCACGTATCAGTTGCCAGGATTATACTATATCTATATTTTTGGAGAGAGCAATTTCAAAAATCCGAATACAGGTTCCAATGTTTATTGCAGTGCCTGGTATCCTGATAAGAGCAATCCCAAAGCCAAACTGATTCGCATCCGGGTATTGGCCAAACCGCCGGTACGCTTCGAAATTCCCGATACCATTTGTGTAAACACCCCTTTCGATATCATTAATAAATCGGATAAGATTTACGATTTTTATGCATGGGATTATGGTGATTCAATAACCGAATTAAAGCTGCGGCCCGATACCAATTCCAGCCATTCATATACCAAAACAGGGAATTATATCATCACCCTAAAACCCAATTATACGCCTCAACTCAATCAGAAAGAGTGCCCCGACACATTCTCTAAAACCATTGTCGTTGTTGACTTAGCAGCTAGCTTTACCATGGATACAACAGAGGCGCCACTGATTAAATTTTGGAATACCTCCACCGGGGCGCAATCGTATTTATGGGATTTCGGACATCCGGCTTCAGGTGGGAAGAATAGGAGCAGGGAATATAATGCTTCACACGATTTCTTAAACGATACGGGAGAATTTAATGTATGTCTCACTGCTACCAATAACTATGGTTGCAAGGATTCTGTATGCAGCATCTATCATAATTCAAATTATCGATCCCTCATTATTCCCAATGTATTTACCGTAGATAATGATGGAATAAATGATGCCTTCGATATCGAAATTCATGGAGAGATTTATTATGAGATTAGTATCTACAATCGATGGGGTGCCTTGATTTATCAGAATACCAATGATGGATTTGGGAATGACGGCAATAACTGGAATGGCAGCCTAAACAATACTGGAGCCGCACTTCCCGAAGGTGAATATTATTTCAATATAAAATATCAGTTCCGGGGTGAGGATATCAAATCGTATAAAGGCATTGTAACTATGATTCGATAAGAGTTTCGGGGCACTTATATTAGAACCGTCACTCTAAAAATTATACCATAAAAATACGGGCAACCAGGCTGGGGCAATTTTCAAGAAATCATTTCGTGAAAGTGAAATGATGGTATCATCTTCTTCATTTCTAACCGACTCATTCTTTGAAATACCAATGGATTGGGCATCCCAAACAATTTTTTTGAATTCTTCCGGAGCTACTCTTGCAATAACAATACTATCAATTTTTATTGTTGGATCCTGAGGGTTTGGATAGAAGTCGATATGGACAGGATGGGTAAGATCGCTTTTAAGAAGCTTTACTGAATTTGTTTCTTTTGTTGTAGAATCTTTTTCAAAACGATCTAAAGTACTTAATAGTTCATCATGAATAATTAGTACGCTATACTCAAAGCAGTTTTTTGCCAAGGCATTCAGATTATAAAAGTTAAGTGCTGCTGTTTTGGTAAAGCCATTATAAACTCCAGGCGCGAAAAATGCACTTGCAGGTGAGATAACCGTTGATGAATCTCTCATTCCCCAGCATAAATATTTATCCGAACTCAGCATTTTGGTTAGCTGGGTTAGTAAGGTTATTTGATATGAAGTAAGCACTTTAGATAGTTCAGCGTAACGAATATAAAACCAAGGTTGAATGGGTAGCTTGATATTAGTTCTGCCTACTGTAGGTTGATAAAGCACAGCCACGGAGGAAAAAGTATAGTTGTCTTCAATGGAGTTAAGGTCAATTTTAGTGGGTTTGAGCACGGTGAGCAATCCGTAACCTTGAACATGCGGATTCAAGGACGTTTCATAAATTGAGTCGGGTTCATTGGTGGCATTCCAGGAATTTTGCACTGAGCGATACACGGTGCTCAGGTCTTTTATCATTTGTAATGAATAGACGGATGTGAGAGAATCATCTTTATAAGGCTTGATTTTGCCACTCACCACCCCATCATAAAGGGCGCATTCGATGCGGTACACGCGAGCATTGAGGGAATCGTACATGGATGCTGAAGTTAATTTCGTTTGAGAATTAACAGTAAATGCAAGTCCTAAAAAGATGAAGGTAAGAATGTTTTTCATGGAGCTATTTTTTTTGAAAATTAGAAAAAATCCATGAAGGGGCAAAATAATAAAACAGTAAGCTATAACCTGGCTCCGAGTCTTGGAATCATTTTATTTTTCCATTCGCTAAAAGTACCGGCAATAATTTCTTTGCGTGCTTCGGTTACAAGCCATAAGTAAAAACTGAGGTTATGGATAGAAGCAATTTGCTTGGCCAGCATTTCTTCGGCAATAAACAGGTGGCGTAAGTAGGCCTTACTATATTCGGGCATGAGGTCGGCATCGATCGCACTGAAATCATTTTCCCATTTCTTATTGCGAATATTGATGATTCCGTTTTGTGTGAAGAGCATCCCATTGCGTGCGTTGCGGGTGGGCATCACACAATCGAACATGTCGATGCCCAAGCTGATATTTTCTAAAATATTCACCGGCGTACCCACACCCATCAGATAGCGTGGTTTTTCTTTAGGCAGAATATCGCAAACCATGGCACTCATCTCATACATCATTTCGGCAGGTTCGCCTACACTCAAGCCGCCAATGGCATTCCCATCGCAGTTTTGTGCAGCAATGAATTCGGCCGATTGTTTACGCAGTTCGGGGTAGGTGCTTCCTTGCACAATAGGAAATAAGGCTTGTTCGTAGCCATACAATCCTTCAAATTTGCTATGGTGGCTCACACATCGTTGCAGCCAGCGATGGGTAAGGTGCATGCTCTTGGTGGCATACTTGATATCGCTTGGGTAGGGCGGACACTCATCAAAGGCCATGATGATATCAGCACCAATCTGGCGTTGAATATCCATCACGTTCTCTGCCGTAAATAAATGATAAGAGCCATTGATATGATTCTGAAACTTGGCCCCTTCTTCGGTAATTTTCCTTCTTCCCGAGAGCGAGAAAATTTGATAGCCTCCACTA
>CAIVZR010000068.1 GCA_903910445.1 uncultured Bacteroidota bacterium
TACTTCTAATAAGTCTTACACTTTCATTGATTTGAATAGCGCTGAACAAGGTAGTAATATTGTTTTTTACCGATTAAAACAATTTGACTTCAATGGCAAATACAGCTATAGTAAAATTGAACATACACAATTCAATTCAAGCACCAGTTTAAGTCAATACAAAGTAAGTCCGAATCCAATTAATCAATTTATGAGTTTAAGCTTCACCCTTAAAGCTGCAGAAACAGTAACCATTGAAATAAGTGATTGTATTGGAAATGTAATTTATAGAGAAGAAGTAGCTGGACGGGCTGGTATTAACCAAATTCAAATTAATACAAGCTCTTTCGCTAAAGGAATATATCTGATGAAACTTATGAACTCAAGCGCAAAAAGCAGCGTTATGAAAATCATCAAAGAATAACTTGGCTTAGAGAACCAAGTTGTATTGTATTTAATAAAGAAGGCACCGTGAAGCGATGCCTTTTTTTATTTTTCTTCATGAATTAAATTTCCCATTTGCCAATGTAGGAAATCATGGAATACGCAAGGTACAATAGCATAATTGTGAATTACTCATTGATTTTTATAGCGAGGAGATAAAGATATTTGATGCCTATGATGCGCACCCTTTTGTTCTATTGCATATTGATTTTCACTGGATCAATCCATGCGCAATTTAATTTTCGTTCACCCGTTGATGGGGACATAAAAATTGCGGCCAACTTCGGAGAACTGCGTGCCAATCATTTTCATGGCGGTATTGATATTCGCACCGATGGTGAAGAAGGATGGAAAGTATATGCCGTTGAAGATGGTTTTGTATCGCGCATTTTAATGAGTAAGAAAGGTTATGGAAATGCACTTTACATCACGCATCCGAATGGATTAACGAGTGTGTACGGACATTTGTCGGCCTATAACGATATCATTAAAAATTTTGCGACTGCATGCCAAACGGCTCATGAAGATTTTGAACTCGACACCATACTTCTTGCCACCGCGATACCTGTAAAGAAGGGCGATGTGGTTGCATTTAGTGGCAATACAGGAGGAAGCACTGGGCCGCATTTACATTTTGAAATTCGGGATACGAAAACAGAGTTTGTAATTAACCCTGAAAATGTAGGCTTTGAGATTAAAGATATTTATGCCCCTCGAATTTTTTCTGTTGCCATCTTTTCATTGCAAGGTTATCAATCGAAATATGTTCAAACGATACCCATCCCGAATGGAAAAATAATTCCTGTAACTCCCGGTCGTGTTGGCATTGGAATGAGTGGTATTGATTATTACAGCGATTACCAGTTCAATGCTGGATTGTATAATACACAGCTTTTTAAAAACGATACCTTGATTTTTGAAAAGAGAATGGATACCTTTTCTTTCGATCATTGGAGATGTATTAATGCTCATCTCGACTATGAAGTATTGCAAACAAAAAGTATCAATATTGAAAAATGTTTTCATGATGATGGCGACCTGACAGAAATCTATCCGCATTTGCTCAATCAGGGAATCATTAATATCAAGCCGGGTCAAACAATTCAAATTCGATTGGTGACCAAGGATCATGCGGGCAACCAGATGCAGGTAGCCTTTGCCTTGAAAGGTACGGTGGCGGCCAATAAAGTGATGCCCAAATACAATGTCTTGCCTCTTCAAATAAACAATCTAACGGCTCGTAAAGCAACGCTCTCCATCCCCGCAGGTGCCATTTATGATACCTGTATGTTTAGCTTTTATACTGATACTACTTATAGAAAATACTCGTACAAATATGTTGTAGGAGCGCGTACCATCCCCTTGCAAAAAGAGATAGAGCTCAAAATACTTCCAATAACCATTCCTAAGTCGGGAACCGAAAAACTCTATGTAAAATCGCTTACGATGGGCAGTGTAGGCGGGAAATTTACTGATGGCTATATGGTAGCCCGAACAAAAACCTGTGGTGTTTTTGTTATTGATATTGATACCAATGCGCCCATCATTACTCCAATCAATATTCCCTATTCAAAAAACATCAGTGCCAATACCACACTGAAGTTTCGCATTTATGATACCCAAACTGGGGTGAAAAGCTTCAAAGCCACTGCCAATGGTAAGTATATTTTGTTTAGTTATGACCTTAAATACAACCTCATTACCTGTAACCTCAATGATGTAGATTTGAGTGGCACCAAAGACTTCGAACTCACTGTCACCGACGGTTGTGGGAATATTAAACGGTATAAAACCGTACTTACCAAAAACTAATGCTCACAGTTGAATAAGGAGTATTACATTTGCACCTTTTTAAATCACCCCCTAAAATGAAAAAATTATTGTTAGTAGGCACCGTTGCAATTGCATTATTGGCTGCTTCATGTAAATCAAAATCAGAAAGACTGGTTGGAAACTGGAATGTTACTGAGTGTACCATCACCAATTTGGATGAGTTACGTAAAAAAGAATTGATGGATACCCCTGACAGCTTAATGGAACAAGCCAAAGCGATGTTGGAAGACAATATCAAGAAATTTACTGATAACTCTAAAAAAGAAACCTACGAATTTGAAGCGGATAGCTTTAATATCAATCGTGCAGGTAGAAAATACAATGGCGTGTGGAAGGTAAGCAGCGATAACAAAATGTTATTCCTGGTTCCTAATATGAATGCCAATTCACCTATTGACGCCTTCACCATCGAAAGCTTAGAGGCCAAAGAAATTAAAATTTCAAGAGCCCTTACCCCTGAGAACACTGCCATCTATACTTTAGAGAAGCAATAATCTTAGAAATTCTTATTCAACTTGCTGTGCTTGTAGGAAAATCCGAAGTAAATGAGGAGTCCTACGGCCAGCCAGATGAAAAAATACATCCAGTTTTTATAACCCAGTTCGCTCATCATATACAAGCAGCTGGTAAGTCCCAGCATAGGGATGAGCGAAGCATTGTGGCGAAATGCAAATACCGCCAGTGCTATCACAGTAAACAAGAAAATCCAGGTTGGGATTTTGTGTTTGAAGATGCCCCAACCCGAATCATATTTCTTCGCGTCGGCAATGGGCAATGCCGCTACCCTTGCACTATATAATGAATCGTTGAGCGATGACAGATAAGCTTCTGCATCGTTATTTTGCTGAGCAAACGCCAGGGAGTCTGAGGCTTGCAAACTTTCCTTCACCTTATTTATTTCATCCGCTTTTAAGCTTGTAATTAAATTCGAAGTCTCTTTTATTTTCGGTTCATTGAAAATAAAATTCATCATTCCTTCTTTATTATACTGGTAAGATAAAGCCCCACCCAGGAGTAGGAGAAACGTAAAAATATATTTCGAATTAATGTAAGGCGTTTTGAAACGGCTCGGTGGTCGATTTGGATTCATATTGAGTTTGAGCACTCCTGCACATACCAGTACAAATGCGAATAAAGTACCGATGGAGCAGAGGTCGGTAACCATATCAATATTTAAAAACAAAGTACCAGCGCCAACAATCAAGCCTGTGATGATGGTAGAGAAAGAAGGCGTTTTAAATTTCGGATGCACCTTAGCAAAACGTTTTGGAAGCAATCCATCACGGCTCATGCTCATCCATATGCGGGGCTGACCAATTTGAAAAACCAGCAATACACTTGCCATCGCTACCACAGCGCTTACTGCTACGATACCTGCCATCCATTTCAAATTCAACTTCTCGAATACGTGAGCCAATGGATCGGCAACATCCAGTTCATTATAATTCACCATGCCGGTGAGTACGAGCGCTACGATGATATAGAGAATGGTGCAGATGATGATGGCCCACATCATTCCTTTAGGCAAATCGCGTTGCGGATCTTTACATTCTTCGGCGGTGGTGCTAATAGCATCAAAACCAATATAGGCAAAGAAAACCGCCGATACCCCTTTGAGCACTCCTCCTACCCCATTGGGCATGAATGGATTCCAGTTGCCTGCATCTACGTAGCCACTTCCAACAATGATAACGAGTACCACCACGATGAGTTTGATGGCCACCATGATATTGCTTGCGTTGCGCGATTCCTTGATTCCGCGATACACCAGCATGGTGATGGCTATGACAATAAACAGTGCAGGCACATTCATTACCAGGTGCATTCCTAAGAAGGAAGGCGCGGTAGTATAGGCAGTATATGCTTTTTGCAATCCTGCTCCCAGGTTCTCATACGATTTACCACTTTGCATGAGCGCAGTAGCTTCCTTATAACCATTATGAGCAGTTAAAATATCCTGGGTCATCCAGGCAGGCAAGTGAATGCCATGAATATTCAATGCATTAATATTTATTTGAGATAAGAGCGAGGTAAAATATTCGCTCCAGCCAATAGCCACCGTAACATTGCCAATAGCATATTCCATGATGAGTGCCCAGCCGATGATCCAGGCTACGAGCTCACCAAAGGCAACATAGCTATAGGTATAGGCACTTCCCGAAACGGGCACGAGGCTGGCGAATTCGGCATAGGCGAAGGCGGCGAAACTACAGGCGATGGCGGTGAAAATAAAAAGGAATACCACCCCAGGACCTCCGTCGGCAGAGGCTTTGCCAATGGTAGTAAAAATTCCGGCACCGATGATGGCCGCAATACCCAAGGCGGTGAGGTCGATGGCAGTTAAGTGCTTGCTAAGATTATGCTCCTGCTCATTGGCAGCATTTTGCATTACCTGTGCAACACTTTTCTTTCGTAATAAATTTTTCAAATTCATGGAGGTTGCAATATAGAAAAATTTATGGTTGGTTGTAAGATGAGGCTATTCGATTTTAAATTCTTGAGAATAATGATATTTAAAATTCCGAGAGGAATCAGAATTCATAATAGATAATTTAAGATTGTCACATACTTGCGAAAACGAAAGTTTATCTGTTTATTGCAGTAGAAAATACAAACAAATAAGAATGTCTAAAATGAAAAAGCCGAGTTTCCCCGGCTCAGTTTTTTCACAACAGACGAATCCTTATTGTGATTTATTTTTATACGATTGATATTGGAGAGCATTACGCTGATTGGGTAACAAGTGGGGCACATTATGCATATAAATCATCAAGCACCCATTAAAAATTACAGCAATGAAAAATATTATTTTTTTGCTATCACTAATAATTAGCAATTCTGCGATATCGCAGTTATTGACGAATACTAGTACTTGGAAACCAATTCAATTACCTTTAAATGGGACCCAAAAAATATTTTTTTGGAGTTCAGACAGCGGGCTCGCTTTTGGAAACAATAATGAGGCAAAATTGGTTCGCACCTACGATGGAGGTAATTCATGGATTACAATTTTTGATTTAGCTGTATACACAAATTCAAACATTGTATATACATGCGCTATACAAATTAAAAGTAAAAGTGAAATAGGTATTGCATTTTGGGATAATGACAGTTTTCTAAATTTCACTAAGACTTATGATGGCGGCAATACATGGGAAAAGCATAAGTCAGTAAATCACATATCTAGTCAATGTACAGATATCCTTTTCAATGGAGATACTTTAATAATAAATAGCTCCAAGACTAAGCCCCAAAACGACACACTCCCGTCTTATAAAGCATTACAAGTATCTATCACTAATGGAGAATATATACTTAAAGAAATACCTTTCGGTAGTTTAATAAGATTTACATCAATACCAAATACGAATCTCTCCATTATTTACAGCTGCTATGGACCTATTAATCCTGAGACACATGGTAGCGTTTATACAAGTTTGAAATTTATAGATGACATTTCAAAGGATAAGCTTTCCTATCCTTGGTGCCCATCGGATTATCACTATGAATTCTTTCCTTTATTTACCGATATATCAAAAGGTTATTACTTAGATTGGCATAGCGGCCTATTTAAATTTCCAGTAAATAACCTTCCTACTGATAGCTTTTATAGTTGCATGTCATGTAGACCAAGTGATAATGTTTTTGAAGCCTTATGGGATGAACGGTTTTACCGAGGCTTTTGTGTATCTGAAAATAAATTAGCCTTAACTGCATATAGAAACATTTTCATGATAGAAGGTAGTACAATTAAGGGGGCGCATTTACCCTTTAAGAATAATCAAGATGCAGCGACTTGTATCAATTATGGAACTCAAAATGTTGGTTATATTGGTACAACAAGTAATTACATCTTTAAAACAATGAGCGGGATGCAATTGAATAATATTAATAACGAAGCCCTCGAGTTTAATTTTCAGCTTTTCCCTAACCCTGCGAATAATCAAATCACCTTGGCGAATTATTCGTTGCCGGTTCATTCGAATTACCAAATCTATAATCTATTGGGAACATTGGTTCAGCAAGGAAATTTGGAAGAAAAGGAAACAACAATAAATATAAGCACCCTTGCTGATGGGCTTTATTTTATTCGAGTTGGGAGTGCAACACTTAAATTAGTGAAGGGGCAGGATTTGTAAATTTAATAATATAATGTACTAAGGATAGTAAGTTAGTTACTTATTGATGTCTTTACTCTCATTAAATTATAAACAATCGAAATATTCAATCGATAATCAGATTCAAATCGGTTATTGACAACTTTCAGAAATACATTATTAAAATAATAGATATCTTTTCCATATACGAAGCTCTTTCCAAAAGCAATGCTATGTATGATAGAAAAATTATAGGGCAATTTAATTGCGATACCATAGCCTAAGAACATGCCAAGAAAATTTCTGCTGATTTTTGTGGGGGTTGAAAAATAGTTTATATCGGGATCAACATTATCGCATGAATTTCTTGAAAGCCTTAAATCTAATTCAAAAAAAGAAGAGAATAAACGCCGATTTCCATTAGGATAATAACGCTGAATAAGTCCAAGCCCAAAGCAATCTTTTACTAATGGAATTGAATATGCATTAAAGATTCCCGGCTCAAATGAAAAGCCATATAAGAAGGATATTTGTGAATAGTTCTTTTTGTAAAAACGCCCTATACTTATTCCGACATCCCGCTTGTACAAATAATCTGTGGATTGTTGCGAAACCCCAATCGTATAATAACGTTCCTCTTGTGCTAATAAAAGCACTTGGCAAAAGACCAGAATTATAACTAAGGTGCGTCTCATTATTTATCTGTTGAACTTTATTTAAAACCTACGGAAATGGTATAAAGCAGAGAAATTTAATTGTAGAAATGTTTCATTGAGATGGTATCCTTCAGTGTAAATATTTGGAATAAAATATTGATTTTCTCCACCAACAAAACTATAGCCTCCGGCAACACTCGTCATGACTGTAAAATGATGAAAAATATTAAGCCCAACTCCATATCCGAGATAACAATTTAAAATATTCCTTCTAATTGATTTTGGGATATAGGTATTATTAATTGAGTCAAATCCATAATTAATAGTGTTCGCATGGATGCTCAAATATGAAATATTCGCTTCAATAAATGATGTGAATAATGAGTACTTTTTATTGGGGAAATATCGGTGCGTATAACCAATTCCTGAGCGCCCCATTACGTTCTTATTGACATTCCAAATACCTCCTGAATTCCCATAATGCACTCCAACTGCGTAAATCAAATTAACCTGAGAATAATTCTTCTTATAAAAGTACCCGAAATTCAAATTGAAGTCTGTTTCAAGATAATCAATATTATGATTCGTTATTCCAATGGTGTATTCTCTTTTTCTTTCCTGAGAAAAAACAAATATTGTATTGAGAATAAGGAAAAATAAAAAACACGATTTCATAAATTTAAAAAAGGTATTTGCTTTTTTAACAAATGTATTATTTATCTAGTTCATACTAGTAATCAAACTAAAGAAATGTTATTCCTAATGTTGAGATAATCATGACATGAAAACTGTCATTCTTAATAGATCTCCCCCCTCACGCAAAATCCACTTGTGCTTTTTCAAAATCTTCGGGGATACCGATATCGATGAAATAGTTATCGAAGGGGAAGCCCATAATTTTTAAATCAGTGGTATGTGCTTCAAATACTTCTTTCTCCATAGAGAAAGCTTGGGGTAATTGCAGGGGCTCTATGCAATTGCGCTGCGCTACATATACTCCGGCATTGATGAGGCCTTCGACACAAAAACGCTTCTCATTAAATTGTATGATTCTATTGTCTTCCACTTCCACCGTTCCATACCTTTCGAAGTTTAGCATGGGCTTGAGTGCTAAAGATATATCGGCCTTATTGAGCAAATGCTCTTGCATTAATAAATCGAGGGGGCAATCGAAATACGAATCACCATTGATGATAAACACATCGAACTGATGGCATGCTTTCAATGCCAATTGAATACCGCCCCCTGTGCCTAAAGGTTCGGCTTCCACCACAAATACAAACTCTGCATCGTAGTTGGATTGTGCTATAAATTCTTCAATGATTTCATGTTTGTAGCCTACCGACAATACCACGCGCGAAACCTTCGCATCGATGAGCTTGGTGATGATATAGTGCAGGAAAGGTTTTCCAGCCACGGGGGCCATTACCTTGGGCACCTCACTCACCACACTTCGTAGTCGAGTACCCAATCCGCCGGCAAGTATGATGGCTTCGTACATTATAAATTTTTGAGGGCTAATTTAATCAATTCTTCCACAGTCAGTGTAGGATTCAATCGAAGTTGCTTATCCACCTCACGCTCGGCAGGGGCCTTGCTGAAACCGAGCATGGTAAGGGCGCTCATGGCTTCTGTGCGTACCACACTTCCCATGCCTGCACCCGAAGATTCATTGATGATGGTTTCGCGCTTAAGTTTATCCTGAAGCTCCAAAATGAGGCGCTGTGCCGATTTGGGACCTACGCCTTTAATCGCAGTGAGTGCTCCGATATTGCCCACCGAAATGGCCAATTGTATTTCACTTGGAGTAAGCGAAGAGAGAATCATACGCCCCGTATTGGGACCCACGCCATTTACCGAAATGAGGTGCTTGAATAAATTGCGTTCGAGCTCATCAAAAAAACCGAAGAGCACATGCGCATCTTCTCTAATATTTAAATAGGTGAGCAGTCGGCCTTGCTTCAGGTCTTTTATTTTCAGATGTGTGTATAAGGAGATATGTACCTCATACCCTACCCCATTCACATCGAGCACCACGTAGGTAGGCGTGATGGTCGTAAATTTTCCTTCAAGATGTGCAATCATGTGGTAGTGATTTATTAATTATTTTTCTAATCGATCTTTGATTCCTAATCCATTTTTACGAAGTGTATCGATGGCAATATCATACCCTGCATCGGCATGGCGAATGACACCCATTCCAGGGTCGTTGCGCAATACACGTTTCAGGCGGGCTTCTGCTTCTGGGGTGCCATCGGCAACGATAACCATCCCACTGTGAATGCTGTATCCCATCCCTACGCCACCACCTTGATGCAATGATACCCAGCTGGCACCACCAGCAATATTTACAAAGGCATTGAGGATAGGCCAGTCGGCAACGGCATCGCTGCCATCCATCATCGATTCTGTTTCGCGATTCGGGCTTGCTACCGATCCGGTATCGAGGTGGTCGCGACCAATAACAATCGGTGCTTTCACCTTACCAGTGCGCACCAGCTCATTGAATGCCAGTCCGGCTTTCTCACGCTCCCCTTGTCCGAGCCAACAGATACGTGCAGGCAATCCCTGAAACGCAATCTTGTCTTTTGCCATACGCAGCCAGCGTTGTAAGCCTTCATTTTCAGGAAACATTTCCTTCAGCATTTCGTCGGTAGTATAAATATCTTGTGGATCGCCACTGAGGGCTACCCAGCGGAACGGACCACGGCCTTCACAAAATTGTGGGCGAATAAATGCGGGCACAAATCCAGGGAAGTCGAAGGCATTATTCACGCCATGTTCGAATGCCATGGCACGTATATTATTTCCGTAATCGAAAGTGATGCTTCCCATTTTTTGGAACTCGAGCATCAGGTTCACATGTTGCACGATACTCGCAAAACTTCTTTTCAAATACTCATCGGGATTGCTTCTGCGCATGGCATCGGCCACTTCCGTATTCAATCCGTGAGGGTAATAGCCAATGAGTGGATCGTGTGCAGAAGTTTGATCGGTAAGTAAATCGGGTACCACATTACGTGCTTTCAATCGTTCGAGCAAACTGATTGCATCGCACCAAACACCGATGGATACTGCGATTCCTTTTTCTTTCGCTTTCACTGCTTTGTCGATGGCATCGTCGATATCGCGGCTCATCATATCGAGGTAGCGAGTTTCAATTCGTTTCTTGATGCGCCATTCTTCTACTTCGGCTACCAAACATACGCCTTCATTGAGGGTCACTGCTAAAGGCTGTGCGCCACCCATGCCTCCCAGTCCGGCAGTCACGGTAAGCGTACCTTTGAGTGAGCCATTGAAATGCTTTCTTCCTGCTTCGGCGAAAGTTTCGTAGGTGCCTTGCACTATCCCTTGTGATCCAATATATATCCAGCTTCCGGCCGTCATCTGACCGTACATCATCAATCCTTTTTTATCGAGTTCGCGAAAATGTTCCCAGTTGGCCCATTTACCCACCAGGTTACTATTTGCCAATAACACACGTGGGGTATCGGGATTTGTTTTTAGGATGGCTACCGGCTTCCCGCTTTGGATGAGGAGGCTCTCATCATTTTCCAAATCACGAAGCGCTTTGATGATGAGGTCGTAGCTTTCCCAATTGCGTGCTGCCTTTCCTAAGCCACCGTAAACAATTAAATCTTCGGGGCGTTCGGCCACTTCCGGGTCGAGGTTATTCATCAGCATACGCATGGCAGCTTCTTGAATCCAGCCTTTACAGGTAAGTTTATTGCCATGAGGCGCATGAATGGGGGCACGTGATTGAGTAGTCATATTTTAAATATAGGCTTGCAAAAATAATTTTATTATATTCGTGAAAAGAAAATGATTCGAAAATATTTTATTTTTTTAATCCCCGTCATACTGGGAAGCTTACTTTTCACCCATTGCCGAAAGCAAGCGCTGATAAGTTCTACTCCATCTATTCAGTATTTGGGATATACAAAAATAAGTTATCAAAATTTCAACGCCGACTCCTTACTTTATTTGCAATTTAGTTTTGAAGATGGAGATGGAGATATTGGATTGGAATTGAGCGACACGGCATCACCCTTTCGATTGGGAGAGCGATATTATTATAATGTGTTTGCCGAGTACCAGGCAGGCAAGGCTGGAGTGTATTCCTATATCATCAATGGAACAGATACCGTAAACTATAACGACCGAATAAGCAATATTCAACCAGAGACAAGAAACAAAGCCATTAATGGCATTATCACTTTGAAAATTGAGCCCATTGTGGGTACCATTGTACCTGATAGTATTCAATTTAAAATTTATTTGGTGGATCGTGCTTTGCATCAAAGCAATATTATAAGTACAGGTCCGATTCCAGTAAATTACTAAATTATTATTGTTTTGTCCTCTTTTTCGAGGCCAAAAGTCCTTTTTTCATTGACTTTGAGGCAACTTAAAGGCTCGTTTTGATTCCCACTTTTTTATATGGCTCTCTTTTATATCTTTGCACCTCGTTTTTTTTAGCTTGGGATAAAACCCACGTTCCTTAAAAAGGACTCATTTTATTAATAATTTTATACATTTAAAAAGTAGCAATGAAGAATAAAGGATTGATTAGATTTTTTGCTGTAGTGCTTGCAGTGATCAGTTTGTACCAATTATCGTTTAACGCGATAGTATGGAACTACGACAAAAAAGCCGAAGCCTATGCTAGCAAATTTGCACCAGAAGAACATGCCACCAAGGTTCGTTATTTCAAAGACTCTATTGGTAATACGCAAGTTTACAATTTACTGGTAGCGAAATTTACTTACAAAGAGTGTAAGGAAAATGCCATTACCTTGGGTCTCGACTTACAAGGAGGTATGAACGTAACCTTAGAAGTATCTCAGGTAGAGTTTGTAAAAGCATTGGCCAATAAGAATCCTGACCCTAACTTCAACGCTGCCGTTGATAATGCAGAAAAAATTTCGGTAACCAGTCAGAAAGGTTTCATCGATATTTTTTATGATGAGTACAAGAAATTAAGCCCAGATAAAAAGTTGGCGGCTTTGTTCGCTACACCAACCAATAAAACCATCAACTTCAATAGCAGTGATGATGAAGTATTGAAAATGGTTAAAGAAGAATCGGCTCGTGCAATTGACCGTTCTTATGAAATTATCCGCAGTCGTATCGACAAGTTTGGAGTAACCCAACCAACTGTTCAGAAATTAGAAAACCAAGGACGTATCCTCGTGGAATTGCCTGGTGCTGATGATCCTGAGCGTGTACGAGGTTTATTACAAGCTACTGCAAAATTAGAATTCTGGGAAACCTATTTGAATGGTGAAGATGTATTCAAATTATTAGATACCATCAGCAAAGGATTGGGTAAAGCCGATATGGGAATTACCATTGCACCTGATACTACTAAAGGTGATACCTCTTTAACAGCGGTAGCAAAACCTGATAGTACTTCAGTGGAGGATTCTTCACAAGAAGCAAAAAATGCGAAGTTGATTAAAGAAAATCCGTTAATGGCGATTCTTCAACCAGCTTTATCTCCTGATCGTAAAGACTATATGAAAGGTGCGATGATTGGATATGTAATGGTGAAAGATACTTCAAAGTTCAACAAGTACACCAGTAGCCCAATTGCAATGTCATATATCAATAGCTTACCTGCAACCCAAGGCATTCGTTTCGCCTACGCACCGAAGAGTGATAATGGTTTCATGTATGTATATGCATTGAAAGCAAAAGATATTACTCGTGGTGCGGTGATGGACGGATCGGCGGTAGCTACTGCACGTCAGGATTTTGACCCATTGACTGGCAAACCAGATGTAAGCATGCAAATGACTCCAAAGGGAGCTCAAGACTGGGCTGCCATTACCAAAGCAAATAAGGACAAATGTTTGGCAATTGTATTGGACGGAGCCGTTTATTCAGCACCTAATGTACCAGGAGAAATTGCTGGAGGTAACTCACAAATCAGTGGAGGTTTCACTGTAAAAGAAGCACAAGATTTAGCAAACATCTTACAAACTGGTAAGTTGCCTGCGCCATGTAAAATCATTGAAGAGGTAATTGTTGGTCCATCATTAGGTAAAGAAGCGATTCGTTCGGGACTACTTACCTTATTGGTTGCTTTCTTAGCAATTATTGTGTTCATGGTATTATACTATAATATTGCTGGGGTATCATCTGATATCGCGGTAATCATCAACTTGTTCTTTATCCTCGGGGTATTGGCATCGTTGCATTCGGCCTTAACACTTCCTGGATTTGCAGGTATCGTGCTTACCTTAGCGGTGGCGGTAGATGCTAACGTATTGATAAATGAGCGTGTAAAAGAAGAAATGCGTGATGGTAAGAATATGCGTCAATCGGTATCAGCAGGTTATAAGCATGCCTTATCTGCGATTATCGACTCCCACGTTACCGGTTTACTGGCAGGTATTGTACTCGTATTCTTAGGAACAGGACCAATCAAAGGTTTCGCGGTTGTATTGATCATTGGTATTATCACATCCCTATTTACGGCGATCTTCATTACTCGTTTGCAAATTGAGCGTTGGTTGGATAAAGGAAGAGAAGTGAAATTCTCTACTTCATTATCTGAGCATTTATTCAAAGGTTCAAACTTTGATTGGGTAGGAAAACGTAAGATCTATTATATCATTTCTGGAGCAGTAATTTTATTAGGTGCCATCTCTATGTTCACTAAAGGATTCTCATTAGGAGTTGACTTTAAAGGAGGATGGAGCTATGTAGTGAAATTAGATAAGCCAGCAAATACTTCTGATGTAGCTTCTGGATTGGCTGCTACTTTTGATAATTTAACTCCACAAGTAAAAACTTTTGGAAGCGATTCGAAATTAAAAATTACTACTACCTATAAAATCGACGATGCTAAATCGACCGAAACAGATGTACGTAAGCATTTGTTGGATGGATTAACCAGTATTGGATATCAAGTAACTGATGCCTCTATTGAAAGTAGTAGCAAGATTGGTGCAACCATGGCATCGGATGCGAAATACTCCGCTTTACGAGCCATTTTCATTGCGATTATTGGTATGTTCATTTATATCGTTATCCGATTCCGTAAATGGCAGTTTGGTGTAGGTGCTTCTGTGGCCTTGTTCCATGACGTTTTCTTATTATTATCATTCTTCTCCATCTTGGATGGTATTGTACCGTTCTCAATGGATATCGACCAAGACTTTATTGCAGCGATCTTGACTGTACTCGTATTCTCAATGAATGATACCGTGGTTGTATTTGACCGTATTCGTGAATACTTGAACCTTAACAAAAAAGAGAAAGACCGTGTGAAGATTATCAACTACGCATTGAATGCTACCTTAAGTCGTACTATTGTAACGGCAGGTACTATCTTCATCGTATGTTTGATCTTGTTCGTATTTGGAGGACCAGCAATCAAAGGATTCTCATTCGCCTTATTAATTGGTGTTATCGTAGGAACTTACTCTTCATTATGTATCGCTACTCCGGTTGTGGTTGATTTTGGAGGAAGTGATTTCGAGGGTATCAAATAATTATAACCATCTAAACAAGAAGCCTTTCCATTTTGGGAAGGCTTTTTTTATGTATTTTGAGTTAGATTCTCACGTATTTCGCTTGGGAGTTGAGGGTTTATAATCGTATATTTGACGGCGATACGTTCATAAGCCAACGTGTCGATTATTTTATTTCACCTATGCATTTACCAAAATTCCCGGTCGTAACTCCATCTTTTCATTCAGTTTTAAAGCATCGTGCCGAAGAATACTTCAAGAATAAAGGCATCTCGTCACACGGAAATTTCCAACTTTTTTTCAAGGCTGGACTTCTCATTACATCATTTATAGCACTTTATATTCACTTAGTGTTTTTTACCCCAGTTTGGTATCTGGCTTTAGCGGAAGCTATTGTATTGGGATTCGTTATCTCATTTATTGGATTTAATGTAATGCACGATGGCAGCCACGGAAGTTTTAGCAATTACCGCTGGTTGAATCGCATTGCAGCTTATACCATCAATGTATTAGGAGCAAGTAGCTTTATGTGGAATGTGAAACATAATATTGTGCATCATACTTATACTAATATTGATGGTTTTGATGATGATATTAATGCTGGCATATTATTGCGTTTTAACGAACATCAAAAAAGATATAAATTCCACCGTTTTCAGCATATTTATTTCTGGTTCTTATATACCCTGCTTTATATGTTTTGGGTGTTTTATACCGACTATAAAAAATATTTTACTGGCATGATTGGTGCGGTGCCATTGAAGAAACTTGATTTTGTAGATCACCTCTTCTTTTGGGGATTTAAAGCCTTAAACTTGTTTCTTTTCATCGTATTGCCAATTTACACTGTTGGATTTCTATGGTGGCTTACAGGTTTCTTAACCATCACCTTATTGGCTGGTTTCGTATTAAGCATTGTGTTCCAATTGGCTCATACCGTGGAGCATTGCAGCTTTCCTGATCCCAATACCTCGACTGGAAAGATGGAAGACGAGTGGGCAATTCATCAATTAAAAACCACTGCCGATTTTGCTCCAGATAGTAAATTTATTTCATGGTGTGTTGGAGGATTGAACTTTCAAGTAGAGCATCATTTATTCCCTAAAATCTCTCATGTGCACTATCCTGCTTTGAGCAAGATTATCAGATCTACCTGTGAAGAATTTGGAGTACCATATATCGTTTATCCAAAGATGCACCAAGCAATAGCATCCCATGTTACTCACTTGCGTAATTTAGGCCGTAATTAAGCGTTTGTTTCTTTTCGCCTCTTACTTACTCGGATTTATTTTCCTCGCTGAGTTCTTCCCAGAATGCCACCGCCCTGCGGGTATGCGGGATACAGATGCTCCCCCCTACGATATTGCCAACAGCCAATATTTCGAATAGCTCTTCCGTATTTAGTCCTAGAGCTTTTCCTTGTTGTAAATGATATTTCACGCAATCGTCGCAGCGTAATACGAGCGATGCTACCAGCCCTAACATCTCTTTAGTTTTAGCACTCAAAGCCCCATCGGCATAGGTATGCTGGTCGAGATTGAAAAAGCGTTTGATGACCAGATTATCTTCGGCCAATATTTTTTCATTCATTTTCTCGCGGTATGAATTGAATTCTGTTACTGATGACATGGGTAATTGATTTGATTAAAATGGATATAAAAAACAATTCCGACCAAAGTATGAACGATTGCCGGAATTATTTGATGCTTAGTATGACTATTTATTTTTTGATTTCGTTGCCTTCATTATCAAGTTCTACCACTTCGTAACCCCAAGCATTGAGTTTATCTTTCACAGTTGTTCTATCTCCTACTACAATAATCGCCATGCGGTTGATATCGAGGTTACGGCGAGCAAGTCCTTTAATTTCGGCTGGGGTAAGTGACATTAATACCTGAAGCTGAATCATTTTGTATTCTGGCTCTAATTGATAACGTTGTTTCATGAATAATACATTCGCTTTTTGGGCTAAGGTTTCATATTTCAACGCTTCACTTGAATTTAATGAGTTCTTCGTAAACTGCACTTCTTCCTGAGTTAATAACTTGGTATGGTAGCTTTCCATTTCCTTCAATATTTCACTGATGGTGCTATCGGTGGCATCTTTTCTAAATCCTCCTGAGATAACAAATGGTCCGCGATATTTTGTACCGCTGAAACTACTACGCACACCGTAGGTCCAGCCTTTGCTCTCACGTAAATTCATATTAAGATGGCTATTAAATGTTCCGCCAAACATAAAATTCATCAATCCCGCTTTATAAAAATTATCTTTTGCATCGAAGGGTAGCGCTAAGTATCCAATACGGATTTGTGATTGAGCTGCTTTCTCGCTATTAATGAAATATATTTTTGTGGTAGTCACTTTTACATATTTGTCATTCTTTAATATTTCAGGTAATTGCATATCGGTTTTTTTCCACTGATCGATGAAAGAAAGCTTTTGCGTTAAGGTCATCATATTCACATCACCCACGGCTACAATCTCTGTTAATTGTGGCACATAATATTTTTTGAAGAATTCCTTCACATCCTCAAGCGTAATGTTTTTAACGGTTTCAGCGGTACCTTCATTTGGAATCGACTTAATGTTTTCGGGACCATAAATTATCTTATTGAAACAACGATCCGCGATAGAAGAAGGATTAATTAATGAATTTTTTATCCCCTCCAGTTGTTGGCGTTTGGCGCGTTCGAACTCAGCATCACGAAAGGCTGGGTAAAGTAATTTATCTTGCAAAAGCCCCATGGTAATATCCAGGTTCTTACTTAATGTTCCCACGTTGATATAGGTATTTTCGGCATCGGCGGTTACCGTGATGGTACTTCCAATTTTATCGAGTGCTTCTTCAAATTGTTCGGTAAGCATCGTTGCTGTACCTTCATTCATCAATCGGGCGGTAAGCACTGCCAGTCCTGCCTTGTCGGGGTGATTATAATCCATCAGGTGACCACCCTTAATAACGATTTGCAAGGTAATGTATGGGATTTCACTTTGAGTTAAGCCACTAAATTGCACTCCATTTGAGAATGAAGAGATCATGGGTTCGAAGCGTTGTGGTAAGATCGGTTCTGATGAAACTATGGGTTGAACACTTCGATCGAATTTATCTTTAACATTACGCAATTTTATTTTTGTCACCTTCTTTGCAGCAGGGGCATCGGGCTCAGGCATTTTATAGTTATCCTCTCTGGCTAAATTGGGTTTTTCCTTATTAGAGTAAACACTCATACATACATAATGTTTGTTTTTGATGTATTGATTATAAACTCTAAGAATATCCAATTTAGTAATCTCTCTTATTTCCTTCAGTTGCTTTTGAACCATATTCGCATTGCCTCCAAACGTATAGTAATAGGCTAAAGTGGATACTTTTCCATTAACACTTTCTAGGCTCCTAATAAATTCAGTTTCTGAAGATGCCTTCGCACGAATCAAGTCATCATCGGTCACCCCAAGTAATTCAAAATCGGCAAAGCATACATTAATCATCGAATCGATGGTGCTTAATTTCAGGTTGGGATAAGCCATGATATTGATGCCTAACTCGCCAGCCAATTCTGTTGAGGAGTTAGATACACTGGCCGAAGAAGCCAATTGCGATTTCATGAATCGAGTATAGAACACCGATGATTTGTTGCTACTTAGAATTTCGCATAACATATCCAAAGCTGCTTCATCCGAATGAAATGCAGGTACAGTTGAATATACGCGGCGCAATAAAGGCTGTCGAATATTATCACTCATGGATACATAACGATCTTCAGTAAGCACCGGTTGCATGGCAGGCATTTTTTTAACCTCCGGACATTTTTTAATGGATCCAAAATATTTGTCTACCATTTTCAAAACGTCGGCAGTATTTACATCCCCTCCAATGGTAAGCACCGCATTGTTTGGGCCATACCAGCGCAGGAAGAAATTCTTAAGGTCATCAACATCCACTGCATTCAAGTGATTGATATACCCAATGGTAAGCCAGCTATATGGATGTGCTTGAGGGTAAAATACTCTTGAAATATTTTCTTGTACGAGGCCATACGGACGATTATCGTAATTCTGGCCACGCTCATTCTTTACCGTTTCACGTTGGTTCTCAAACTTGCGTTGGTTCACGGAGTCGAGGAGGAATCCCATACGATCGGCTTCCAGCCAAAGTGCTACTTCCAATTGTGTTTTTGGCAATGTTTCATAATAGTTGGTACGGTCGCGGTTAGTAGTTCCATTTAAGGTACCACCCGCATTGCTTACAATTTTGAAATGCTGATCATCGCCAACATGTTTACTTCCTTGAAACATCATGTGCTCAAAAAAGTGTGCGAAGCCCGATTTGCCCACCTCTTCGCGAGCGCTACCTACATGATAAGTAACATCTACATGCACCAAGGGGTCGCTATGGTCTTCATGAACAATCACGGTGAGACCATTTTTCAAGCGATACATTTCATAAGGGATGGTGAGCTCATCACCAGTGCGGGTTACCTTCTCAATGAGTTTGGCTTGAGCAGAAGCATTGGAAACCAAAGCAGAAAATAATAGAAACAAAAAAATGCGATTCATCATAATACCTTAACTTTTTAGGGAGTTCAAAAAAACGATATTTTTCTGAATAAAAAGGGTTAGTCATTAATATATTAAAAATGGTGAATTACCCTGATTTGAAAAGTCGATTTCAGGGAAGAGAAGCCTTTTTATTAATCCATACGCTCGCTATCCTTAAGTATAGTAAGGCTAAAATCGCATTAGATAAGAAATATGATTCTCATCTTTATGACTTAGATTATTTGGAATTTAAGTAAAATAAATGTACAATTGTAACTTGCAATTTATTTATTAGTCTTAATACTCAAATATTATAGGAGCACATTTACATGAATTCATTTTTATTCAATCGCTTTTTCGCGCTTTGTAGTTTGCTGTTAATGACAGCACAACTCAATGCACAGAATACTGCAGCAATTAAGGGAAGAATGCTTGATGAGAAAAGCGAGCCACTCTCTTTTGCCACTATTCGACTCGAAGGAACAACCATTGCACAAAACACAGATGCTGATGGGAATTTCTTATTTAAAAATTTGGCTGCTGGTAATTACGTAGTTATCGGCACCTATTTAGGTTATGTTCCTTCTCGACAGGAAGTTAAGCTTGCTGTAGGGGAAACCAAAGAAATAAGAATCCAAATGCAGCCCGAAAACAAGAGCCTCAACGAGGTGGTTGTTGTAGGTTATGGAACACAAGTAAGAAAGGAAGTTACTGGAGCTGTTTCAAAAATAAGCAGTAAGGAAATTACTTCTATCCCGGTACCGAGTGTGGAAGCCGCCTTGCAAGGAAAAGCTGCAGGGGTTCAAATATCTATTGGTAGTGGATTGGCAGGAGCTGCGTCGGTTGTGAAAATTAGAGGTATTGCTTCGGTAAGTGCAGGTAGCGATCCTTTATATGTTGTTGATGGTATTCCTATTTCACAAGATTATTTCATTCAAAATGCAACCGATAAAGGGAATGGAGGAGGAAAGAATAATAACCCGCTGGCAACTTTAAATCCAGATGATATCGAATCCATTGAAATTTTAAAGGATGCTGCCGCAACAGCCATCTATGGTTCACGTGGTTCAAACGGGGTCATCATCATCACCACTAAACGTGCGAAGAAACAAGGATTGAAATTCGACCTCACCATTCGTGAAGGAATTTCAACAATGGCTTCTCGCCCACAGATGATGAATAATACACAGTATTTGCAGATGCTTCAAGAAGCCTATGAAAATGATGGGGGTGTAGGGCGTGCACCATTGCCAGCTGGTTTAACTTGGGAGCAAGCGCAATCAACCAATACCGATTGGGTAAAACAAACCACCCATGCTGGCTTCAAACAAACTTATAGCTTAGGAACATCTTATGCTAAGAAAAAAATAAACTTATACGTAAATGCCACCCATGATAATAATTCAACGTATATTATTGGTGATGCTTATGTAAGAAGTGCATTTAGAGCCAATCTAGAATATCAGTTGACAAGTAAAATGAAACTTTCATACGCCGGTTCGTATGTGAATGGTTTGAATAAGCGTGTAGATGGTGGATGGGGCGGAGGCCTTGGAGCTGCGATGAGCACAGCACTTCCTATCTATCCAGTAAAAAACAGTGATGGTTCTTGGTTTACCAGTGGTGGTGTAAATAATAACCCAGTATTTATGCGTGAAAACAAAACGCAGCAAACCCGCCAGCAACGTACACTTCAAGGGGTGGTAATGGAATACTCTCCAATAAAAAATTTACTTATCCGCGTAAATGGAAATTATGACTACCTTGATAATACTGATGATGTATATGAAGATACCGCTTTGGTAAAACAACCTAAGGGAATAGCAAAACGTGGTGCAACCTATACCAACAACTATAATATAGTTGCCACAGCATTTTATTCTCAAACCTTAAAGAAAGAACAAAAGATTTCATACTTAGCAGGTACCGAATATCAAAGAACCCGTTCGGCTTTCAAATATTTAGAATACAATAATATTATGGGGCCATTGTATAATACTACCCCTATTGATTCTAATTTAAAACCTGGTACTAATCTATTGAGCAAAAGTATTTCTGTATTCGATAGTTATTTTGGACGTGTAAGCTATTCATTGAAAGATAAATATTTTATCTCGTTGAATGGTCGTGCCGATTATTCATCCACCTTTGGTGAAAATTATCGATGGGGTTTCTTTCCAGCCATTGGAACAGGATGGGTAGTGAGCGATGAGAAATTTTTGAAAGGAAATAAAGTTCTTACCTTCTTAAAGGCAAGAGCAAGTTATGGTAAGACTGGTAATTCAAATTTCGGAGGATCCTACCCATGGTGGGGACGTTATAAAGTAAATCCTACCGTTTATAATGGCGTTGCTTCTCGCTATGTTGAGATATTCGAAAACCCTGATTTCCATTGGGAAACAACCAAAACTTTTGATATTGGATTCGACTTCTCTTTATTTTCGGAAAGAATAACAGGGGTATTAGAATATTATAATAAGAATACCAGTGACGTAATTTTAAGTGTAAGTGTTCCTAATTACTATGGTTTCCAATCGGGGAATTATGCTGCCAATGTTGGAAAAATAAATAACCAAGGAATTGAATTCTCTACAAAGCTACGTGTTATTGACAAGGACAAAATCCGTTATACCATCGACTTTAATATTGCTAGAAACAAAAATAAAGTCTTGGATATTGGGTCGTATACAGAAGAAGCCGTGAGTGGAGGTACCAATGATACACGTATTGTAGAAGGTCAGCCAGTAGGGACCAATTATTTAGTTCGTTTTTCAAGAATTGATCAAAATACTGGGAAGCCAATTTATTTTGATAAGAACGGAAATGAGACTTATAAATGGGACCCAGCCAATAGGGTACCTGTTGGAAATATTTATCCTAAAGCTTTTGGGGGATGGAGCAATACCTTCATTTACAAACGTTGGGAAGTGGATATGAATTTCATTTACAGTATCGGAGGAAAAATTTATGACTCTTCATCTAAACGCCAGATGGGAACTTTTGATTCCGACAATTGGAATCACCGCTTGGATCAATTTGATCGTTGGCAAAAACCAGGTGATCAAAGTGAGTATCCTGTGCTTACTCGTCAGCCAGCCACTTATGGATCATCTACCCCATGGATCAATACGGATATGTGGTTGAAAGATGCATCTTATATGCGTTTGAGAAATCTTAGTTTGTTTTATTCATTCAATTCTGATCAGTTAAAGAAAGCTAAATTATCAAGTGCTCGCATTGGTTTAGTTTCTACCAACTTAATATTGTTTACTAAATTCAGAGGATTAGATCCAGAGGTGGTGCGTGACTTTGAAAATGCTACGGATAGAAATACCAGTCCGAACATTACTTATTTAACCCCTCCTCAAGAAAGAACAAACAGCATCTCCATCGTAATCGGATTTTAATTAACCAACAGAAATGAAACGTATCACAATATATATATTTAGTGCCTTTTTACTCGTTGCTTCATTAAGCGCATGTAAAAAGATGTTTGATGTTAACCCTAACGACCCTACTCAAATTCGTAAAGCCGACGCACTCACCAAACCTTCGGATGTACAAGAAGTTTTGAATGCTGGGTACGATAATATTGCCAATTTATATAATGGCAGAGTACAATACTTCGGCGAATTGCTTTCGGATAATGTAATTGCCCCAAAATCGAATAATGATTTTACAGAAGTATATAATAGAGCAACCATCTTCTTTAATACCTCAACCGGTGGATTTTATGGAGATATGTACAAGATTATTTACAAGGCGAATACGGTACTTGACTTTATTGATGGGGTACCTGGATTTACCGATTCGGAGAAGCAAAGAATGATTGCAGAAGCGAAGTTCATGCGTGCCTTAGGGCATTTCACAGCTGTTCGTTTTTTCGCTCAACCCTATGGTTATACTTCCGACAACTCACATTTAGGCGTGCCATTGCGTAAGAATTCATTACCAGAAGTAACATTAAGAAGCACGGTAAAGGAATCTTATGATTTCATTATTAAAGATTTGACAGAAGCCATTGCTAACTTACCAGAAACCAACCTGAATAATACCAATGCGACTAAGTATGCAGCAAAGGCATTATTGGCCAAGGTTTATTTCCAAATGAATGATTTTGGTAATGTAATTACACAGGTAAATGATATTGTTGCATCTGCTAAGTTTTCCCTTTCAGATAGTGTGAATCTATATAACAAATCGGCCGTTGCTCAAAAAGAAATGATTTTCTATATAAAATCAACCAGTGCTGACCAACGTTCGGGTGCGATGCGTGGAAATTATTTTGAGACAGGAGCTAACCAGCCACAAATTGGGGTATCGGCTTCCTTATATGCTGATGCTACTGCCCGTGGAGGAGATAAGCGTACAGCTTATTATGCTCCATGCACAGGAGGTTTCAGATCATTGAAATTTGATTCAAACTTCTTCAATGTTCCGGTTTTATACTTAACCGATTTGTTATTGATGAGAGCTGAAGCGATTGCAGAAACCAATGGAACATTATCAGTAGCGATTACTGATATAAACGCCATTATCACGCGTGCATTTGGAGGCATTGGACAAAATATTTCAACTACCAGTGGTGCCGAAACAATAAAGATTGCGGCACGAACAGAACGTCGTTTAGAAATGCCTATGGAAGGCGATCGCGTACAACAATTGAAACGCCTTGGAGCTAAGGGCGAACCGAATATTCGAATTCGCAATGCACCATGGAATTGCAATGGCTTGGTACTTCAATTCCCTGCTTCAGAAAGCACTATTAAAGGATTTCAAATGAACCCTGAAGGAGGTTGTAACTAATTAAAAAATTAATCATGAAACGTATATTTAAATTCACCGCTTTAATTCTGGCAACAACCATTATTGTTGTTTCCTGCCGCCCGAAAAAGTTTTCGGATATCGGCGATGTGTCGAGTAAAACCAAGGGTATTCAGGACAACTGGATTTTATCCCATGCTTATGTTGTGGATGAGGCCTTTGCCACTCCCGATAAATTGGATATCACCGATTTCTACAAGACAAAAACCTTGCCTACCTTAAAATTTACCGAAACAGGCTTTACGGCGCTTACTACCGGAACTGTAAAAAACTATTTTGGAACAGGTACCGGAACTTGGAGTTTCGACAATACTGATTTCCCTAAATCGCTTTATATAAACTATTCAGATAATTCGAAGGACACTTTCTTATTAGGAAGTACCATTAGAACAACGGACTTAGTTCTAAAACTCAAGAAAACCTTTTATTATACCAAAGGGACCGCGAAAAAAATCGCCTATTCTTATATCTGGGAATTTACAAGACAAAATTAATTAATCTTCAAGAAAGTATCTAAGATGAAAAAGTTTATAATACTCGTTACAATTATAATTGCTGCATTTATAAAATCAAATGCACAAGCGGCCTGGATTGAACCAGGACCTACTACTGATGTTACATCGGTATGCAGAATTTATGTTGATTTGTCAAAAATCACCAATACTTCTTTAGATGGATTAACTGGTCCATTTTATATGTGGACTTGGAATCCAAGAGAGTTGCCAGCCAATGACCCCAATGTTAATGGCACAGGAACCCAGCCATGGAAAAATTCAAACGACAATTTGAAATTAACTCCCGACCCATCAAAAGGGCCTAAGGTTTATTACTATGAAATGATCCCAACCGATTTTTACGGAGTAAATAAGGGAGATGTTTATAGCAAAGGAATCTCTTTACTGGTAAAACCTAAAGATGGTGGAGGTTATGGAGCTCCCGATTTAAAATCGGAAGATTTAAATATCAAGGTGAATGCTCCTATTGAGCGTGATACCATCTATACCCTTCCTAAATGTGCATATACCGATGAAATTTTAACCATTATGTATAACAACCCTGTAGAACGCAATACAGGCATGTCGAATTTAGGTGCAGAGGATTGCTACTTATACATCAAAGTGACTTTAAGTGATGCCACAACTGTTGAGAAGGCGAGTTTCTTTGATGTAGGTACTGTACCTGCTTTAAAGATGACAAAAATTACTGAAGGATTATTTTCGGGACAGTTTAAATTAACCATGATTCCTAGGGAGTTTTTAGCCATTCCGAATGGTAAAACAATCGTCTCTGCTCAGTTCATTGTGCGGAGGAAAGATTTCAATGGGGGCCCCGATCGGAGTGCAGGAAATAATGACCTAAAATATTTTGAATGCAAATAAAAATTTATTATATTTACAACCTATTATTCATTAAATTAATTATCAAATTCATAACATGAAACGTATTCTACTTTTATTAAGTGCAATTGTTTTGCTAAATGTAGCTAAAGCAACCACAGTTTTATTCGCAGTTGATATGACCGGTCAAACGGTTAGCGCTAACGGAATGCACGTTGCAGGTGATTTTCAAGGATGGAATCCATCCGCTACCGCAATGGCTAATATCCCTTCTACTCAGGTTTACTATTATTCATTTTCAACCACTACCCCTGGAAAAATTGAATACAAATTTATAAATGGTAACGATTGGAGCGCACCAGGTGGTACTCCAGAGAATGTTCCTACCAGTGCTCAAGTAGGTGGAGGAAATTCAAACCGTTGGTACAATGTAGATACTACAATGTCTAAAGACACCGTTTTGGTTTCTTGGCAAGGAGTTTCATCATCTGCATTTGCACCTTTTGGATATAACAAACAATACATTCGTTTGGCTGTAAATATGGCTAAAGCAACTACCATTGATCCCGCTGGCGTATTAGTAGCTGGAGCTTTCAACGGATGGAGCGATAAAACTAAGATGTTAAACTTAAATACTGCTGGTAAAGTATACGAAGCACAAATGTGGTTATCAGCTGGTACTTACGAATACAAATTTAAGAATGGCCCATCAGGATGGGAAAGTGTACCGGGAACTTGTGCTCCATCAGGAGGTAACCGTGCAATCACTGTGGCTGCTGCTTCTCAAGTTATATCTCCAGTATGTTTGAGCGAATGTGGTAACTGTATCTTGAACTTGCCTAAGTACGATGTTACTTTCATGACTGATATCTCTGAAGATGTTGCTTGTGGACAAATTGACTCAGTAGATGTAACCGGAGGTCATGCATTATTAGGAAACTGGGGTAATCCAGGACAAAAAATGGCAAAAGTAGGAGCAACCAATGTTTATACTTTAAAAATCAATCAATTTGATAGCGGGACTGCTATTGATTACAAATATCGCGTTTGGTCGAAAGGAAATGTTAGCTGGGAACAAGTTGGATGGACTTCTAACGGTAACCGTGCTTTAGTAATTACTTCAACACAAACTTTAGCAACCAATTGCTTCGGTAAAAACACAACTTGTACTGCGCCTCCAGCTTCTTCTAAAGTTACTTTCAAAGTTGACTTCGCAGGAACTTCTATCACTCCAGGTGCTAAAGTTTACTTGGTAGGAAAAGGAAATAACTCTTGGTTAAAAGGAGCTACCGGTGGTAAAATTGAAATGACTGCTGTTTCAGGTACAGGTGGTAAAGCATACCAAGTATCAATCGATTCAATTTGCCCAGGAACAATCTATTACGGATTTGCTAATGATGCAACTGACGAAACTTACGATACTGCTGCTGCTGGCAGAACTTGTTTAGCTCCATCAGGAGTTGGATACCAACGTGTTTACCAACGCCCTGCTACTGCTTCTACAGTTTATTATGTATTTGGAAAATGTAACAAAGGTATCTCTGCTATCAGCTATGCTGGTAAAAACGAAGATTTCCGTTTGTATCCAAATCCAATGACTAACTCATCAACTGTTGAATTAGGAACTGGAAACTATACTATCAATGTAATTGATATCACTGGTAAAATTGTTCGCACTTATACAAATGTTAGTGGTAAAGTTACCATCAGCAAAGGCGATTTACCAACTGGTATTTATATCGTTGATGTTACAGGTGAAAACACCCGTACTACTGAAAAATTAAGCATCAGATAATTTTATCTGATCTAAAAAAAGTCTTCCTGTAATACAGGAAGACTTTTTTTTTGAGCTAAATTTCCTGACCATTATAATGAAATTTCAATTCGCATATTAATTTTAACTTTACCCTCGATATGAGAATCATTCCTTTATACTTAGCTTTATTAATTTATACTTTAAGCATGTCGCAAGCCGCTAATCACTCCACCGTTAGTGGTGTTGAGTGGAAATCGAAATTCCCTCACCAAGTGGTATATCAAATATTCAGCCGCTCTTTTGCCGATGGTAATGGAGATGGGATTGGCGACCTACAAGGAGTGAAAAACAAATTGCCTTATTTGAAAGAGCTCGGTATTGGAGCAATTTGGCTCACTCCAATTTTTGAATCACCTACCTATCATAAATACGATATCATAAATTATTATCAAATTGATCCAGAGTGTGGTACCAAAGAAGATTTAAAGCAATTGGTTAATGAAGCCCATATCATGGGAATAAAAATCATTCTTGACTTTGTGCCTAATCATACCAGCACGCAGCATGAATGGTTTAAGGAGGCGGTTAAAAACAATCCTACTTACAAAAATTATTATAGCTGGAGCAGCGATACCTCAGTATGGCATAAGGAGCCTGAACACTGGCATTGGGTCGACGATCAGACCAAAGGGAATGAAAAGTATTACGGATATTTTTGGAGAGGCATGCCCGACCTTAATTACGATAATCCGAAGGTAAGAGAAGAAATAATTAAGGCAGCACAATTCTGGATTTCTGAATGTGATATAGATGGCTATCGATTGGATGCTGCCAGCCATGTTTATCCGTATGCCGATCGCAAAAAAAACTATGCTTGGTGGACTGAATTTTCAAATGCCATGCGGGTACAAAAACCCGATTTTTATATTGTTGGAGAAATGTGGGGTGGCGACACCTTGATTGCACCTTACTTGAAAGCAGGGATGGATGCAGGGTTCAACTTTGATTTGTGGTTTAATATAAAATCTTCAATAGCAAAATCGAACGATGATGTAACAACAAAACTATTAGCTACCTATAATCGATACTATAATAATCGCGCAACATTTTGTGATGCTACCTTACTCTCCAACCATGATAATCCAAGAATTATGGATGAGGTGCAAGGCGATACTGACAAAGCAAAACTTGCGGCGGCAATCCTATTTACTTTACCCTATACACCGTATGTATATTACGGAGATGAGTTGGGTATGTTTGGACCAAAACCCGATGAACATATTCGTGAACCCTTTTTATGGGACGCTACTGATGAAGCTAAATGCAACTGGGAACCGAACTTTCATAATGCAGAAACCCCTACCCTATCTAGTCAAAAAAGCAATCAAAGTTCGATGTATAATACCTATCAATCATTGATAAAATTCAGAAACCAAGATGAAGTATTAAGTGATGGAAATTACGAATGCACGAGTTTACATAAGGATGGATTGATGATTTATGTGCGTTCAAAAAATGCAAAAAACTATTTGATTGTACATAATTTACAGGATTCTAGTACGCAACTCAAACTAAACGAATTGCCTCATTCAAGAGAATTCAAAATCGTGTATAGTACCGGAGGAAGAATCTTACAACCTGCCGATATGCTTGAACTCAAACCATACTCTAGTGTGGTTATTAGCTTTGTGAAATTACCGTAAAACACCGATTTGCAGAAGTCGTCGTAAAATCTACATTTGTACTCGATTACTAATTTCGATTACCAATGAAAAGAATTTCTATAATGCTATGCTTAATAATTCTCACTTTAGGATTAAAAGCAGGTGTGATTTTAGGTTATCAGGCAGGCTGCTATACCCGCGGCATTGCCAATATCCAAAGCACCACCTATTACTATAACAAAGTATTTGATGCTAATTTCAAATACCGAAATATGTTTCATGGAATATATTTGGGTTATCGTTTTGATATGGATAATGGTTGGTTTAGTTTGGCCTGGCATAATAAGCACAATTCCTATTCCTCCGAATATATCGATAAGGGCGTTACAAAACAGTTCGGAATTAAACATCGCATGAATGATTTGGTTTTTGATGTGGGTTATCGTGGTAAGAAATTTGGAATCGGCGGAGGATTCGATATGGCCAATTATAATGTATTCACCAAGCGAGGTACACCATCAGAATATAAGAGTGCCAAATGGGGATTTAATGATTATGGAAGACCCATTAAATTAATGGGCTTGCCTACATTCCCAAGCTTTTCATTAGAAGGCGAGTGTTATTTAGGCAAAGTAGCGATACTAAGAGCCACGTATCAATTTGGCATAGGCGAACTAACATTTGCGAATGATGGATCATTGATGTTCTGGGATTTTTATGGGAACAATTTAACTTTTTCTCTATTGTTTAATTTTTCTTCAAACAAATAATCCTATGAAAAAAACAATCTTAAGTATATTCTTTATAGCTACCGCGCTCATAACTGCAAGGGCTCAATTCTCCTTATTTGCAACTGTGAATGCCAAAGCAGGAATTTTACAAGGCACTTCATTCAAACGATTTGCCGATTCCTATAATCTTACCAATCCAGATAATGAAACCAAATTAAAAAACTTCGGTTTGGCTTATGGATACTCTATCACAGGCGATTTATTTTTCGATGATGCATCGATTTATATGGGTTATTACCAACATCGATTGATGGCGAATACCGAATCGAAAATCAATAACTATTATTCACGTGTATTTCACATGATACAGAAAAGTTATGGAGGTGATTTTGGGTTTGGTAAATCGGAAGATGGAAAAGCATTTGCGATCTTTATGGGAATTTATTTTGGCACAACCAATTTAAAATCGGGACTCACCTATAGAGATGGGTATACGAGTTATGGTTCGGATGCAATTCTCAACGGCATCTTTCACTCCTTTGCTTTCTCTGGATCCTTGGGTGCTAAATATATTGCCTGTGCTGGCCCTGTCGGTATTTCGGCAGCTATTCGGTGGAGCCCGCTTTTTGGTGCAAGTGAGTATTATGATTTTGGAAGAGATGCCAATCAGATTGGGGAAGACTGGAAGACTTATTCTTCTGTTCCTTCTTACAATTATTCGGGCAAATATCTTACCTCCGCTGCACAATCGTTCACTATTGATTTAGGACTTGCAATTCATATTAATAAAGACTAATCGCCATGAAAAATATCATTATCATTATCTCTATAACCTTCATACTCTACTCCTGCAAGAAGCGCAGTAATGTATACAGTTTTGCAGGCGTATGGGAAATTACAAAAGTAGAACAAGTAAGTTTTGCTCAGGATAAACAAACTCTTGATAGCACCTTGGTGAATGATACCTTAGGATGGTTTGCTTTTCAAAATTCCGTAGGCCCAAGTGGTCAAGGGAAAATTCAAATCAATTTTACTTCTTTGTCGGGATTAGCTACCGACTATGCAACCTTTTGGGAATTGAGTGAACATGAAAGTGACCGAATTCAAATCAATAAGAAATTTTACACCAGAGAGAAAATTGTTGGTGGAGAGAAATGGACCTGGATTTCTTCAGGCAATGTGGGAGGTATTTATAATCGCGAAACAATTTTCGTGAAGCATAAATAGCCAAAGGATTTTTAGTTGTCTTATAAATAACTTTGGAAAAGTTGATTGCCCAATATCTATGATTAATTCGAATCTGAACTTTTCCAAAGTTTTCAGCACCAGAAATATTCGAATTAATTCGTAATTACTTTGGAAAAGTTTGTTGAAGAGGGAAGCTTGAATTTTATTTGCCCTCCGCAGCATCAATCAAATTGAAATTGATTAATGCAGTAGATCTCAATACGATATTTGCCTTGCCTAAAATTTTCGCATCCCCGATACCAATGGCGTAAAACCCGCCACGGATGGCTGCTTCAACCCCTGCCTCTGCATCTTCAAACACAATGGCCTCATTTGGATTCACGTTTAATTCTTCTGCGGCTCTTAAAAATACTTGAGGATTGGGTTTTGCTTCGGTAATTTTATTTCCATCAACGATGGCATCGAAATAAGACGTGAGTTTTAATTTATCCAGGATGAGTAAGGCATTTTTACTGGCACTTCCCAATCCGATTAAAATATTTTTTAATTTCAATTCATCTAAGAATTCTTTAATTCCAGGAAGTATTTCCGATTCATCAATGGTTGAACAATATTCGAGATACCAGATATTCTTCTTCACGGCCATCTCTTGTTTCTCTTCTTCGCTGTATTGTATGGATCCTTTACGTAAAATTATTTCCAGGGAGGTAGTGCGACTCACGCCTTTGAGTTGTTCGTTATCGTGCTCATCGAAAGAGATATTTAATTCATCAGCCAATCGTTTCCAAGCTAAGAAATGAAACTTTGCGGTATCTACAATTACCCCATCCAGATCAAAAATACATGCCTTGATTTTCATATTGCAAAAATAATTTTTATTGTGGGATTCTTATAGGAATTAAATCGCGTGAGCTCCAAAATTCCACTGCCAGCTTAATGAATATTTCATGACAGAAGTAACTATTTCTTTATTAACTTTGAAAACCACACCAAGTGGTATTTGTGTTTTGCATCTTTTAAAAATCAAAAGATTAAGAGACACCATTAAATTATAATATGAAAAAAGTAATATTTCTAGCCATCATTACTGTACTTGTAGGAACTGCTTGTAAGAAGCAGCGGAAAGATTACGAAGGAGAAGCAGAAGTATTTCTAAATGGGAGCAAATATGTAAATAAACTTGGTGCTGATAACGCTTCTGGATTACTCTATTTTGAATTGTATCAAGGTGATAAAATAAATGACGTTCTCATAATTAAACGGTCATTAATATTTTCTGGAATCAAATTAGACATGTCATTACAACAATTGCAAAGGGAATTTCGCGATATGCCAAGAGCTGGCTTTTCTACCAGTGAGGATGATGGTTGTATTATTGGTGATATATTTGATATCGATACTTCTGGTATTCAGAACAATTATATACAAATCACAAAGCAAAAAGATAATTATCATGAGATTTGGGGCGAATTTAGAGTTAAATTAATAAGAACTCATAATTGTAATTGTACTGACCTGCCCGATACAATTGAGTTTTCAAAAGGCACATTTCATATCCTCTTTAAGGATTAGAAATACAACAATTTACATTTAAACTTCCTTAAACTCCCATTTCAACCCGCCAAAAGTACCTGAACTCATCAGTAGCAATACAGTAGGTTCTGTGTAGATGCGACGATATATTTCTTCTTGTAGTAATGCCGAATTAGAGAATACCTGCACGTTGGCACCAAAATGTTGTTTTACCACCGCGGCATCCAGCACCTTGTTTTTCTGACGCAATGTTTCTTCATCAAAGAAAACAATGGCATCATCGGCATCATTCATACTGCCTGCATATTGTGGTAAAAAATTGGCATCCAAACTACTAAACGTATGCAATTCGAAAACAGCCAATAATCTTTTTCCTTTGAACTGTTGCTTCACTGCCTTTAAGGTGCTTTTCAATTTAGAGGGGGAGTGTGCAAAATCGCGGTAGGCAATAAGCGAATCACTTTGATGCATGAGCTCTAGCCTACGTGCCGCACCACTAAAGGTTTGCATGGCAGTATAAAAATCATGGGCAGGTATATTCAAACATTCGCATACCATTCGGGCGCCTTCCATATTTTGCAAATTATGTGCACCAAATATTTGCAAGGCATACGAATTCCCTTCATGCGTGATATGCGTAATTCCTTCCTCGTCGATGGTGTAAGCGGGCGTATTGTATGCTTTGCTTATTACCTGAGGGTGACTGGCAGCAATCGCTGAAAGGTGCTCATCGTCTTCAAAATAAAAGAGGCGCGTATTGGGCTGCATGGTGGCAACAAACAAATCGAATTGCGATACATAATTTTCGAAGGTGGGAAACACATTGATATGATCCCAGGCGATTCCCGTGATCATGGCGATATCGGGTTTGTACCAGTGAAATTTAGGGCGCATATCGAGGGGCGACGAGAGGTATTCATCCCCTTCCAAAATGATGATGGGTGCTTCCTTGGTAAGTTGTACCATCGTTTCAAAGCCTGCAACCTGTGAGCCCACCATATAGTCGAACGATTTATTCAAGGCATGCAATACATACATGATCATGGCGGTGGTGGTGGTTTTGCCATGACTTCCTCCAATAACTACCCGTGTTTTATCTTTACAATTCTCGTATATAAATTCGGGGAAAGAATAAATTTTCAAACCAAGTTCCTGTGCACGCAATAACTCCGGATTATCCTTCTTTGCATGCATACCAAGAATCACCGCATCGAGGTTGGAAGTAATTCGGGAGGTATCCCAGCCCATGGTAGGGGGCAATAAACCATATTTCTCCAAACGCGATTTTGCAGGTTCGTAGATGGCATCATCACTTCCAGTTATTTCATAGCCTTTCAAATGAAGTGCGATGGTCATATTGTGCATTACTGCACCGCCACAGGCGATTAGGTGTATTTTCATTGGGGAGTATTTTGTTGAGTATCGAGTATTTTGTATTAAGTATTTAGTATTAAGTATTAAGTATTTAGTATTAAGTATTTAGTATTAAGTAATCGAGTCGCTTGTATTTACTAGATACTAACTACTATCAACTTTGGACTATATCAAGGTAGCTTGTATTTACTAAATACTTACTACTATCTACATTGGACTCCTTCACGACGCCCCATTCTCCTCATACCAGGTATCCACCTGCTTGTCTCTGCTATTGGCAGCGATTACGGAGAGGACATCGCATCGTTCGTTTTCTTTGAGTCCGGCATGGCCTTTTACCCAGACCATTTTTATTTTGTGCTTATCGTATAATGGCAGAAATCTTCTCCATAAGTCTTCATTCTTTTTCCCTTTGAATCCTTTCTTCACCCAGCCAAAAACCCATTTCTGTTCGATGCTATTCACTACATATTGTGAATCGGAGTAAATGGTGACTTCCAAATTTTCTTTTTTGAGATGCTCCAAAGCTACGATGACTGCGAGCAGTTCCATTCGGTTATTGGTGGTGAGGCGAAATCCTTCACTTATTTCCTTGCGTCGATCGCCGTATAGCATCACCACACCGTAGCCACCTGGGCCTGGGTTTCCGAGTGCTGCTCCGTCGGTATAGATAATTACTTTAGGTGTCAAGTTTATTTTTTGATTTTATTTTTTCTGTTCAAATACTGCAGTGCCTCGGCCACCACAAAGGTACTTCCTCCCACAAAAAGGATATCATTTTTTTTGCACTTCTTGTATGCCTTTTGATAGGCACTGACTACATTTTTACAAACACTAAATTCGAAATGATGATCTTTAAAAAGAGCCGCCAACGCTGCTACAGGCAAAGCTCTCGGTAATTTTGGTGCACATAAAAAATAATGTGCATCACGAGGAAGCAGTGGGAGGATATCGTCGAGCTTCTTATCTTGTACCACACCAAACACCATGTTAATCTGATCTTTCTTGGCGTCTTTTAATTGCTGCAGACTTAATTGTAATCCGTGTGCATTATGGCCGGTATCTAAAATTACCAAAGGGTGTTTTTGAATTACTTGCCAGCGCCCCGCAAAGCCAGTGTGCTTCTGTATATGTGCAAGTCCCTTTCGAATATGAGCTTCTGTTATATCTAACTGAGATGATAAGCTTGCGATGCTTTGTAATACTGTTGCAATATTTTTCAATTGATAATTCCCTGCTAAAGAAACTTTCAAAGCATCGAATACCAAATTGTTTTTATGAAAAGCATTTACTGTCATGGCATCGTGGGCATGCTTTATCATTTCCAGTTTCCATTGCTGATCGGCAAAAATAATTTTGCTTCCCATTTCTTTCGCTTTGGCGCGAAATACATTTTTCGTTTTTGCCTCCGTTTCCCCAATCACTGCGGGCACTTTGGATTTTATGATTCCTGCTTTTTCTACTGCAATCTCCGCCAGTGTATTTCCCAATAAATTGGTATGATCCAATCCTATATTTGTAATGATGCTAAGTAGTGGATGGATTATATTGGTAGAATCGAGTCGGCCCCCCAGGCCTGTTTCGATGACCGCGAACTCAATTTTCGAATCAGCAAAATACTGAAAGCAGAGGGCCACGGTCATTTCAAAAAAGGATGGTTGAATTTCTTGAAATAATGATTTGTGTTTCGCAACGAATTTCACCACATATACTTTCGGAATCATGATGCCATTGATGCGAATACGTTCTCTAAAATCGAGTAGGTGTGGAGAAGTGTAGAGGCCTGTTTTATAGCCCGCACATTGTAAGATGGCAGCCAGCATATTGCTTGTGCTTCCTTTGCCGTTGGTACCAGCTATATGAATACAGGTAATCGATTCTTGTGGATTTCCTAAGGCGTTGAGTAACCTGATGGTATTATCCAGATTGGGTTTATAGGCTGCCTCCCCTACTCGGGTGAACATGGGCAACTGGGTGTATAAATAATCTAGAGTTTGTTTATAAGATGCCATCAATCATGCTACCAACGAATGCATTATTTTCTTTCGAATCTTATTGTATAGGTACCAATTTCATCATCTTCTGCATCGGGCTTCGCTGCAAATATGAGAGAGCTTAGAATGAGTTTTTTCATACGCTCAATTTGATTGTAGTTGGTAATGGTAGATGGTGCAATTTTTCGTAAACTTTTCACTTTCCCATCTGGGCTTACCACCACTTCAAATTTCAGGATACCCGCTTCTTCAAAATCACTTGTAATTTTAGGAAGAGATTTGGCAGGGCGCCCCTTTAGATATGCTTGATCACCAGTTCCGGGTCCTTTCGGACCTGTACCTGTACCATCAGGGTTTCCGTCAATAGTTCCATTATTCTTTCCTTTATTTCCTGTATCGTTTCCTCCTTGACCATTACCATCGGGGTTCCCGCCATCGTTACCATTCTTAACACCCTTATTTTTCTTGTATGTAGATGACTGGTCAACTGTTCGTTCAGGAACTTTAGGAGCTGGTTTAGTAGTAGTGGTATTGTTTTTTGTATTGGTTTGGGGAGCCGGTTTTTTATTGTTTTTATCGGGTACCACCATATCACTTTCACTATTATTGTCGGTCACGGTTTCTTGGTCGAGGGCATTATCTCCACTGGCTTGTTCGGGAGGCGGCGGTGTTGAATTATCCGATCCTTCTGCAGTAAGCATACCACTATTCCCCCCGTCGATATCATAGCCCAAAGCTACTTGTAACCCTTCGTTAGGGAAAACCGAATCGCTTTTAAAGCCTGGAAGTATGATGAGCAAAAGCACCAACACACCATGAATAACCACTGTAGTAATTAGCCCTGAATATTTACTATCCTTAATTTTTGATGCTAAGTAGATTATGCCCCCTGCCAGAGGTACAATGAACCATTGAAGAATTGAGAAGTCCATACGCTTTGGTATTTAATTTATTATTAATGAACCCTTGGCTCGAAAGGTAAATGCCTAACTAGTTATTGGTTCTTAGGCTTGTCGGTAGCCAGTGAAATTTTCGCTTTCAATTTATACTGTACCACTTCCATCACTTGCACTACTTTTTCTACGGTTACTTCATTCGCAACATTCAAAAGGATTGCAGGATCTTCCTTACCCGACAATTCCTTTTCAAGGTCGGGCTGCAAAGTTTCCATCGAAGTAGGAGTATGATTGATGAACATCTCCCCTGCCGTATTGATAGATACAATCGCAGTTGGTTTCTTAGGGTCTTTATCTACTGATGATGACTTTGGACGCGTGAGTTTAATCACGTTGGGGTTGGCCATCGTAGAAGTAATCAGGAAGAAGATCAACAGGAAGAACAAAATATCGCTGAGTGCCCCTGCTTCGAGGTGTACTTGCCGATGACGTTTATCTCTTAGTTCCATAATTGTAGATGGTTAAATTATTTAGCGGGCTCTTGTAACATTTCCAAGAATTCGAATGAAACACCTTCCATTTGATTCACTACGCGATCGATCTTGGCATTCAGATAATTATAAAATACGTACGACATCAAACCAACGATGAGACCAGCAGCAGAGGAAACCATTTTAATATAGATACCCCCTGCGATGACGTCGATACCGATATTGGCTGACTGTGCGATATTGAAGAACGTTTTAATCATTCCAAACACGGTACCCAAGAAACCAAACATGGGAGCGATGGATGCGATGGTGCTTAGTACGAATAATGTTTTCTCGAGTTTATATACTTCCAATTTCCCTACGGCTTCCATTCCCACTTCAATATTTTTGAGTGGATTGCCAATACGTGAAACTCCTTTCTCTACAATACGGGCATATGGAGTAGGAGTGCGTTCGCATAATGATTTAGCTCCTTTGAGGTTACCACTATTCACGAGGTCTTTAATTTGAAGCACAAAGGTTGGATCAATCTTCGAGGCTTTACTGATGGTGAGGTAACGCTCTACAAAAAAATAGATAGAGAGCAAGCTCAAAATCGTGATGGGATACATGATGACCCCTCCCTTCATATACAAATCGAGGAGGCTAAGGGAAGCCTGTGGGGCTGCTTCGGCAGCAGCGGCGGCAACTTGATTTGCTGTATCAACTGCGGTGTTTACGGCTTGCAAAAACAATGCGGATAATAGCATAGAGAATATTTAAGTTAATCGTTGAATTGTAATAATCTTCAGGTAAAATATGCTTCATCCTAGTTGCGTAAATGCGGTTGGGTTGTACCGATAACGCAGCATCCGAAAGTTTATTTTACCACGCAGCAAAATAATTACGACTTCCTTCTTAGGAAAACCGAAGTTCTTCACAAAAAAGGTTTTGAAGAAAAGAGGTGTTTATTAAAAAGGGCGCTAAGGAAAAGACTGTATCAAGCTAGCAAAAGCTTGAAAATAAAAACTTACTGATATATTCGCATGAGTGTATAGATGAGATTAGATTAGTAACCTGAAAATTTAATCATTCAATTAATGCCAATATATTAATAGAAAAACGGTCTTGAAATTTGGTGGAAGTTATACTCCATTATAAGATTCCGAATTATGAAACGTATACTTCCTATTCTTATAACACTTCTGCTTTGGCTCGATCTATCTTGTCAAATTTGTAGAATTGACACCTTAAATGTAAGAATAGGTGGAACTTTAAATCAATCAATTCAGACGGTATTACATTTCCCTATTTTCAGATCAGAAAACGGGATAATAGATTCATTAATAAATACTGATATAAAAAACAGATTCACAAAAGAAGATAATACGAACCTATCAATTGATTCAGCATTAATTAAATGGGAACTCCCACAGAATTTTTCAATTGAATTTGAAGTAACCTACTTAAGCAATGAGTATCTTTCTTTGAATATTAGTAGCTATGGTTGTGGAGCCTATTGCTCTACCTGGATTGACTATTTTACTTATTCTCTGAAATCTGGACAATATTTAACTATTAATGATGTGATTGATACCTCTGGCCACTTTAGGGAACTTGTTATCTCAGATAAAAATCGACAATATGAGAAACAGCGGGGGGAAATAAAATTAAATTTACTTAACAATCAAAATGAAATTGATTCAAGCAATTACGAATGGATTTTGGAGAGTTATAATCTTTGTGATAGTTTTTTCGAGTTGAATACTTTTGCATTATACCCCGACCACCTAGAAATAATTGATAATTGCCATCTTCCTAGTGCGATTAAATATATGTCACCAATTATAGAATTAAGGTACAAATACCCTGATATCAGGAAATATTTGAAAATAAAATTGTGAAAAATAATTAGTTGATTGCTTGAAAATTATTCTTTCAAAATATCGTTATAGCAACAATAAAATAAGCCACTTAATAAAGTAGCATCCAAAATACATATCATGAAGAAATATTCCTGGATAAAAAAAGCATTATTAGCAATTCTAATTATCATAGTAATTGGGCTTTTCATTCCAGAAAATTTCAAGATGCCAGTGCTCGGTGCAACAACTTCAAGTTATAATAAGGAATCGTTTTGGTATTATCCATGGGGTAAATCAGGTACTCATAAGGGCGTTGATATTTTTGCAAATACTGGGACACCAATTGTTTCGGCTACGAGCGGCATTGTGGTTTATTGTGGTCAATTGAGTCGAGGTGGGAATGTCGTACTTGTTTTAGGACCTAAGTGGCGCTTACATTATTATGCTCATTTAGAAAAAATTAATACTTCAAGGTTCTCCATCGTTGGCCACCAAGACACCCTTGGTATGGTAGGAACTACTGGAAATGCGCAAGGCAAATCACCACATCTGCATTATTCAATCACCACGTTAATACCTTATTTTTTGAATATTGATTCCAGTCATCAAGGTTGGAAAAAAATGTTTTATCTAAATCCAATAGTAAAACTAAAAAAGTAAAGTATAAATTGAAATGTATCACTCAAATAAATTGGAGGCAAAGTAAGCATGAGAACTATTTTCGATTTCGGAAGGATGAAAATCTTTCCTATTAGAACCATGCTAATTGTTGCATTGATAGTAAATTATAGCTGCCAGCCTTCTAACAAGATTAAATGTGATAAAAGTGCAGACAGTTTGATTAATACAAAAGCGATTGAATTATTCGATAGTACTAAAATCGATAAACGATTGAGTCTCGATACCTTGCAATTCAATGAGAACATGAGAGGTAGTCTGCTGGATGAAAAATATAAAGAGGGTAAAAGCAGTCTCTCCTATTACAAAAAATTTATCCTTAAAAAAGATATCAATCAATTAAGAACTATCAGAGAAAAGGATACCAAATCGGAAATAAGATATCTCGGGGAATTGAGAGACCTAACTATCAATCAATGCTATCATATCGTCACTAATTTTAAGATTATTGGGATTGGTACAATATTATCTCCAAGAGGCCAAAGTGAGGTGGCATTTATTAATGAGAAACAAGATTCACTTTTAATTTATAGTGTAAACATGCCAAAAGATTTGCCCAAATTTATAGAGAATGAGGTGCTGTATTTCCAACCTAATGATTCACTCTTAGGTATTTCAATTTCTGGTGGCCTCCCACCGTTTTTATGTGTGCCGAAATTAGGCTGTTATTATTAACCCATATAATCAAATTTCATTGGCTCTAAATCCAATTTATTGAGGCATCATTACCTGAGAGGTATAGCCCTTAGTCACCTGTGTTTCTTGGCAAAATTCATCCTATTCACTAAATAAAATAAATTTAACTTTGGCCATTCTATTTATGAGCCTATTTATATTTCGCAAAGCTGGAATTGATGATATTCAAATATTAGTTGAAGCAAGAGTTGATTTCCTGAGTGAATACTGGGGAGCACAAGAACAAACCATCGCCGATAAATTAAGAGCGGAACTACAACTGTTTTTTGAAACCGAGATTCAAGCAAATACTTATCTGTGCTGGATAGCAATGCATGAGAATATTTTAGTGGCTATTGGAGGTATGAAGATAATTCAGAAGCCAGGCAGCTTCAGGGTACCTGATGGACGATGTGGGTATATCATGAATATGTATACGACACCTGAATATCGTAGAAGGGGACTGGCCAAAACGATACTCGAAAAATTAATAGAAGAAGGCAAAGCCATGGGCATTCACTTCTTTGAATTACATACTACTGAAGACGGAGAGCCCTTATACATTCAAAACGGATTCGAACTTCATAAGGAACCGACATATCGGAAATTTGTATGGTAGCAATAATTTAACTTCAGCTGACTACGAATTCATCACGGCCAATTTATTCTTATTTCCGATGGCGATAATTTTTCCTTGCAAGGTGGTATTATAGAGTGGGGAGTTTTTCGCGAGGGAACGATTGGTACTTGCATTATAATCCCAGGAGATATTTGGATTGAACACTGTGAAATTGGCTTCATATCCTTCGGCAACAGAGGCCATGGGGAGGCCTAAAATGCGGCGTGGGTGCCTGCTGATGGCGGCAACCAATTTTTCCCAGGCGATGCGACCTTCCAATTTAAGTAATAAGTTATAGAAGGTTTGTAAGTTATTCATACCATTGGCAGCAATATCAAACTCTACATCTTTGTTCTCATCGTTTTGAGGGCGATGGTCGCTCACAATGGCGTCGATGGTGCCATCATTCACCCCTGCAATGAGTGCATCAATATCTGCGCGGGTGCGGAGGGGTGGATTCACTTTATAGTTTGTTTCAAATTCCATCAGGATGGAATCGTTGTAAATTAAATTGGCAATGGCTACATCGCAGGTTACATTCAATCCATCGGCTTTGGCTTTAGCAATCAATGCCACCGCCCCTAGGGTGCTGATATGAGAAAAGTGGATGCGGCTTTCCGTATAGCGCAAGAGTTCAATATCTCGAGAGATGATGATTTCTTCGGCAATGGCAGGGATGCTCTTCATTCCCAGCATCACCGAAGTGATGCCCTCATTCATCTTTCCCTTATTGCTGATATTGGTATCATCGGCATGGGCTACGATGAAGCTGTCAAAGTTTTTTACATAGAGCAAGGCACGTAGCATCACTCCTGCGTTGGCAATGGTATTATTACCATCGGTAAAGGCCACGGCCCCACTATTTTTCATATCGAACATCTCCGCAAGGTTGAGTCCGTCGAGGTTATGCGTGATGGCACCATAAGGGAGCACATCCACGATATGACTTTTTGTTTTCGATTTTACAAATTCAATTTCTGCTTTACTATGCAATACGGGTTGTGTGTCGGGCGTGATGGCCACTGCCGTGAAACCTCCAGCCATGGCGGAGTTCATGCCTGATTCCAAATCTTCTTTGTGCTCGTACCCTGGCTCATTAAAATGAGCGCGCATATCGCACCATCCTGGAGAAATAAATCCATCCTTGCCATCTACAACAGTAGCGCCAGCTTCATCGATGGCTGCTCCAATTTTTTTGATGAATCCATTTTCAATGAGGATATTTTCTTTTTTTCCATGGTGAGCAGAAGCTGCATCGATAATGGTAACATTCTTTACAATGATTTTCATGATTGTACCGTGGCGGATTTTATTGTAGGATTATAGAATTTAATAAGCAATACTTCGATGCCTAAAAACACGAGCGCCAAAATGATAAACCATTTCCAGAGGCTGCTCCGGTATTGGGTTTCAGAGATGGCTTTCTCTGCTACATTGCTTACAGCATTGAGGTAATGTATATTGTGTGAGGCTAGCTCTGTTTCGAGTTCGTTATTCTTGAAATAATTTAATTCACTCTCATTGCGGCTATAGTTAAAGGCCAGGCATTGATAGATGATGGTATCGTTAGAATTGCGAGGCTTCAAATTATAGATGCCACTATAACTCAAGTAAGGCACATACAAGGCATTGCCTCCTGCGGTGTTCATGAGTTCGGGAATAATTTCATCATGCTCACTTTTCAAAGCAAGCACCTCTTCACCTGAACGCAATTGCTGACGTAAGGCAATTTGTTTATCGCGACCAATGATTTGATACAACGGCAATTGTTTATTGCCTAGAAGTGCCATCTTATACATGATAGGAACAAAGAGTGCGTGTTGCGGGAGGCTGCTCCATTTGGTATCGAA
>CAIVZR010000069.1 GCA_903910445.1 uncultured Bacteroidota bacterium
CGAAAAGGATGGAATCCAATTCAAATCGTCACCGTCATATTTTCGGCTATAACTCTTATCTGTCTAGAATTTCAAAGAACTTTTATATATTTTTACCGGACACTACTGAAAGTATATTATTATTAATAATATAATTATTGCCAAAAGTTGGGATATCATTATTGCAAGGTTTTTTCAATCTATCTGGTTCACGCCAATAATAATCAATTTGATTATACATATATGTTGGCTTTTCTTTTAAATTATAATAATAATTGGCGTAAAATGGTTTGTTAATTCCATTAGAAATAAAATACCTATTACAAAATACAGAGTCATTAATGAAGTATGAAGAAATGATTTTAGTCTGCCTTCTGTACTTTGTGAAAAATGCATTAAATTCATAGTTCTTACATGTGTCAATATAAGTTAGACTATCAATATTCAAACAGAATTTTTTATTATTTTCTAGATTGGTGAAGAAAGTAAGGTTTGTTATTGGTTGTGAAAATACTAGCCAATTGTTTTTCATCACGATATTCTTATTCAGAGTATATTTACTGAGATAATTATTTTCATATATAAAATTAGATTTACTAACCTTCTTTTTTAATGTGTCAACAAAGAACAGTGAATTATCACCTTTCATTTGAACTAATAACTTTTTACCCTTAAATCCTATAATAGATACGCCATATGGAATGTTGTTTTCATACTTTATAGGAATTTTCTTATAAAAACTGAAGCTATCATTAATTTCTGAGATTCTATAAAAAAACAGATTTGCGCCATAATACAAAACCAATCCATTGTTCTTAAATGAAAATAAACAATTGGAACTAATATCGAATCCTTTATATAAAACATCTGAATCTACTTTTAGATGTATTATTCGATTTTTTTTGTACGATGCATAAACTAAATCAATATAACCTGACCTATCTATCAAAACTTTTCGATTTAAGCTGGAATTACTAAAACAAATGATTTGAACAGAATCATTAAGCGCAGTTATGCTGTAATTTGGATCGTAAGTGCTATACTGAATGTTTGTCTGAATCGGTTCAAGTCTTACATATTCAAAAACCTGACTAACACCTCGTGATGAAATTAAAAAAAAGACTATTACAATAAATATCTTTTTTGTTAGGGCGATAACCAAATTACTATATTCTTCATTGTTAATCATTTTTCTTATAATATTCTAAATCAATTTTCGCCATTAATTATTTCCATTCAACTTGATCGATTCCCATTGTTTTAAAATCAGATCTTTATTTAAAATTCGACCATTAAACAATTCCCAAGGATATAGAATAATTTCTTCATTCCTAAATTCAAATAATATTAATGGCGTTTGTGATTTTACAGATAAAACGCGATTTGAATCAATGAAATATGTGGAAGAAAAAATAATTTTGTTTTTTATAGAATCAGGTAAAAACAAGTTGCGAACTAACAACTCCTTATTAGTTGAACTATCGCATAGAATAACGTATTGTGCATTGTTGAATACAACGTTTTCATAGAACAAAAAATCAGATAATGTTTCGTAACATTTCTGACAGGAATTGGCAGATGCAATAACTGTAATTTTGGGATTTTGAGAATATGCTAGCTGACAAAGAATGAGAAAACTAATTACCAACTTTGATTTCATAACGGCTTATAACCAAGATATTTTTGATTGACTTAGATAAACATTCGGAATATGGCGTTTTTTTGTCACCGGAATAAACAAATTGATCATCAATTAAATACAAAATATTTTTATCTACTAAGTAATTTGTTGTAAATGATGGAATCACCTCATCACATGGTTTTTTATACCAATCAATTACACGGTTTACAAAATCAATTTCATGAAATATGTATTTTGGTTTTTCTTCAATTTTAAAATAGTAATTAGCCATATAAGTACTATTCCCTCGTTTAATAATATATCTAGTGCAAAAAATAGAATCATTTATGAAGTAAACCGCAACAATTCTGGATTGAGCCATGTTCTTTTTATGCGTCAATTCAAACGTGTAATGATTTTCAGTGTCATTATATGTCAAACTATCTATATTAACTTTATAAACTAAATTATTTTTCAGGTTATAAATGTATGTTATATTAGAATAGAGTTGAGAAAACAATAAAATCTCACCTTTTAATGCAATGGAATTTGTAGTATAGAACTCACGTATATTGCTGTTTTTAAGAAAAATATTCGATTTTGAGATGGTATTTGTTAGCGTATCAAAAGTGAATATATTTTCATCATCAAAAACCTGAAACAATAGCCTATTATTATTAAATCCAATAAATGAAATTCCTGTAGGTGACTTACCTTTGTTTTTCACAATTGCACTTTTATAACATTCAATAATTTCAGAATTTGTATTTGTAATTCTGTATAAGAATAATTTGTTTCCAAAATAAACTGCTAAAATGTTATTACTACAATATAAACAATTTGGATATACTTCATAATCCTTATTCAAAACAGAAGAGTCCAGCCTGAGAAAAATCTGCCTATGAACACTTTTAGTAATATAAAACAATTCTAACAATCCCGTCTTATTGATTTGAGGACGTCTATTTGTAAGCTGAGAAGAAATACACACCAGTAAAGCAGTATCATTTAGAGATACGATACTCCTTCCATAATCGTATTTGTCAAGTGCATAATTAGTTAGAATAGGCTCTAGCTTTTTATATTCTATTGATTGTGCTTGGATTTTAGCTAATGACAAGGAGATAAATACGAACCAAAGTGATAGGATTTTCTTACAGTTCATTTATATCAATTGTAAGAATATGACTTACTCCATCTTCAGCCAAGCCGTAAGTATACTCAAAGCTTACGTTGCTATTAATTATTGTGCCACTATTGTTATTTTGGTTGATATTATCATTTATCAAACACATAACATTATTAGCCACCTCATCCGAAATGGCTATTGTGTTTAGGTGATCATAATAATTTGGTCTAAAGAAAGGATTAGTAGACCCGCAATTACTCCAACAATTATATGACCCTGACCCTGTACAGGTAATTCTTGTAACAATATAGGTTGTAGTAACACCGTCAACAGTTTCTGTTACTACATCATCATGTTCACTTCTCGTACTGTAACCAGTCCGAGCTTGATCAACAATAATGATAACTTTATATGCAAAAGAATTTAAAAAGCATATAAAAACTAGGGCAAACAACAAAAGGAATTTTGGTGGTTTCATATATAAAAAATATTATGTTGTAAATATTAATGAATGGTGACTATAAGCTGATTCTCTGTTTTTTGGTAGTAAATGGTGAGTGCCGAATTCACAATCGTTCCGCTTGTTTCTCCTGCATCTATATTTTCATACATGTTTGCGAATAAAGCCTCGATTGTTTCATGCGAAATATTATATGCATTCACAATTCCATCTATTACTTCAGGAGTCGCAGCATATGTCAAGCCACAAAAGGCAGTTCCTGGCTGACTACAAGATATTGAATAAACTGTGTCACCTTGGCCGTTCGGTTTAGGGTCAGAAATAGTCCTGTTTAAATAACCACCTGATCGACATTGATCAGCATCAATATAGATGACAATCCATGCATTTGCAAAATGAGAAATTGAAAGAAATGTAAGGATAAAGAATAGCTTTTTCATAGGATAAATGTATGTCTTCAAAGTAAATTGGACTATTTCTTAAGGAGTGTTTCACATTAATTCAAAACTAGTTAATAATTTCAATAAACAAGTAAACTTTGTGATTTTAATTTTAAATAATTTGCTTTTCTCTTGCTAATTGATTCGGTTTTTATTCGTTCTCTTTCCCTCAAAATCTTCCCACCTCTTCCATAATAAACATCTGCTGGGGTTAGATTTTGCAATGATTCATGGTACCTCTCATTGATATATCGTTGAACAAATTTTTCAATAGCTGCAATCAACTCCTCTGGACAAAAATAATTATCAAGTTTTACCACATTTTTCATTGTTCTGTGATACCGTTCAATTTTCCCTTGCGTTTGTGGGTGAAAAGGTTTACCGTGCAATTGATACATTCCATGCTTGTTTTTTAAATATTCCTTGAGTTCACTTGCAATGTAACACGATCCGTTATCAGACAAAAGCTTTGGTGGATTACCTGCTCTTATTTTAGCCTTACTCATGGCTCGGTCAATGGTTCTTTTTACATCATCAGCCTTCATACCATTACAAAGCTCCCAGTGAACAATATAGCGGCTGTAATCGTCAATTACAGTGCTAAGATAATACCATCCCCATCCCAGTATTTTGAAGTAAGTAAAGTCCGTTTGCCACATTTGATGAACAAAGCCTGTTTTTTGATGAAACTCATCGGCCGCTGAAAGAAAAATATGTGACGGTGTTGTAATTAGCCCACGTGCCTTCAAAATCCTATAAACACTGGACTCTGATATAAAAATCTGCATCTCATCGGTTATCGTAACAGCGAGTTCCCTGGGTGACAATTCCGGATGATCCAACGCAATCTCTACAACCATGTTTTTATGTTCCTGGGGAATGGTATTCCATTGTTGTCTTGTGGTCCGCTCACTTGGCGCCAATCCATCTACCCCCTTTTCTGAGTATATTTTGTACCAATTATAAAAGGTACTTTTATTGAGGCCGATCTCTTTTAGCGTTTTGTTCACACCAATTTCCGAACCGGTTACGATTTTAATAAGCTCTTGCTTTTCTGATGCTGAAAATCTCATGTATTTCTTCTGATTTACCGCTATTCCAGCATTTTCAAGCTTTTTTTTACTATGTCATAACGTAGTACGAGATCTGCTAACATAATCTTCAATCGATCATTCTCTTTGCGTAAATCTGATACCTCATCACTGGTTGCCTCTCTGACAGTATCTCCATTTAATCGCTTTTTGCCAGCCTCTAAAAACTCTTTGTTCCATTGGTAGAATTGGGATTCATGAATGGAGTACTTTCGACATAATTCAGCTACTGACATTTCCGCCCTGAGGGCTTCCATTACAATGTTGATTTTCTGTTCTGAACTGAAGATTCTTCTGGTTTTTCTTCGAATCTCTTTGATGTAATTTTCGGTGGTTTGTTTCTTTTGTGGTTTCATGATATGTAAATTTAAAGATTTCATGAAACACTAGCTTAATTATATCTATATTTGGTCCACTTTATGCTGACGATTTACAGTGCAACTGGCGTTTCACTATCCTATTTATCAGCGAAGGAATTAATAGACCTAAAGGTAAATTTTATTAATTGGGAAGATTTGGCATGGCTCATCCTTAAGAAAGGTTTAAAGTCTGCCGATTGCTTATGTCATGGTATGATCGGCAATGTTGAAGCTGTTATTTCAATAAGTAACTCTTTGAACAATGATAATTTAAAGGAAGTCGCTCAAAAATATGTTTATAGTGAAATGTTACTTCACAGCGAATCATTAAAGTGGCATACGGGATTTACAAATAGGGATTATAGTTTAAGTGGATTAATGCTTGGTAATGCTGGCATTGGCTATGGCCTGATAAAAACGTTTTGGGGAGACAAAGTCCCTTCAATTCTTATGTTAGAGCCGCCTCATCAGAATTCCAAAATTAGCAGCCAAGAGGATAATTTTCATGAAGTTTCAAAAAGTTAATTTACTATTTTTATTACTGCAAAACATAGTCCGCTTTTACACAATTTATCAATCATATTATGAAACATATAATTTACGTTGTGACTTTTCTTTTTGTGTGTTTATGTACAACCTCATTTTCTCAGAAAATAACTTATAATTATCTTGTAGACTCCTCAAACATAGATACTAAAAAGGTTATGACATTATTTGAAAACTATATCCATTCTAAACCCGATAGCTTATATGATAATCCTTATTGGAATAATGAAGAAAAGAAGCAATACAAGAATTTTGACTTTTTAGCAAGAGGAGAGTTTTATCCTTCTTTGTATATGGGATTTCCAATTCACGTATTAAGTATAAAATCAAACCACGGGCTTTACGAAATTAAAGCTCAATTTTCTAACTGTGAAAATGGGACACCATATATTTTATGTATTGCCAACTTTTATGCGAAAAAGGAAAATGAAGAATACCGACTTTACAATGCTTTGCCAATCAATAGGCAGCAATGGTTAAATATCAAAGTTGGATGGGTAAATTACTATTATCCACCATATCATAAGTTTGATACTTTGAAGGCTCAAAAAATGAACTTATTCATAATAGAAACCTGTAAGAATCTTGGTGTAGAACCAACTTCTTTTACATACTATATGTCAAATGATTTTGATGAAATACAGAGGCTTAGAGGATTTGATTATTGGATTGGAATGGGAGGAGAAATCAAACCGACAGGAAGAGGCGGTAATAATGAAGTGTTTTGTAGTGGAATGGGGGAAAATTATTTTCACGAACCTTACCATGTTTTGATAGGCCCTCATTATCTAAATCAGCACTGGTGGACAAGTGAGGGTATGGCTACTTATTTGGGAGGAAGTAGGGGTTATAGTTTAGAATGGCATCTCAAAAGAATGAATACGTACCTAAAAAGCAATCCTAATATTAACTTTAATAACATGCTTTCCTTAAGGACGATGGACGAATATAGCGATTATCGTTATGTTATAGGGGGATTGATTGCAAAAAGGATATATGAAAAAGGAGGATGGAACCTAATAAAAGAATTTATGAATACAGGAAACAGTGATGAAGACTATTACAAAGCAATCGAAAAATATCTAGGAGTTAAAAGAGCTGACTTAAATGAATACATAAGGAAACAAATAGAAATTGAAGCAAATAAATGACACAATTGCCTTAGAATTAATACTATCTTGCTATCAATAGAAACATCTACCCAAAGATGATTATATTAATATACAATAAGCACATAGTTTCTTATAGGCTTCAGTTTACGAGGAATATACCTGAAAGTAATTTGTATAGGCCTTAAATTTAATTAAGAATACTGAAATGTTCCCAGATTGAGGATTGAAAATAGCAAGCCTAAGATGTCATTTATAAAATTAATTTAAAGTAGAACTTTTAAGTTAGCTGTTATATCAAACACGCGTGTATGTGCTGAGTTTTTTATATTTATCATTTCGATTAGGAGCTATTCAAAAATGGCATTTCCTGCCGAATTTGGCTTCTTGCTGGTAATTAGTTGAAAGTTAGTTTCACTATAATATAATGTTATCTATATATTGAAATGCTATCTGCGATTTTTATTTACTAAAGGTGGGATATGTGGGATGCCAGTACTTCGTGTGTATTATTTATTTATTTTGTAATTACTGCGAACATTTTATCATCGCTGAATCCTTCGAAATGATTGTAGTTTCGAAGTATATCAAAAAACTTAGTATCCATCAATCCGCCCCCGTTGAATTTTTTGTGAATTGGTCGCAGTGCTTTGCCAAGGCGTGTCTGACAGCCTTTCTTAAGACGTGTAATCTTTTCGGGTATGATGTAAGTGTTATTTTCAAAATAGTCGGCTAATAAGTCCAGAAAGGCATTATAATCACTTTCGGTTTCAAAAACATAATTCCATCCAGTTCTATCAATGGCATTTATCTCTTTCGCAATAAATTGCCGTGTTACACCCTCAGTTACACGTTCTATTACACGCTCACTTAAACGTGGTACACGCTCGGTTAAACGTTCATTTACACCCATTACACGCCAGTGTAAATGCTCATTTTCGCTTTCATTTGGCTCTGAAACCGCAATATGCAAGGCAGATTGTTCAATCCACTCCCAAATAGTGTCCTTTAAATCTATTTTCTTGAGAACATCAGGCAAATTGCGGTAATGTGCTTTCAATTCATTGTAAAATTGATGAATATCGGAATGTTTAGCGATATGATAATTCAGAATTACATGCACATTTATGATTTCGGCTTCTAAAAGCGAAAGTATGAGAAACCGAAAATAAGTAATCGGGGATTCTTCTAGTGTGATAATGAAATTATCATCGAAACGAACAATGCGGTGATCGTTATTTACATAGCGTTGGTTAATATTCGCAACCAATCCATTCAAAGAAGATATGTTTTCGGTATCAATTTTTGAAAACTCATCATCACTCAAATTAAGAAGCTGCTGTAAATATTCATCTGTGCAAGTTTCCGGAACCTTACCTGAATCAAATATTCGTTTCTCCACGATTTTGAATAGCAGCTCTCGGTATTCATCAGCAAAATGACTTTTGAAAATTTCATTGGAAGAAAGTGTGGTTATTACAATAGCACAGTTTTTTACTGATAATTCAAAGCCGTTAATTAAAGACCAGGAGCCGCTTAGGTCATCTGATTTAGTGAAAGCATCCAAATCTTCCTTATTCATTAGTAATTGACCCTCAATCGTAAATGCATCCGGCATCGAATCTCCGGTATAACTTCCTACATAATGGATTGCTTTGTATTCCTTGTTTCCAAAAAGAATATTAATCTCTACGAGGTCATTAGTTACGAGAGCGTGTTGTTTATTTCTAAGTCGAAAACAATAGTCATCACCAAGAATAGTGATTTTATCGAATTCGGCTTGCGCCACCTTGGGATGTTTTTTTACGAAGTCATTATACATTGCTGTTGTTTATTTTATTAAAGGCGCAATTACCTATTTCTTTCCCATATCTATATTTATTTTATTGGTGGTTGCTCTTTTGGTCTTATCAATAATCTGGGCATAGATCATGGTAGTTTTAATGTTTCTATGTCCTAGCATTTTCATTACCGTGAATACATCTGTTCCTCCGCTCATTTGAAGTGTGGCGTAAGTATGCCTGAAACTATGGAAGGTGATGTCCTTTGTAATTCCTGCCAATCCAATCCATTTCGCTAAATGTTTATTTCCATAAGCAGAATAGGTCAATCCCTCAAACACTTTATCTATTGGATTTTGACGATCACCAAGTAACTCGAATGCTTGCTCTGAAATAGGCAACATTTCTGTGCCTTTTGTTTTTAATTGCGTGAATTTCACAAAATAACCATTGCCTTTTATGAACTCAACTTCGCTCCACGTAAGTTTTTGAATATCCGAAAAACGTAACCCGGTTAGAGCTGAAAACAAAGCAGCACTTTTCATCAAAGGATTTTGGCATTCTGTTTTCACCAAGCTGTTCAATTCTTCTATCGTTAGAAAATTCCGGTGTGTTTCTGCTTCCTTAATTTGTTCCACTTTCCCATTCAGGTCGGTTGCTAAATGACCATCTTTATAGGCTTGTTTCATGGCGGCTTTCAATTTATTAAAATAGGAGACCGCTGAGTTTTGAGCAAGTTTTTCCGATGTGCTTCTCTTGCTTTTGGTTGTCAGTAGGAATTCTTTGAACTCATTGCAAAACTTTTCGTTGAGATCACAAAATCGCAGCTTCCCTTTGGTAAATGCTTCAAAATAGTGGTAGGCAGAAACCCAGTTGTCGTGATTACTTGCTTTGCGTTTGTCGGCAAGTGACTTGAAATATTCCACAAAATTTTGTTCGCCCTGTTCCTTGATTTTCAATTGTTCTTTTTCAAACCCGGTATAAATTTCAGGTTTGTTCATGTAATTTTCACGCTTCTGCCTAATTTGTTCTGCCCTTTCTAATGTTTCCTTGTTATGTAATTTGTCGACTGGAGTTTTCGGTTTATCGTGAAGATACATTCCTAAAAACTGTCTGCGTGTTGGCTCCCCGGTTTCGGGGTGGGGGATAGGAGGGTAAAAATCCAAATAAAGGCTCTGTCTGTTGCCGGAAATTGCTTTTTCTCTAAGTTTAATTTTGGTTGACATTTTAGTTATGGGGTTAGTGGGTTATTCAAATATTTTATCAATATCGGTTCTCTTGATTAGTGTTTTTCTGGGACTCAGGGCACTTGCTTTTATTGTTCCTTTTTGGATCATGGCATACACGGTTTTAACATTGCATCCGAACAAAGTCGATAATTCTTTGGCAGTCAGGAATTCCTTATCCTTTATTAGTGCCTTATTTACCGCAGTCGCTTTCGGTCTAATGGCCTTCGTTTCATTTTGAGTAGCCTCGATTTCGCCTTTTATTTCCAGTCGCTTTTTTAGCTTGTACCGGGCCGAACTACATTTATGTGAACAGCAGGCAGTAGAAACCTTTTGGGCTTCAAACATGTTACCACAATGCTGGCATTGTTTGAAGATTTTGAATGTTGATGCGCTCATGTATCCTTAAATTAGATTCCTTTAAATTCCATTAAGAGTAGTTAAGTACCGTTAAGTTACTTTATTTCGCTTTTCGAGGTACAAATCAGAGCAAAAAATCACAATTAAACTTCCGAGGTACAAATAAGGTACAAACTTAATCAAAAAGAGGGCATAAACGATTCAACAAGAGATAAACTTACGAACATAAAAAAAGCCCTGAAATTAAGGCTTTATAAGGGTTTGTTAGGATTATCTTAGGGGCTTCTTTTGATGAATTACTTTCCGATACAGAACTTTCCAAAAATAGTTCCTAAGATATCTTTATCGATATCAATTTCCCCGGTGATGGTGCCAAGTGCATGGAGTGCTGCTTTCAAATCCATGGAGAGGAGTTCGCCGCTGATACTGTTTTGAATGCCTTGTTTTACCGATTCCAGCGCCTGACTGGCCTTGGTTAATGCCTCATAATGTCGGAGGTTCGATACAATGGTATTATTGGTACCTGTGCTTTTATTTAATAAGACAATATCGTGCAAAAGGGTTTTGAATTCATTGAGTTGGGTACTCGTTTTGGCGGCCATATAATGCGCCTTCAAATTCGGAAACTTTATTACAGCTTCTTCCTTTAAAGTATCCATTTTATTGCCAATAATGAGTAGAGGAATTTCGCCAGCGTGTAAGTCAGCAATATCTTTCAATACTTCCGTTTCATTCAGTTCGTTAGTATCAAATACATAAACGATGATAGACGATTGTTTGATTTTTTCAAATGTTTTTTCAATACCTAAATGCTCTATGGTATTGGTTGCTTCTCTTATTCCTGCCGTGTCGATGAGTCGGAATGCCATGCCATCAATCACTAAAATTTCTTCGATGGTATCGCGGGTGGTGCCGGCAATATCGCTGACAATGGCACGCTCTTCTTGCAATAAGGCATTGAGTAATGTCGACTTTCCAGCATTGGGGCGACCAGCAATCACGGTACTTACACCGTTTTTTATGACGTTACCTAACTGAAACGATGCAGTAAGCGGGTGTATGACGGCTTGTATTTTATCAATCAGCGCAATCAAATGCGTGCGATTGGCAAACTCCACATCTTCTTCACTAAAATCGAGTTCCAGCTCAATTAGTGCTGCAAAATTAATCAGCTCCGAACGCAGGTCGCCAATAACTTTTGCAAAACCTCCACGCATTTGATGCATGGCCAACTGATGCGATGATTTGGTATCGGAGGCAATCAAATCGGCCACGGCCTCTGCCTGTGATAAATCGAGTTTCTTATTCAAAAAAGCACGTAAAGTAAACTCACCAGGTTCGGCACCGCGGGCACCTTTTGCAACCATGAGTTCCATCACTCTTTGCAAAATAAATGGGGAGCCGTGGCAGGAAATTTCTACTACATTTTCGCCAGTATAACTATGTGGGGCTTTAAAAAGTGAGACAAGCACCTCGTCGATGATCTCCTTTTCGGCACCCATTATTTTGCCAAAATGTAAGGTATGGCTGGGAGCCTGGTCCAAATTTTTGCCTTTAAAAGCGCTATCAATGATGGAAATGGCCGCTGCGCCCGAAAGTCGTATCACCCCAATAGCGCCTATCCCTTGTGGGGTGGCGAGGGCTACAATGGTATCATCTAATTGGTAATTTAAACTCATGAATGTCAGTTGCTATGAAGATTGAAAGCGCCGTATTTGTTGAATAGTATTGTTTTTTCATGAAGTTGGTACGTCATTTAAAAAAAACATATTTTTGTGATACCGAATCTAATAATTTACAGCGGTTAAAATTTTCGTGCTTTGCAAAAATACATTATGCAATCGGGCTTGTTTTCAAAAATTTGCTTATATTTGCGCTGGATTTTGAAAAGAGGGGCTTAAAACCCCTCTTTTTTTGTACAATGCATCTGGCAGAGAAAATATCACAGTTGGTTCAAGAGTTTTTGAAAGACACCCAAGTTTTTTTGGTGAGTGTTAAAATTGCTCAGGGCAATAAAAAAATTCAAGTGATTATTGATGGAGATACTGGGTTGGCCATTGAAGATTGTACTAAAGTAAGTCGCTATTTGAGTGAGGTATTGGAAGAAGAAGAAAGTTTGCAAATGGCATATCATCTAGATGTAACCTCCCCTGGAGCCGATGAGCCACTGTTATTGCTGCGTCAGTATCCAAAGCATGTGGGACGTAAGTTGCAAGTGAATACCGATGATGGTGATACCATCAAAGGCCGTTTTAAATCATTAGAATCTGATACCTTGGTATTGGAAGAACAAAATAAAAAGAAGGACCCAATTGTACATACAATTAAGTTCAACGAAATAAAGGAAGCTCGAGTGATGCTTGAGTTTTAAAGAAAATTAAAAAGAGTATTAAGTTTTAAATTAAAGTAACCCTATGAAATCTAAAGTCAAAAAAACCGAGATCGACAAAAGCGAGTTGATTGATGCTTTTGCTGAGTTTAAAGATTCAAAAAATATCGACAAGGCTACGGTTGTGCGTGTTCAAGAAGACGTATTTCGTGCCATGTTGAAGAAAGAATATGGTAGCGATGAGAATTTTAATATCATTGTGAATCCGGATAATGGAGAGCTTGAAATCTGGCAAAACTACATGGTGGTTGCCGATGAAGATATTTACAGCACTGCCACAGAAATGGAATATAGTGATGCGATTAAGCATGTGGATGACTGTGAGATTGGTGAAGAGATTGCAGTAAAAGTAGATTTGGGACAATTCAAACGTCGCGCTATTTACAATGCTCGTCAAACTCTGAATAGCCGCAGTTTGGAATTGAAGAATGCCGACTTATTCCGCAAGTACAAAGAGATGGTAGGAGAGGTGATTGTAGGAGAAGTATACCAAATCTGGAAAAAAGAAATGATGATTTTGCACGAAGGGAATGAGCTTTCATTGCCACGTGCCAATATGATTGGTGCCGATTTCTTCAAAAAAGGAGATAGCATTAGAGCTGTAATCGAGAAGGTGGAGATGAATAATGCAGTGCCCAAAATCACCTTATCACGTACCGCTCCAATATTCTTAGAGCGTTTATTAGAACGTGAAGTTCCTGAAATTATGGACGGGGTGATCGCGATTAAGAAAATTGTGAGATTGCCTGGTGAGCGTGCAAAAGTAGCCGTAGAAAGTTATGATGATCGCGTTGATCCAGTAGGAGCATGTGTGGGTATGAAAGGTAGCCGTATTCATAGTATTGTACGTGAATTGCGTAATGAGAATATCGATGTGGTGAATTTCACAACCAATACTACATTGTATATTTCACGTGCTTTGAATCCTGCAAAAATTACCAGTGTAAAATTGGATGAAGTAGCCAAACGTGCTGCTGTATTCTTGAAGCCCGACCAGGTGGCCATGGCTATTGGTAAAGGCGGACAAAATATTAAGCTTGCCGGCGAGCTTACAGGATACACTGTAGATGTATTCCGTGATGGAGAAGAGATTAACGAAGAAGATGATGTGGATTTGGAAGAATTCTCAGATGAAATTGATAGCTGGATTATTGATGAATTAAAGAAAACAGGATGCGATACTGCACGTAGTGTGTTGGCCCTAAGTGATGATGAGTTAGTGCGTCGTACCGAATTGGAAGAAGAAACCATTAGAGAAATCAAGCAAATTTTGCTTGCTGAGTTTGAAGGTTAATGAATACTTCTTTCAACATATTATTGATATTAAAAAATTACAATCAAATGTAAGGGATTGCTTCGCGTGTATATAAAGTTTTGTGTAGCGTAATGCAGGCATTCCCAATGCAGCAATAATATGCTATTGTAATTTTAGCAAAACATAATAAGTATATATACAATCATAGATGAGTGACCCAAAACCAATTGTACGTTTAAATAAAATTGCTGGTGATTTAGGCAGAAGCCCCGATTCATTAATTGAATACCTCACGAAAAAAGGGGTTGAATTTGATATTGCCAAAGGTGCCAACGCGAAAATTTCTCCGGAAGTTCATGAGATTTTATTGGCTGAATTTTCGTCGGACAAGGCATTGAAAGATCAAGCAGTAAAACGTAATGAAGACAAATTCGTGAAGAGTGAAATCATTACTGCTCCTGAGAAGAAATCAACAACGATTCAGGAAAAGGAAGATGACAATATCGACGAAATCTTGCAGCATATTAAGCAGCAAAGTATCGAAGATGAAATAAAGGCGAAGAAAAAGAAAACTGAGGAAAAGAAGGTTGAGCCGGTTATCGAACCGGTTGTAGAACCTGTTATTGTAGCGCCTGTGGTAGAAGTGAAGGTTGAAGAAATAGCACCTGTTGTTATTGAAGAAGATATTGCTCCAGTAGCAAAGAACAAACTTAAGGGCACCAAGCTCATCGAAGTCATTGAATTACCTGATGAGCATGGTAAAAAACCCAAAGCGAAGAAAACGAAAGCTGAAACTGATGCTGAAAAAGAGCATTTAGAGAAAGAAAAGAAAAAAACGGCCAAATCAAAAGAAGAGCCAGTGAAGGTTGAGGTTGTAAAACCTAAGGAAGAGGTAAAACCTTTCGTTCCTGTTGAGCCTATAAATCAAACCGATAAGAAAAAATCTAAATCACCAATCAATATCAGTGAAGCCTTAAAAGGCGATGTTATTGAGAAGCGTGAAGAAGGCGAACTCACAGAAACAAAATATGTGAAACTCGATGGTCCTAAGATTCTCAATAAAATTGAGATTCCGGTGGATAAAGAGAAAATTCGTTTAACTCCTGCCGAGAAGAAGGAGAAGCGAAAGCGCTTAAATAAATCAAATTATATTGGAGGTAGCGATACCAAAGTATTTAAAAGCCCGAATCCAAACCCAGGTGCCCCAGGCACGGGAACTCCAGGAACAGGAACTCCAAATAAACCAGGTTTCAATAATAATAACCGAAGTGGTTCAGGTCCGAATAATAGAGGTGGTAATAACTTCCGTCGTCCAGCCAATGAGTTTACTAATAAAGAGGTAGGCGACAAAGTAAAACAAACTTTGAACCGTATGGGTAATACCGGTGCGGGAGCGAGTGGATCGGATCGTCGTAAATTTAGCAAGCAAAAAAGAGATATTCATGCAGAGAGAAGTGAGCAAAATCGTATGCTCCAAGAGGAAGAAGCAAAAGTATTGAAGGTAACAGAATTCGTAAGTGCTAACGATTTAGCTAAGATGATGGATGTTCCTGTTACTGAAGTTATCTCGGCTTGTATGACTTTAGGAATGATGGTTTCAATCAATCAGCGTTTAGATGCCGAGATGATTACCATTGTAGCTGAAGAGTTTGATTATAAAGTAGAATTCGTTGGCGCAGAGTCGGAAGAGATTGTAGATATTGAAGAAGATATCGCCGACGATCCTGAATTATTAGTAGAACGTCCTCCGATTGTGACTATCATGGGTCACGTCGATCACGGTAAAACATCATTACTCGACTATATCCGTAATGCCAATGTGGTAGCGGGAGAAGCAGGAGGTATCACCCAGCATTTGGGTGCTTATGAGGTGACCTTGAAAAATAATAAGAAGATTGCATTCATTGACACACCAGGTCACGAAGCGTTTACCGCGATGCGTGCACGTGGTGCCGATGTTACGGATATTGTAATCATTGTGATTGCAGCGGATGATGCCATCATGCCACAAACACGTGAGGCGATAAGCCACGCGCAAGCAGCGAATGTGCCTATCATCTTTGCATTTAATAAAATGGATAAAGATGGTGCGAATCCAGAAAAAATTCGTGAGCAATTATCTGCAATGAATATCTTGGTAGAAGAGTGGGGTGGAAAATTCCAAACTCAAGAAATCTCTGCGAAGAAAGGATTGAATATAGAACTATTACTCGAGAAGGTATTGATTGAAGCAGAGATGTTACAATTGAAAGCCAATCCGAATAAGCCAGCCGTAGGAACCGTATTGGAGGCTACGATGGAAAAAGGAAGAGGTATTGTAGCATCAATGATGGTACAAGAAGGTACCTTACAAAGAGGCGATATGCTCCTTGCTGGACAATATGCTACCAAAGTACGTGCGTTATTTAACGAGCGTGGCGTGGTGATTGAGAAAGCAGGTCCTTCCACTCCTGTGAAAATCTTAGGCTTTGCTGGGGCACCGCAATCGGGCGAGAAGTTCAAAGTATATCATGATGAAGATTTGGCAAAAGATATCGCAACCCGCCGTCAGCAGTTGATGCGTGAGCAAGGTATCCGTACCCAAAAACATATTACCTTGGATGAAATCGGACGTCGTTTGGCAATTGGAAATTTCAAGGAATTGAAATTGATTGTGAAGGCCGACGTAGATGGATCAGTTCAAGCATTGACCGACTCATTCCAAAAATTAAGTACCAGTGAGGTTCAAATCTCTATCTTACATCAAGGGGTGGGACAAATTTCAGAAGGTGATGTGATGTTGGCTTCTGCATCTGATGCGATCATTATTGGATTCCAGGTTCGTCCAAGTGCACAAGCACGTAAATTGGGTGAAGCGGAAGGAATCGATATCAAATACTACGCAATCATTTACGATGCCATCAACGATATCAAAGCCGCGATGGAAGGTATGTTGGCTCCAACTACTGAAGAGAAAATTATCTGTAATGTAGAAATACGTGAAGTATTCAGCATTACCAAAGTGGGTAATATCGCAGGTTGTATTGTATTGGATGGTAAGATTGAACGTAAGACCAAGATACGCGTAATACGTGATGGTGTTGTTATTCATACTGGAGAGCTCGATTCATTGAAACGTTTCAAAGACGATGTAAAAGAAGTAAGTGGAGGATACGAGTGCGGATTAAATATCAAAGGCTTTAATAATATTGCTGTAGGTGATATCATCGAAGGATATGAAATCACGGAAGTGAAACGTAAACTAGTATAATTAAATACTAGTTTCATATAGATAAAAAAAAACAGCGATTTAGGTCGCTGTTTTTTTTTGAGGTATATTTTTTAGTAAGTTAGAAGTAGAGGTAACAAACAAAAATTCCAGCCACTACACATATCAAATCTACGGTAAGCATGATACCCAAAGTATATCTTGAATTCTTAATATTTACGGAGCCATAATATAAAGCAACAACATAGAATGTGGTTTCGGCAGCACCCTGAAATAGGCATGCCAGTTGGCCCGTGAGGCTATCAGCGCCATATACATTCATGGCATCAAGCATAAAACCACGCGATCCGCCAGCACTAAAGGGGCGCATTAACGCTACTGGAATTGCATTGATAACTTGTGGGTCGACATGCATAAAAGAGAGTATTCTGGTAATCCCACTCATTACAATATTCATCAATCCTGAATTGCGAAAAATGCTCAAGGCCACCAGCATTGCAATCATGTATGGAAGTACTCTAACACCTGTAGTGAAACCATCTTTCGCTCCATGAACAAAGGAGTCGAAAATGTTTGTATCGTTTTTCCTGAAGATTTTTTCGTGGAATAAGCTATAGCCAATTATTCCCAGGATGATTGCCAATAGCACACCATTACTCAGGTTACCTGTGAAATGAAATTTCTCAATCCCATTGAGCTGCCCGATATAGAAAAGCACCAGTGCAATGAGTGCGCTTACAATGGTAATGGCACCAATCACAATCCAGTTTATTAAATTGATTCGTTGTTTTATACTCACTAAAATCAAGGCGGCCAGGGTACCTACAAAAGAAGTGATGATACAAGGAATCATTATATCGGATGGGTTGGTAGCATTTTGTGCTGCCCGATATCCGATGATAGAAGTTGGAATCAAAGTTAAACCAGCAGCGTGCAAACAGAGGAACATAATCTGACTATTGGAGGCAGTTTCCTTATCCTTATTTGCTTCCTGCATACTCTCCATAGCCTTTAATCCAAAGGGTGTTGCGGCATTGTCGAGTCCGAGGAAATTGGCTGCAAAATTCATGGTCATGAATCCATAGGCTTCATGTCCTTCGGGCAGTTCGGGGAAAATCTTTTTGAAAAATGGAGTTAGTACTTTTGAAAGTTTGCTAATCGCATCCGATGCATGAAGTAAATGCAATAACCCACAGAAGAAAGTGAGATAACCGATGAGAGGCAACCAAATATCGATGATGGTATTTTTGCAAGTGGCGAAAATGCCATCCGCATTTTGTTGTCCATGAGAAATTTCAATATTTCCATTTTTAAGCAATCGATACATGGTATCGTTTTGCATTACGCCATCTTCCTTTGCTATCAGGAGCTTTGAGTACAATGCAGTATCGGTGGTATTCCATTCTTTCGCAGAAATCTCTGAAATAACAATAGGATCATGTTGCTTGCCGTTCACCAATTCGCCAATAGAATACATGCCACCAGTGAATAGTTGGTAAAAGACAAAAACGATACTCAAGACAATAATAAAAGACCAGAACCTGCTTAATGCCATAATAGATATAAATAAAAAACAATGCTACTTAAATAATTTGATTCTATAAAATGGAGTTTTACCATCTTTGTCAAACGCTTTGAAATTGGCTATTACAAAGCTTGTATCGTTTGTCAATCAAAATCAAATGGAGTATATTTGCTTGCTTCTGGAGAGTTGTCCGAGTGGTTTAAGGAGCACGCTTGGAAAGCGTGTATGCTAGTAATGGTATCGAGAGTTCGAATCTCTCACTCTCCGCAATAAAATAATTGAGGGATTATTTAAAGCGCATTATTTACCATTCACTTTAATATTGTACTTTGTTTAGACCTTAAAACAAAGCTTAACAAGGATATTATTCTAACAGGATTTACACAAAGCTTAATTTACAAAAATCTTTTGAAATAACAATTTGTTATCTTTTTTTATCATCATTATATAGATACCTGGAGGGTTTCCGATTAGGTTTATTTCTGTTATATGTTCAAATTCAAGGGTGATAAACGAAATAGATTTACCCATTGAATTAACGATATCAAGATTTTCAACATCGGTTTTTAAATAGATGACCCCATTTGTTGGGTTGGGATATAAAGTAATATTGGTTTTATCTATTCTTTCATCAACCCCCATTTTTACTCCATAAACATCATTACAATCACCGATTGGACTAATTGGTGTAATTCCGCAGGCACGAAATGAGAAGTTTTGTGATAGGTTAACGAAATAGGATATGGCGGTTTTTTCATCTTTTGTTATTGAGTCTCTCGAATTCCAAGTGTCGGAAGGCAGGAGCGTTACGGATGGGTACATCGTTTGACCATTTTCATTGACATGTCCAAGTCCTAATGAATGCCCAAGTTCATGCATTAATACATATCGAAATTTTGATTTTCCGGCTGGGGTGGCACCCGTTCCAAAATACCAATTCTGCTTAGTCGACATTCGCACATCCATTGTTGACGAACGGTAGAAAGTTGTGCCACCTAGGATGCACGAAGACCATGCCATGTCTGTATAACCCACCGCTCCTAAGGCTGAATCGGGAGCAATTAAATTGATATTGTCGTTCAGCTTCAAACTAGAATCTGAAGGTGTATTGGCTAAAATGTAATTAACCCCTGTTTTGCATCTGAATTCTTTAAATACAGCTTCAATGGCAGCTTTAATTGCAGGGTCATTCCAATACAATCGATGCATATACCAAGTATATCCTCCCTTGCCGTTGGTATTATTTAGAAAGTTATAATCCAATGGATTTACAGCTCTATAGCCCAAATTTGCGTTTACTCGTAAGGTGTCGGCACTATAACTATCAATGCCTCCAATATTAATTTTAACTCGACCTGAAAAGGCAAAAGGCATTTCGATTTCAATTTTTGAATCGATCCAGCTTTTGTATTTTAAAGCCTTACTTCCTGCAGCATCAAGATAGCTCCCTGATTCTTGAATAAATGAAACATAATTGATTCCCTGGCTATTGCCAAAGCCAGTCCCCGTAAGTGTTACTATTTGACCAATGCCTCCTATAATACTTTTTGGACTAATAGAAGTAATTGCCGCAGATAAGTTATTCTGTAAGAGTATCATGAAAATTGACAAAAGGACTTGAATCGTTTTACTTAGAGTCATATTTATATTAATTTAAACAAAGACATTTTAAAAGTAGGAATAATTTTATTAAGGGATTGCTTTGCAAGTATAGATTTTTAAATTCAATGGGCACTTTGGTTCGTATGCTTTTTTATTTAAATTCGATAAAAAAAGCAATATGTCATCGAAATATTTTCTGCATTTTTGCAATTCGTGTTACAGCGATTATGTTTTAATTTTAGTGTTAGATGCCAGAAGAATTTAGAAAAAATATCGTTTATACGCGGGAGGATTTTACTCTCAAGCCATTGCCTGCATTGGAATTCGACCATTGCACCTTTTCGGGCTGTGTGTTTTTGAATATTGATTTAACCGATATAAAGTTCAATACTTGCGTATTTGAGAATTGCGATTTAACGATGGCAATTTTAAAACAAACCTCCTTCGTTAATGCTCGTTTTTTTAATTGTAAGCTCCTTGGATTACGCTTCGATCATTGCGATACTTTCACCCTTTCCTTTCAATTTGAAGAATGTGTTTTAAGTTTTGCATCTTTTTATAAATTGAAACTTAAAAACACCAAATTTGTTAATTGTAAATTGGAAGAAGTAGAATTCATCCAAACCGATTTAAGCAATGCTATTTTTGATGGATGTGATTTAATTAGGGCAGCCTTTGAAAACACCATCCTTGAGAATGCCGATTTGCGCACCGCCTCCAATTTCTCTATCAATCCGGAGTTTAACCGCATCAAAAACGCCAAATTTTCTTACGGTAATATTTCGGGCTTGCTCGATAATTTCCAGATTTCGATTTCCTGATTGAACCATCCCCCAAGGCGGTAATCCCTTAAGAATTTCAATATTAAGTTGGTTATCTACGCCATAAATCCTTGCCAATTTTAATTGTCAAAACCACTATTAGTGCGGTCAAATCATGCCCGAGGACACTGATAAGAATCACGTAAACCTTAAAAATCAAAATACTTATATTTACCACCTATTTAATTGAAAAGAAGTCTGATTATGAGTAACGATAAATTATATAAAGATGCGCTCGATTATCACAGTAAGCGCCGTCCGGGTAAAATTGAAGTAGTTCCCACCAAGCCAACCCAAACCAAAAGGGATTTGAGTTTAGCCTATAGTCCGGGTGTTGCAGCTCCTTGTTTGGAAATTGCCAAGAATGTAGAAGACGTTTATAAATATACTGCCAAAGGCAATTTGGTAGCGGTTATCAGTAACGGAACCGCCGTTTTGGGACTAGGTAATATTGGTCCGGAAGCCAGCAAACCAGTAATGGAAGGAAAAGGTTTGCTCTTTAAAATTTATGCTGATATTGATGTGTTTGATATAGAATTGAACACGACCAATATCGACGAGTTCATTAGAACAGTGAAAATCTTGGAACCTACTTTTGGGGGTGTCAATCTTGAAGATATTAAAGCTCCCGAATGTTTCGAAATAGAAGAGCGCCTGAAGAAGGAACTTAATATCCCAATTATGCACGATGACCAGCATGGCACTGCCATTGTGAGTGGTGCTGGATTATTGAATGCTGTTGAGATTGTAGGCAAGAAAATGGAAGAGATTATTGTGGTTGTGAATGGAGCTGGAGCCGCAGCCATTTCTTGTACAAAAATCTTCACTGCATTGGGTGTGAAGTTGGAAAATATTATCATGCTCGATAGTAAGGGCGTTTTAAGATCAGATAATAAGGAACTCGACGATCGTAAACGGATGTTTGCAACCAAACGCGATATACATACCTTGGAAGAGGCGATGAAAGGATGTGATGTATTTATTGGCTTGAGCAAAGCCAATGTTGTAACGCAAGATATGGTTCGTAGTATGGCTGATAACCCGATTGTATTTGCGATGGCGAACCCCGATCCGGAAATTGAATATGAATTAGCGATTGCTTCACGCCCAGATATCATTATGGCAACTGGCCGTAGCGATTACCCCAACCAAGTAAATAATGTATTGGGCTTCCCTTATATCTTCAGAGGTGCACTCGATGTGCGTGCTACGGCGATTAATGAGGAAATGAAACTTGCTGCCGTAAAAGCATTGGCAGAGTTAGCTCACGAGCCTGTTCCTGAGAATGTGAAAGCTGCATACGATTCGATGTCCATGGAGTTTGGCCGTCAATATATAATTCCGAAGCCTGTGGATCCGCGTTTATTAATTACGGTATCGGTGGCGGTGGCTCGTGCTGCAATGGAAAGTGGAGTGGCCAAAAAGCCAATCACAAACTGGGATGAATACAAAATTGAATTGCAAAAACGTGTTGGTAAGGACAATAAATTTATTCGTTTCATTACCGAGAAAGCCAAGAAAAATCCGAAACGTGTAGTATTTGCTGAGGCAGAGAACTATAATATTTTACGCGCCGCTCAAATTGTAAAGGACGAAGGTATAGCACTTCCAATTTTATTAGGAACCCGCAAACGAGTAGAAGAAATAATGCTCGAGAATAATATTGATTTGCAAGATTGCCCTATTATCGACCCTTATAATGAGGATGAAGTAAACAGAGAATTGTTTGCACAGCAACTTTATTTAAAGCGTCAACGCAAAGGAACTACCATGCATGAAGCGCGCAAGCTCATGACACAACGTAACTATTACGGTTGTATGATGATTGAGAATGGGAAAGCCGATGCATTAATTTCGGGACTGACAAGAAATTATCCAAGTACTATTCGCCCGGCTTTGCAAGCGATTGGGAAGATTGACGATACCCATATCGTTGCTGGGATGTATATCATGCTCACCAAAAGAGGACCGATTTTCTTGGCCGATACTACGGTGAACCGCGACCCAAATGCTGTTGATATCGCCGCCATTTGCAAACTAGCATGTAATGAGGTACGTAAATTTAATATTGTACCTCGCGTAGCCTTATTGGGTTATAGCAATTTCGGTAGTGCTGAAGGAAATACACCACGCAAAATGCAGGAAGCTTTGAAAATTATTAAAGCACAAGATCCAACACTGATTATTGATGGGGAGATGCAAGCAAAATTTGCTCTCAATCAAGAGTTATTAAAAGAGAATTACCCTTTTAGTGCTTTGGCTGATGGAGCTGCCAACGTATTAATCTTCCCTAAATTATCGGCTGGAAATATTGCCTATAATTTAATGCAGGAAATAGGGGATGGGGAAGTGATTGGTCCGGTACTCATTGGAATGAAAAAATCGGTACATATCTTACAACTCGGAAGCAAAATTCGCGACATCGTGAATATGGTGACCTTGGCTGTAGTGGATGCGCAACGGTAGTCGTGCTTTGAATAGTATTGGGTCATATGTCGATAGTCTTTAGTATAAAGTCTATAGTCTTTAGTATAAATACAAGGACTGGTAGGAAGTTTAGAATTGTATTTTCTAAATACTAAATACTAAATACTAAATACTAAATACTATTTACTATTTACTTTTTAAGTAACACAGCCCACAAACAATTCGTATTTTTTGTAATACTCCCCAAATATAGGGCCAACGGTTTAGTTAAAAAAAATCCTAATTTTACTACACCAAATGACCAAACAAACCCGTCGCAAATTTACAGCTGAATTTAAAGCTAAGGTTGCTTTAGAAGCTATCAAAAACCAAAAAACTCTGGCCGAATTGAGTCAGCATTTTGAGATTAATGCCGTTATGATTTCCAAATGGAAAGCCGACTTTCTTGAGAATATGGCAGTCGTTTTCCAAAAAGAATCATCTATCTCCGACACCTCCGATTCCGTTGATGTGGAGAAACTTTATGCCCAGATTGGGCAACTAAAAGTAGAGAATGACTTTTTAAAAAAAAGTGCCAAGAGATTGGGAATACCCGAGAACGAATGGAAATCATCAAAATAGGCCTTAAAACTCTTTCCATCCGCAAACAGTGTGATGTGCTATCGGTTCCCCGAAGTTCCGTCTATTATCAACCTGTTCAGGAGAAACCAGAGAATACAAAGATGATGAACATCATGGACAAACACTTGTTATTGCATCCTACAGAAGGCGTTGAGTCTATGGTTCATTTACTACGTGAACTTGGCTATCCGATTGGACCTAAAAGGATCCGACGGCTATTTAAGATCATGGGACATCAAACCATTTACCGCCGGAAGAATTTGACAAAGCTTGGATTAAAGGAATTTATCAAACCCTACTTGTTACGTAATCTTGAAATTACTCAAGCCAATCAAGTTTGGAGCACCGATATAACCTATATCCCAATGGCCAAAGGCTTTATGTATATGACCGCGATTATTGACGTTTACAGCCGTAAAATCATGGGCTGGGGTATCAGTAACAGCATGACCAAGCAATGGTGTTTAAACGTCTTAAAAAGTGCCATTGAGCAAAATGGAAAGCCGGGAATACTGAACTCTGATCAAGGCTCTCAATACACCAGTGCCGCTTGGACACAATACCTCGAAAAAGAAGAAATAAAAATCTCAATGGATGGGAAAGGAAGAGCTACCGATAATGCCTGGATAGAACGCTTCTGGAAATCTCTGAAGTACGATTATATTTTTTTAAACCCTTGCGATAATGGTTTTGAACTCTTTGAGGGAGTTCAGAACCATATCGAGTATTATCATCAGAAAACTCATCACACAACCAAACAAACTCCTAATAAAAAGTATGCTCAATCAAACCAAAGAAATGCCGCTTAATCCTTATTTATTTAACCCTATTATTTAACTTAACTTGCTAAACTTTTGGTACAACAAATGGGGAGTATTACATTTGAATCTCAAAATAAAATCATCAACCAAAATTGAAAATGAAGTTTAAATTAATAAGTATCATATTCCTATTTACCATGCTAAGCTTTGGCTGCGGCAAAACGTATAAATACATGACTACCGACCGAAACGAGAAGATTTTGGTAGGAAAAATTAAGCGTACCCAATTAAGTACCGACGAATTTCCATGGTTTAAAAAGAATTATGACACCTATAATTCGGCGGTGAATACAGATATTTTATATCTGAAAGCTTTCAAGGATCGCGTTACTTTTATGGTATTTGCAGGCACTTGGTGTGATGATACCCAGAACCTACTTCCTAAATTTTTCAGAGTTTTGGATGAAGCCCAATTTCCTGCTTCGTCAATTACCTTATATGGAGTTGATCGCAGCAAAAAATCATTGCATGGGGAAGCCGATAAAAGCCTGATTGTGAATGTTCCTACCTTTATCGTTTACAAGGATGGTAAAGAAATTGGAAGAATCGTGGAAAATGTGAAAAAGAGCGTGGAAATTGATCTTAAGGAAATGCTCTTGGCCGTTGGAAATCAATAATTATAAGTTTCTAAATACCAGGTAATTCCATTCAAATCCCCAATATTTTTAAGTAAAATACTGGGTGTAAAGCCGCTCCGCTCTACAATTCTTTTGCCAAAATTTGATTTTCTCCAAAATAAGGCTATATTTGCAATCCTTTTTGCAATACTCGAGACTTGTTTTTTCATAATCATTAAGATAAATTGGTAACTGCCGTCGGCTTCGCAAGCCGAAATCCTAGGGCATGGTACCTTTTATGCGCAACGCATAAACATTTGCAAAATAAGGATGATGCAGGCAATTGTGGCGTCACACATGCATCTGACCCGTGCTAAAACACTGGTTTGCCTGATTTCATTAATAAAGAATGCGAGCCCCGACGTGAAGGAAGAGAATAATTATAAACCATTAATATTGATAAGCATTGGCAACTAAAGACATCAATCGTATCAGTTTTGCATCTGTAGAAAAGGTCATCGACTACCCCGACTTTTTAGATGTGCAAATCCAGTCATACAAAGAGTTCTTTCAACTCGACGCATCGACTGAAAACAAAAAATCACAAGGACTCTACAAAGTGTTCATGGAGAATTTCCCTATTTCGGATACCCGTGGCATTTTCGTATTGGAATTTATCGACTACTTCGTTGATCCTCCAAAGTACAGTATCGAAGAGTGTATGGACAGAGGTTTGACCTATAATGTTCCGTTGAAAGCGAAACTTAAATTATTTTGTACCGATAAAGATCACGAAGATTTTGAAACGATTGTACAAGATGTTTATTTAGGTAATATCCCATACATGACTTCTAAAGGTACCTTTGTAATCAACGGTGCTGAGCGTGTTGTGGTATCTCAATTACATCGTTCTCCTGGTGTGTTCTTCGGACAGAGCTACCATACCAACGGTACAAAATTGTATTCGGCTCGTATTATCCCTTTCAAAGGTTCTTGGATTGAGTTTGCAACCGACGTGAATAACGTGATGTATGCTTATATCGATCGTAAGAAAAAATTCCCGGTAACAACTTTGTTCCGTGCCATTGGATTTGAAAGCGATAAAGATATCTTGAATATTTTCAATCTTGCAGAAGAAATTAAAGTTTCTAAATCGGGATTGAAAAATGCAGTAGGTAGAAAATTAGCAGCGAGGGTTTTACGCACCTGGGTAGAAGACTTCGTTGATGAAGATACCGGTGAAGTGGTTTCAATTGAACGTAATGAAGTGCTTATTGAGCGTGATGTTGATTTGTCGGAAGACCATATTGATACCATCTTAGAAGCAAAAGTTCAAACCATCATCTTACATAAAGAAGAAAGCAAATCGAATGACTTTGCTATCATCCATAATACATTACAAAAAGACACTTCGAATAATGGTAAAGAAGCGATTGAATTAATCTATCGCCAATTACGTAATGCCGATGCACCCGATGAGGAAACTGCACGTGGCGTTATCGAGCGTTTGTTCTTCTCGGATAAGCGTTACGATTTAGGAGAAGTAGGTCGTTACCGTATCAATCGTAAGCTTAACAAAGTTGACGAAAAGAGCCGTGTATTGACAAAAGACGATATCATCGACATCATTAAGAACTTAATCAAATTAAGTAATGATAAAGCCGATGTGGATGATATTGACCACTTGAGTAATCGTCGTGTACGTACAGTAGGCGAGCAGTTATTCGCTCAATTTGGGGTAGGTTTGGCTCGTATGGCACGTACTATTCGTGAGCGTATGAACATCCGCGACAATGAGGTGTTTAACCCATCCGACTTGATTAACGCACGTACCTTATCGTCAGTAATCAATTCATTCTTCGGAACTTCTCAACTATCACAGTTTATGGATCAAACCAATCCATTGGCTGAGATTACACACAAACGCCGTATGTCGGCGTTAGGCCCTGGTGGTTTGAGCAGAGAGCGTGCAGGATTTGAGGTGCGAGATGTGCATTATACTCACTATGGTCGTTTATGTACTATTGAAACTCCTGAAGGTCCGAATATCGGATTGATTTCTTCTCTTTGCGTACATGCAAAAGTGAATGGAATGGGTTTCATTGAAACGCCTTACCGTAAGATTGTAAATGGAAAAGTAAAAGTTGATGAGCCTGTAACGTATGTGAGTGCAGAGGATGAAGATGGAAAAACCATTGCACAGGCAAATTCAAAATATGATTCAAAAGGAAATTTCTTAACCGAAAGAGTACGAGCCCGTAAGGATGGTGACTTCCCGTCAATCTCTCCTGAAGAAGCACAGTACATGGATATTGCACCGAACCAAATTGTAAGTATTGCTGCTTCATTGATTCCTTTCTTGGAACATGATGATGCGAACCGTGCTTTGATGGGATCGAATATGCAACGTCAGGCTGTTCCTTTATTGAAACCACAATCGCCCATCGTTGGTACCGGACTGGAAGGTCGTGTTGCCCGTGATAGCCGCGCTGTTGTTGTTGCTGAAGGAAATGGAGAAATTGAATATGCAGATGCAGAAAAAGTAATTGTAAGCTATAACCTTACTGCTGAAGAAGAATTGTTGAATTTTGATGGTGAGATGAAAACATATCACTTAACTAAATTCAAACGTACGAATCAGAACACTTGCGTGAATCAACGCCCGTTGGTGAAGAAAGGTGATAAAATTAAAAAAGGTGATGTAATCATCGAAGGTTATGCTACCGAATTAGGCGAATTGGCCTTGGGTAGAAACTTGAAAGTGGCATTCATGCCTTGGCAAGGTTTCAACTTTGAGGATGCGATTGTTATCAGTGAGAAGGCAGTACAAGAAGATGTGTTCACTTCGATACATGTTACCGAATACGAATTGGAAGTGCGTGATACCAAACGTGGAGAAGAAGAGTTAACCAACGATATCCCGAATGTAAGTGAAGAGGCGACTCGTAACTTGGATGAAAACGGATTGATTCGTATTGGTGCTCAAGTTCATGAAGGTGATATCCTTATTGGAAAAATCACTCCTAAAGGTGAAACTGAACCATCGCCAGAAGAGAAATTGTTACGTGCAATCTTCGGTGATAAAGCTGGAGATGTGAAAGATGCCTCTTTAAAAGCCCCTCCTTCTACCAATGGTATTATCATCGACAAGAAACTCTTCTCTAAAGTGAAGAAAGACAAGTTGACGAAAGACCAAGAGAAAGTGGTGACTTCAAAATTAGCTGACACTCACAGCAAGAACTTGTCGAAGTTGAAAGAGCGTTTGGTAGAGAAGTTGATGACTTTGTTGAATGGTAAAACATCTCAAGGTGTATATGATGTATACGAACAAGAGTTGATTGGAAAAGGAGTGAAGTTCACACAAAAAGCATTGTTTGAATTGGATTATGATTTAACCAATCCAACGGCTTGGACAACAGATAAAGATAAGAATGTATTGATTCGTGATATCTTAGTAAACTATCGCAGAGCAGCACATGATTTAGTAGGTAAATATCGCCGTGAGGAGTTCGCTCTTACAGTAGGTGATGAATTGCCAACAGGAATTGTACAAATGGCTAAAGTTTATATCGCTACCAAACGTAAGTTGAAGGTAGGGGATAAGATGGCAGGACGTCACGGTAATAAGGGGGTTGTTGCCCGTATTGTTGCTCGTGAAGACATGCCGTTCTTGGAAGATGGAACTCCAGTAGATATTGTATTGAATCCATTGGGTGTGCCAAGTCGTATGAACTTAGGACAAATTTATGAAACGATGTTGGGATGGGCTGGTGAAGTATTGGGAACTAAATTTGCAACTCCTATTTTTGACGGAGCAACACAAGAACAAATTGCTGAATATATTACTAAAGCAGGTTTACCTGAAAACTGTCAGACCTACTTAACCGATGGTCAAACCGGAGAACGTTTCAAACAAAAAACAACCGTAGGTATTATCTACATGTTGAAATTGGGACACATGGTTGATGATAAGTTACACGCCCGTTCAATAGGCCCTTACTCATTAATTACTCAACAACCGTTGGGAGGTAAGGCACAATTTGGAGGTCAGCGTTTTGGTGAGATGGAGGTTTGGGCACTCGAAGCATTTGGTGCATCAAACATTTTACAAGAAGTATTGACGATTAAGAGTGATGATATTATCGGTCGCGCAAAATCATACGAAGCTATTGTAAAAGGCGAGCCAATGCCAACCCCTCAATTGCCAGAGTCGTTCAATGTATTGATACATGAATTACGCGGATTGGGACTGGATGTAACCGCTGAATAAGTAAGTACACTATAAGATTAAAAAGGCCTTAAACATTAATGTTTGAGGCCTTTTTATTTTGATTCTATTGTTGCAATTTAAATGGGTGTAATTTGCAAGCAAAAAATAAGCCCCAGCATTTCTGCTGAGGCTTATTTTTTTATGTATGAAATATTTATTCCTTAACGAACTTCAACATGTAAGAATCTCCTTTTTCATTAAGTAATGAAATGTAATAAATACCTGGTTTTAAAGCCCTCACATCAATATCCGAATGGGTATTGTCGATGGAATGAATTGAAACTCGACGGCCAGTGATATCCGTAATTCCGCAATATAAACTTCCTTCTAAGTCGGTCTCAATTTGCAATGCACTTGATGCTGGGTTAGGGAAGATGGCGAAATGAGATATTGACTTTTTTGATTTTCCAATTCCAGTATTCTGTTTCTTCGGAGCATCGCCCGGAGATAATGGCCAGCAATTAGATACTGGTGATGTTTTGAAATTACTGAAATCAATTTTATAGGGCACTTTGCTATTATTTCTGAAGTCGTAAATCGCATTCTTTATAAGTGTTGTATCTATGGTATTCCAATAATTGTTGGTGAAATC
>CAIVZR010000070.1 GCA_903910445.1 uncultured Bacteroidota bacterium
CATCATTACCTTGTTTGCATCATTGGTAGTTGCGTTTATCATTAACCCTGTTTTTGCTGTATCGTTCATGCAACGCGACCATGAGTACAAACAAGAAAGTTTCCGTCGCTATCGCAAGCCAGTAATATTCTTACTTGTAGGCGGTGCCATTATCCATTTGATTGCTTTTGGTGTAGGTTCCTTGGCATGGCATGGATTCGGAAATTTCCTCTTTGTATGTGTGCTTATTCTAGCCATTGTACATTATGTGTTTAATCCAATGATTCACGCATTCCAAGATAATTTGCTTATCAAATTACGTGATGGATATCGTCGCATTGTTACGTTTGCAATTAAACGTGCACACTCACGTTGGGTATTCATAAGCGCAATTTTATTCTTCTTCCTTAGTTTTGCAATCTTCGTTGCATCGAAACCGAAAGTGGAATTTTTCCCATCAGGCGATCCTAACTTCGTTTATGTTTATTGCGAATTACCAATTGGTACGGAATTACACTATACCGATAGTATCACTAAAATATTGGAAAAGAAAGTGAATGAAGCGATAGTTGATGATAAGGATATCGTAGAGTCGGTGATAGCGAATGTAGCGATTGGTGCAGGTGACCCTCGTAACCCCGACCGTGCAGCACAATCGCATAAAAGCAAGGTGACTGTGGCATTCAAAGAATTTGAAAAACGTGATGGAAAGTCAACATCTAAAATATTAAAGGCAATTCGTAATAATATCAAAAATATCGCGGGTACTTCCATCTCTGTTGAACAAGAACAAAATGGGCCTCCTACCGGTCGTGATATTCAAATAGAAATAGCAGGTGATAATTTTGATTCACTCATCGCAATTTCAGCACGTGTAAAAGGATTAATCGCTTCTTCTGGAATTCAAGGTATTGATCAACTTAAAACAGATTTGATTCTTGATAAACCGGAACTGAAAGTAATCATTGATAATGATAAGGCATTACGTGAAGGCCTATCAATTGGACAAATTGGAAGTGCCATGTTTGCCTCCCTAAATGGTAATCGTAATCCTTCCAAATTCCGCGATGGTGAAGATGAGATTCCAATCATCGTGCGCCTGCAAGAACAATATCGTGAGAAACCAGAAGACTTACTTCGCTTGAATATCACCTTCCGCGATATGAGTACAGGTCAATTGAAAACGGTGCCATTGGCTGCGGTAGCAAGAGTTGAGAATGCTAAAAACTATAATGGTATCAATCGTAAACAACAACGTCGTGTGGTTACATTATATAGTGGTTTGGTTAAAGGTTATAATGGTAATCTCGTGAATGCCGACTTAAAACGAATCATCGATGATGTGCATCTTTCAGATGGTTATGAAATTAAGCAAGGTGGTGCGCAAGAAGATCAAGCAGAGACTGGAGCATTCCTACTCAAAGCTTTCGGAGCAGCTATCGCCATCATGTTCTTGGTTATCGTAATTCAATTTAACTCAAGTACAAAACCATTGATCATCTTCTCAACTATTGTATTTAGTTTGTCAGGGGTGTTCTTAGGCTATGCCATCTCGGGTCGCCCATTTGTAATTGCGATGTCAGGTGTAGGGGTACTCGCCCTTGCAGGTATCGTAGTGAAGAATGGTATCATCCTCATCGAATTTATTGATGAGCTCAAGGCGCGTGGAATGCGTACACGTCAAGCAATTATCGAAGGGGGCGTAACTCGTATGACTCCGGTATTATTAACGGCTTCAGCAGCGATTCTCGGACTCATTCCTTTAGCCATTGGTGTGAATATGGACTTCGGTAGTTTGTTTACTACGTTCAACCCTCATTTCTATTTAGGTGGAGAGAGTGTAGTATTCTGGGGCCCATTGGCCTGGACCATCATTTACGGATTGGTTGTAGCTACATTCCTTACTTTGATTGTAGCACCTAGTATGTATTTGATTCGCTATCGTTTGAAATTAAAACAATTGCGTCGTCGTCAAACCAAACGCATCTTGAAAGAACAAAATGAAATGAACGAGAACTAAGATTCGTATAATAAGCTAGAAGAATTCATTATAAATTGGTTTATAAGCCCTGTGGAACTTAGTTTCTACAGGGCTTATTGTTTATAGAGAAAATTCAGAGCATGATTGAACAAGCAAATCCTTGCTTATGCTAAACCTAATTTGAAATAAAATGATTGATAGAAATTAAAACATCTTCTCCAAGTCATCCATACTAATCATCCTTACGATGACGCTCCCATCAGAAGTTTGATAAGGCATGGTGCATCCAAAAAGCTCATCTACTAAATTACGCATCTCATCATTGCTCAACGCCTTGCCATAATTGATACTTAATCGTTTCGACAAACTGCGTGCTACGCTCTCTCGCTTGGTGATTCTAACATCCGTCTTATACGTCTTGTATTGTTCCAACATGCCTTCAAGCACTTGCTGAGGGCCTTTTTCATTGGCTTCTGCAGGAAGGCCGTTAACCACAATTTGATTATTGCCGAAATCATCAAGCACAAACCCGAGTGATTGAAATTCTTCTTTCAATTCCTGGAAGAGCACCAAGTCGGTAGCACTAAATTGCAATACCACAGGAAACAATAGCTGCTGACTCACCCCTGTATTTTTCTCCATTTGTTCCAAGTAACGCTCATACAATATTCGCTCATGTGCTGCTTGCTGATCAATGAGCATCATGCCACTTTTAATCGATGATACAATATATCGACGATGAATCTGCATGAATTGCTTTTGAACGGGAGCATCCTCATCAATATTTCCCAAAGAAGGCTGAATGGTTCGCTCTGGCGTTGTTTGATTTGTATTCTGATTGGGTTGATAGAGTTGTTGCCAATTCAATTTATTTCCTTGCTCTCGATAACTCTCTTGGGTTGGGTGATAATTGCCCTTGTCAAAAGGGTTGTAATTCGTATCTACCTTAATTTGTGGGGGCGACGGAATTTCATCCCGATTGAAAAAATCGGGGGTGAAGTTTTGAATGGTGGCCGGAGTTTCAAAATCAAATTGTGGCGTAATGGTATGCTGCCCCAAGGTTCTTTTTACTACCGCTTTTAAAATAGTATATAGATTTTTTTCATCCCTGAATTTTATTTCAGTCTTGGTTGGATGAACATTGATATCAATGGTCGATGGATCTAAATCAATAAATAAAACATAAAACGGAAAATTATCCGTGGGCATCAAATCCTGATAAGCCCCAACCACCGCATGATTGAGATAGGAATTTTTAATGAATCGATTATTCACAAAAAAGAATTGCTCCCCCCGGGTGCGCTTTGCAAAATCGGGCTTGCCCGCAAAGCCATAGATATTGGCAATCTGTGTCGACTCATTAACACTTAATATTTGTTCCTTGTACTTCTCTCCAAAAAGCCCAATGATACGCTGCTTTAAAGTGCCTGGCAAAACATGAAAGACTTCATTATCGTTATTGGTCATCGAGAAACCAATTTGCGGATTGGCTAATGCCACACGCAAAAACTCTTCCATGACATGGTTCGATTCCACGGCATCACTCTTCAAAAAAGTACGACGGGCAGGCACGTTAAAGAATAAATTCTTCACCGCAATGGTGGTCCCAACATTAGAAGCAATGACTTCCTGACGCTTCACCTGGCTTCCTTCTATAATTAAATGGGTCCCTAGTTCATCTTCAACTCTTCGCGTTTTCATTTCCACCTGAGCCACCGCAGCAATACTTGCCAATGCCTCACCTCTAAATCCAAAGGTGTTCAATGCAAACAAATCTTCAATTACGTTGAGCTTACTTGTAGCGTGTCGCTCCCAGCACAATCTGGCATCCACTTCACTCATCCCAATCCCATTATCGGAAATTTGAATGAGCATCTTTCCGCCCTCCTTAATATTCAAAATAATCTTGGTAGCCTTCGCATCCACACTGTTCTCCAACAGCTCCTTCACCACACTCGCAGGGCGTTGCACCACCTCTCCAGCAGCAATCTGATTGGCAGTATGGTCAGGTAGCAAATGTATCACGCTCATATTCGCGAAAATAACGCTTATTCGCCACAATCGTATGCGCATTCCTCAATTTGAAAGGGAAACGAAAGAGGTCTTCTTTTTAAATAGCATACCACCATTTGCTGCAATCACTTTTCTTTTTTTTGCAAAGATTAAAACGAATAAAAAATTAGATTTGCCATACCCTTATGCTATTCAATTCAATCGCTTTCGTGATTTTCTTTCCGGTGGTAATCGCAGGGTACTTTTTATTGCCATCAAAATACAGAAATGCATTTTTGCTCCTAAGCAGTTGCTATTTCTATATGTATTTCAATCCAGTATATATTCTAATTCTTGCCTATACCATCGCGGTCGATTTTTATGCGGGAATTCAAATTGAAAAAAATATTGGCCATCGTTCGAAGCAAAAGAAATGGCTGTATGCCTCCTTGGTAGCCAATTTGGGAGCTCTTGCTTTTTTTAAATATGCGGCATTTATACTGGCTAATTTCTCATTACTCTTTCATTGGAGCATGCCTCCTTCAAATTCGATATTTGCCAATATTGTCTTGCCCATCGGTTTGTCATTTCACACGTTCCAAGCCATTAGCTATACTGTAGAGGTTTATCGAGGCAAGCAAAAAGCCGAACGCAACTGGCTGGTGTATTCCTTATATGTGATGTTTTTCCCTCAGCTGGTAGCAGGCCCCATTGAGCGGCCTCAAAAATTATTGCATCAGTTCAAAGAACATCATGTTTTTACTTATGATAATTTCTCAATGGGAATGAAATGGATTTTATGGGGATTATTCAAAAAGATGGTGGTGGCCGATAACCTTTCTACGATTGTTGATGCCGTATATCAACACCCTCAAAACTATCAGGGATATACATTGATTATCGCAACGATTTTATTTGCATTTCAAATCTATGGCGACTTCAGCGGCTATAGCGATATTGCCCGAGGCACCGCCAGGGTGTTAGGTTTCGACCTGATAATCAATTTCAATATGCCCTATTTTTCGAAGAGCTTTTCCGAATTCTGGCGACGCTGGCATATCTCCCTTTCAAGCTGGTTTAAAGAGTATGTATATATTCCATTGGGAGGTAATCAGAAATGGTTTTTTAGAAATGTGTTTGTCACCTTTGCGCTAAGTGGATTATGGCATGGTGCCAATCATACTTTTTTGGTATGGGGAATTTTGAACGGGCTCCTTGTTTTTGCAAACAAATATATGAATCCATGGTTTGCAAAACTTCCAGCTATTTTAGCCATCATCATTACCTTCATCGGTATCGATTTTTGTTGGATCTTTTTCCGTGCTGCTACTATGCATGATGCATTTTATATTATTGGAAATTTATTTAACAACCTACAACTTAGTTCACTGCTGCAAATCCCCGTAGAACGCCACCTATGGTTGATTTCAGGTGCCATGCTATTGCTAATGCTCGGAATAGAATGGTTTGTGAAAGATTCAAATCTCTCGGATAGATGGCATGAAGCGAAGCCCGTTCAGCGAATTGTATTTCTTAATTTCTTGCTCTTTATCATTTTGTTTTTTGGGGTTTTTGAGCATCGTACTTTTATTTATTTTCAGTTCTAATATCAATGGCAGCTATTAAAAAAATACTTATTCGACTTCTGCTGGTAACCTCGCCATTTTGGGCCTTTTGCTGCTATCTTGAATACAAGTTGAATGGTATCGAGAATTCCTATTCCTACAAAATGAAGGAGTTTGTAGCCAATGAGAAAGCATCGGAGATACTGGTATTAGGAAACTCAGAAATGCTCAAGGGATTGAATCCATCGTATCTCACTTCCAAAGGCTTTAATATGGCGCATGTGAGTCAAACCTATTCCATCGACGAAAAAATCTTAGAATCATACCTTGATTCAATGCCCAATTTACATACTATCATTCTTGGATTATCTTATTTGTCTTTCGGAGAAAATCTCGAAACAGGGGAGGAGGCATGGAGAACAGCCTTCTATGAAAAGCACTATAAATTAAATTTGAATCAAGGCTTTGAACTGAAAAATTATGCTGCCATCTTTCGCTATACGCCTTACGAGTCGCTCAAAATATTCCTCTCAGGCTTTAAAACAAATCTCACCAATGGATTTCAACCCAATGGATATTTGCTAGTTCCTGCCAATGAGAAAGGAGCCTTAGCAGATACAAATGCTGAGGAGCGAGCCACTGCGCACACCCTCGGATTGAAGGAAAAAAACATAAAGAATAGCACTGAAGCATTAGGACAAATAATTCAAATGCTTGCGCAAAAAAACATTTCGCTTTGGCTCGTTACTCCACCGTTAATGAAAAATTACGAAGGGTATTTAGATAGAAAATGGGTGGTTGAAAACCAACATTTATTGGATTCAATCGTCAAAAATACAATGCCCCGTGCTTTTGTTGTTACCCCTGAAACAGTTAACTATCCATCCTTTTCCGCAAACGATTTCAGCGATGTGAATCATCTAAATGAATCAGGCGCGCAAAAATTCACGCGCTACATCGATTCGCTAATAGAAATTCAAGTAACTCAATAAATAATTTGATTGTTATCTTACTAAGATAAAGGTGCCTTTCTCGTAATGCTCGTTGAAGTCCTTATCGAGAATATATATCTGATAAATATAAACGGCCTCGGGAGCAGGTTCTCCTCTGAACATTCCATCCCATCCACAAGTTTGTTTTGCATCACAATGTTGATCAGGCGATTTGTAAACCAAGGTGCCCCAGCGATCGTAAACCTTCATGGTATAATGATCAACAAATGTTAAAGATGGTTTTAAAATCTCATTCTTTTCATCATTATTAGGAGAGAAAATATTCGGCATGAAATAATTATAATCTTCCTCCACAACAATCGTATCAAACGCAGAAGCAGTACAATTAAATTTATTCTTTACAGTAAGTTGCGCTATATAAACTCCCGTGTCGGTGTACTTATGGAACCATTGGTTCTTGGCGGTCCAGCTAAGCTGTTGCCCATCACCATACTGCATTTGCAACGAATCGGAATAACTGCTTTGATTGGTGAAGTAAACAGAACCATCAGATGCTTTTACTTTTACAGGGTTCGAATTAAACTTCGCAATCGGTGTAATATTACTTACAATATAATCGGGCTTAGAAATAATATTAGTACAACCCGTTGGGGAGGTTAATCGTAATTCAACTTTATACTTACCTACTTTATTATAAGTGTGCGTTGGATTCGGAATGGTGTCTTGTGATCCATCGCCAAAATACCATAAGTATCGATTGTTGGTATTATTTGAACTTGCATCAAGGAAATTCACGGTAAATGGATTACAACCGATACTATCTGCTACCGTAAATTGAGGTTGTGGTAATTGCTCTACATTAATTAGTATTGAATCACTCACAGGTAAGCTACAACCATCACTCAAGGTCACTTTATAATAACGAGTACTATCGGGTGCAAAATTGATATTGGCTTTATTACCTAAATTCTGACTCCATTTGTATTGGAACAAGGTTGCATCATAACCACCACTACCTTGCGATTGCAAGCTGATATTGGTTCCTCTGCATACAGTTACTGAAGGTGAAATGATTTTCACTTTGAGTGTTGGTTGTACCACTACCACCACTTCGTCGCTGTCTTTAGCAACCGTACAATTGTCGGTAAATACTACACGATAGGTTGTTGTGGCTAATGGATTTACGGTGAGACTCTTTGTAGTTCCTACAATGGTATTTGTAGTTAAGTTGTACCAAGCGTAACCATACCCCGTTGGTTTTCCACCATTAGTAAGTGGTGGTGTAATGGTGGTAAACTGCCCATAACAGATGTTCTTGTCGGCACCAGCATTTATTTTTAGTGGATCTAATACCGTCACTTTAATAATGGCAGAATCCGATTTCAAGGTACAGAAATCCGTAAGTACTACTTTATATGATGAGGTAACTAGTGGAGTAACCTTTGTTGATTTACCACTTCCGGCTCCATTATTCCATTTGAATTCATAACTGGTACTGTCGCCACCACTGCCATCTACAAATAAATCAACACTATTACCTCTACAGATGGTAGTATCATTCGGGAATTTTATTACCAAAGCCGGGCGATGTTTAATCTTAACATAATCGGTATCCGTTTTAGGAGTACAATTATCGCTAAGCACTACTTTGTATGTTGTAGTTGCCGATGGAACTACCGATAAGTAATTTCCATATCCAACCAAAGCATTGGTGGTTGAATCGAGCCATTTATAAGTATAATGTAAACTGTCACCTCCTTGGGCTTTTCCATATAAATAAACAGCTTGCCCAATACAAATAACGCTGTCAATTCGAGCCGTGATTTTCAACGGCGAATGATGAAATATTTCCACTTCATCGGTATCTGTTACTGATGTGCAATTATCGCGAAGCAGTACATAGTATTTACTTGGTGAATTGATTATTGGTGATAGCGTTTGAGCACCCGTTCCAACCAGGTTGAAAGATGCATCATACCATGAGTAAGTATAGTTAAGAGCATAACCACCAATGGCAGATTTTACTTTTAATAAAGTAGCTGTTCCTTTACAAATGGTGGTATCGGCCATTGCGGTTACATCTAATTTATTTCTTACAAAAACAGTAACATAATCAGTATCGGTTTTACTGGTGCAATTATCAGTTACCACGACGTAATAATTAGAAGTGATTGCTGGTGATACATTACAAATGGCATTATTACTTATTAATAAATTCGAAGAATTATACCAATCGTAATGATAATTTAAATTGTCGCCACCTGAAGTATTTATAATATGAAGGGCCGCACTTTGTCCAATACAAATACTAGTATCATTAGAAGCAGTTACATCCAAATCACCGCGCACAAAAACAGTTACATTGGCACTATCATTCGATGCTGTGCAATTATCACGTAATAATACTTTGTAGGTTGTTGTTGTTTGAGGAGAAACCATCACCTGCTTGCCATTACCCGCATTATTACTCCACGAGAAGGAATAATTAGGTGAATAGCCCCCAATTCCATTGGCATAAAGCAATACACTCTGGCCTTTGCAAATGGTGGTATCTAAACGCGGAGTAACAGTTAGTTTAGGTCGAACAGTTACGGTAATAAATTGTGTGTCATTTAATATTGTACATCCATCACTTAATACAACACGATAGGTTGTAGTTGTTGATGGTGTAACTACTAAATAGTTTCCAGTACCTACTCCATTATTCCAAGAAAGCGTATACCCACGTGAATATCCACCCGTTGGGTTTGCATGAAGTACAGTGCTCTGTCCTTTGCAAATAGTCGTGTCTGTATATCCAGTAATTTGAAGTGGAGTTCGTCCAGTTAATATTACCGAATCTTCTTCAACACAAAATCCATTTCCAACAATCACATGATACGTGCGACTGGTTGCATTTAATAATACTTTTGGATTGGCTTTAGTGCTGTCGCTTAAACCAATGACTGGGTACCAACGATAATATGTTCCTCCTGTTGCAAGCAATTGTAAACTGTCACCAATACAAACGCTGGTATCTCGACCTGCATTTGGAATTGGACGCGCAATCACAACAATTCGAATACTATCATAGTTTTCACAGCCAGCTAGATTAAGCGTTCTTAAATAGATTTTTGTAGTTGCTGGTGGGCTAATATAGGGTTTCCTCACCGTTGAATCACGAATACTAAAATTGCTATACCATTTATATTTATAGGCAGGGTCACAATTCAATTGCAGGCTATCTCCCAAGCAAAGCGTATCATCTGGATTAATGATATTTGCTACGGGGCGCTCTATTGCGGCATCATTCAGGCTCTTATTACTTCGAACCAAAGGAGCCGAGGCTTCCACGCGGAATCGATAGCCTAACCCATTGGGAAGGTTCTTTGGTATTTTAACCAGGATACTATCATGATTAGAACCCACCTTTTGACCTACGTATTGATATGCTTGCCACCCTCCATTGCCATCACTAATCATCGCTCTGTAAATATTCGAGTCGGCATACACACCATAGGCATCATATTTTAAATAGAATGAATCACCAGGGCAATACGTCGCTTTTGTTTTATCAATTAGAATAAAGTTATCGTCTTCAAAATGGGCAAGATAAGTACCCCAACTGGTCCCATTCACATTTCCATAACTGGTAGCAGTATCGGCATTTAGATAGAACTTGAGATTGGGCTGATTAAATCCAGTCATGTAGATACTTCCAAAATCATTAACACTGATGCCATATCCATAAGCCCAGGAATTGGAGCCATTATTTGAGCTTCCTCTCACACTCCAAGAACAATCACCGTTCGCCTTAAATTTTACACCATACGTATGATAGCCCCAGGATTGATTATTGGCTGGAAACGGGGTGCTACAAATATAACCAGTGGTAGAAGCATTTGTATAGGTATAACCAGTAACAAAACAGGCACCTGAAGCATTCGCACATACATCATACCCCCACGCCCAAGTATTGGAATTGTTTTGGATATTGCGCGCCCACAAGAAGTCTCCATTGGTATTTAATTTTGCAACAAAGGTTCCATAGCCAGTGGTGGATGCAGATAGTGAGATAGATCCAAAGGTACCAGTGCCACTATAATATCCCGTGACGTATAAATTTCCAAATCCATCTCCGCCAATTGAATAGGCATAGCCATAGGTGCTGCCTCCCGGACAATTGATAGCCCATTGGGGTACTCCAGTGGAGGAATATTTTGCAATAAATCCATGATAAGTATTGGTGCCTGAACTTAAGGCTATTGAAACAGTAGGCGATATAGCACCGATTCCACAAAGCGATCCCTGCCAAATCTTATTATCAAAGGTCACCGTACCATAATAATATCCAGTAATATAGGCGTTGGATGAATCGTCAACGGAAACATCCCAACTATAGGCCCATTGTCCAGTTCCAGCCGATCTTACCCAAATTAAAACGCCACTGGCGTTGTACTTGGCAAGAAATATATCATAATTCGATCCACTAGCTTGAACACAGGTATTACTCAAGGGGCTCGTCTGACTTAAGAACTGGCATTGATTGGTGAAAGTTCCTGTTACGTATACAGTCCCATTGGGAGAACAATCAACCCCATTGGCATATTCGTAACTGCCACTTCCAAAACGATTTACCCATAAACAGGCTCCATTCTTATTGTATTTCGCCAAAAAGCCATCTGTATTACCCCAGGCGGTCATTGTTTTTCCGTTCCCATAATTACAAGTTCCAGAAAATGTTCCTACCAAATAACAATTATCTGCTGTATCAACTGCACACGAATAACCATAGTCATTGCCAGTACTTCCAGCAGTGGTTAGCCATACTAAGGTACCTGTGGTATCATATTTTGCAAGAAAAATATCTTGTCCTCCATAACTAGATACACTGCCGCTGGCTCCACCCCCAAAATTGGCAGTGCCTGAAAAATAACCAGTGACATAAACATTTCCATGTTTATCAGTAGCACTTCGGTAATAAGCCATGCCATTCCCACCTCCACCATTATAGCTGGCACCTTGAGCCCAACGGAATCGTTGCGCAGCAGTTGAAAGGGATAGAATACAAAGTAAGAAGAGTAAAAAATGTCTCATTCAAAAATATGGCAAAAAAGCAAAGTTAAAAATTATCTTAAATAAATCTAAATAGTTTTGTCATAAAATAGCAATTCATTCAAATGGGTAAAACCTAGAGAAGAACTCATTTAAATTTTGACGAATAAAAGTAACGAGGTTGCGTGTCATAAACACAGTTTTCGATTAATTTATGCATAAAAAAAGCATCCATTTTATTGGATGCTTTTATAATTTGTAAACTAAAATTACTATTTAATTTCAGTGCAATTCTCAAATTTGTAAATGCCACTTGCATCTTTATTCCAAATAACAACAGCATAACGAAGGTTCGCTACTTTCCAAGCACTGTTTAAAGTAGTAGTTAAAGTTTTTGAAACTATTTTTCCTGTTTCTGCTGCACCTGTTGAAAGCGACTCACCAAAAGTAACGCCAAAAGCGCCACGCAATACATGATCATGTACTTGGGTTGCATTACTTCCACCAGTAGCAAGGGCTTGTGAGGCAACGATTCCATCTTCTAATACATAGGCAGCAACATAATAGTCGCCATTGGCCCCGGAAAAGAATTTAGCTTTAACATCCAATGTTACCGTGGTTCCATTAACAGTTTTACCAACATAACAATTTACCACAGCAGCCTGTGAAGTTGTTTTGTCTGATTCTCCTTTAATTTTAATGGCAGTTTGATTAATATCACTGTATACTCCAGCCGGGAAAATTAAAGTCGACCCTCCAGCAACACGTGGTACCGAGGTGGTTTTATATTGTGTGTAGTTTTGCAACTCGTTTCCAGCTGCACACGACAAAGCGTCAGATGCATGAACACTCATGGCAACCAAGTTGTTTTCACCAATAAGTTCAATGGCTTTAGCAAATCCCGGGATTCCATAGGAACCGCATGGTGGGCACCAAGTACCGGTAATATCCATGATGAAAAAACGTTGTTTTGAATCAGCCGATTGACAAGAGCCATCGCTTTCGGTAGCTGCCTTGTTAAAATTTACTGAATTGGGGTCAGTACAGCCTTTCACTGCGTTGCTTTTTTTGCCGCAGGATTGTGTTAATGTAGTAAGCGTAAATGCTACAACAAAAAATGTGAAAATTTGTTTCATGATGTATGATTTGATTTTTTTTTGAATTTCTCTTTTTGCAAGTAAAATTAAAAAAACCACTTTTGGAAATTTATCATACATTTTTTTTAAAATATGACTTTAGGGTCTTAGATATCAAGAGTATAGTAAATGCCCGCAAAATCGTAATCATAATATTAGAGAAATGAATCATTTGGGGTATTACCAGAGTATTCTTATAAACAAATAACAAAGCATTTGCAAAAATTACTTTCTATTGGCGTAAAATTGCAATATGAAAGGTCTCAGAGTCATTCTTCTTTTCGCATTTATTTATTTCTGCTTGCCATCTCAATCGCAAGTTGTTGATTCCAGCGAAGATGAACCAATTGCCAAGGCACCCCCAGCAGATACTGCTGTTCATGCCCTCGACTGGGATAAGGTGAAGGACAATCTCGTTTTTGGAGGTAGTCTTGGTTTGCAATTTTATTCTCCATATACCCTTTTTATTATTTCTCCTCAGGTAGGATATAAGGTGCGTGAAAACACCATCGTGGGTGCGGGTTTGCAAATGTTTGGAGTTACAAGTAAGTATAATAGCTACTTTCAATATGGCCCCGACATATTTATTCGTCAACATATTGCCGAAACTTTTTTTGCACAGGCTCAATTTGAATATATTAATTTTGAAAATTATATCTTGCCGGGCAAAAGAATCTGGAATCCTGGAATGTTATTAGGTATTGGTTATGGTACCTATGGATATAGTCTAGGACTTTTCACCGATTTGGTGCAGTCAAAGAATAGTGAATATGTTTACCCAGGTCAGATATATATTGGTAGGTTGCCTTTGTTTTTCAGGGCACAGATATTTTTTTAATAAACAAATGAACTAATGCAATTTAATGGTCTCCTAAAATCAAAACTTTCCGGGGTTGGTACAAGTATTTTCTCTGTGATGTCGCAACTTGCCACCGAAAACCAAGCGATTAATTTAGCTCAAGGTTTTCCTAATTTCATGTGTAGTAAAGAATTGATTTCTTTGGTGAACAAATTCATGAATAAAGGATTCAATCAATACGCCCCAATGCCAGGACTGCTTGCACTGCGTGAGCAAATTGCAATAAAAACAGAAAAGCAATATTCGGCAGTATATAATCCAGAAACCGAAGTAACCATTACTCCCGGAGGAACGCTTGCCATCTATGCTGCCATTGAAGCGCTGGTAACTCCTGGTGATGAGGTAATCATTATTGAACCCTGTTACGACTCCTATACACCATCTGTTCGGTTGGCTGGTGGCGTAGCCAAATACGCAAGGTTACAATACCCAAAATACACTATCGACTGGAATGATGTAAAGAAACTGGTGTCATTCAAAACGCGTCTTATCATCATCAATACCCCTCATAACCCAACAGGTAGCGTGCTCTCCGCTTCCGATATGCAAAAGCTGGAAAAGATTGTTGAGAATACAGATATCATCGTGATTAGTGATGAGGTATACGAACATATTATTTTCGATGGGCTCGAACATCAAAGTGTTTGCCGCTTTCCAAAATTAGCTGAACATAGTGTAGTAATCAGTTCATTTGGCAAAACATATCATACCACTGGCTGGAAACTGGGTTATTTTTTAGCACCCGAAAACATCACTCGGGAAATTAGAAAGGCCTACCAATTCATGGCTTTCGCAGCCAATACGCCCATGCAACACGCCTTGGCCGAATTCTTAAAAAGGGAAAATGAGTATTTGGAATTAGGTGCATTCTATCAAGAAAAACGCGACTTCTTTAGAAAATTATTGAAAGGTAGTAAGTTTAAATTGATGAGCTGCAGTGGTAGCTATTTTCAAAGTGTAGGCTATGAAAAAATTACCGACATGAACGATGTTGAATTTGCGAAAAAGCTTACCATAGAAAATAAAATAGCAAGTATTCCTACTTCAGTATTTTATCATAATAACGCGGATAATAAAGTGCTACGACTCTGCTTTGCCAAAGATCAAGATACCTTGGAGAAAGCAGCAGAGGCCTTGATGAAGATAGAATAATTTTAGCCTCTCAGTACTTCGGAAAGTACAACATGGGATCTGATTTCTCGGAAATTAAGTAAGTGAATCCTGTAATAATTTAATAGGCCCTGAAGTAACTCGGCTCGTAATGCATTACTCCATTTTAACTCACCAATCTGCGTTGCATCCGAGTTTAATAAAGTCTTTAATGCGTTGCTCTCCGCTTCCATGAAAAAATCGGAATGTAAATTACGGGTACTCGTAAAAACCCCATCTCGCATATCAAAATACAATTCAGAATCTCCATTTTCATTCGGATACAACCCCAAATAACGGCTGTACCTCACCAAGAAAAAATGTGGGAATAAAGATGGCAGTGAAGGCGTATCGTTCAAATATTTCAAGGTGCTTTCAATAAATTCATATAAATCTTCATGGGCCGCCTCATCTGCAATCGTTTTATAGAGCACCTCTGCAATAAATAACGCAGTGGCTTGCTTGCTGAAATTGCTCTGTATTTGATGCATTGGCGACAAGCATTGGGCCTCTTTGATGGAATTAAATGCCGCCGCGGTCTTTCGGCCATCAATATCCATGGTTATGATGGTCAATGGAATAAATAAGGATGCCTTGAGGGAACTTTTTCTACTCCTAAATCCTTTAACCATAAAACTTTTCAACCCAAATTCACGAGTAAAAATTTTTACTATCAACCCATTATCGCCGTATTTCAACGAATGTAGTACAATTCCCTCCGTTTTTTGAAGCATTATTTAGAGTAGATATAATTAGTGTAAAACATTTGAACGGGAATCATAGAATAAGTTTTGAAAATTCAAAAGTACGTATCTATCTTCGCTCAATTTTTTTAAAGTGCTGATTTTTAAAATTTGCGCTAAGTTTGAGATCACAAAATAACGAATTTTTAACGGTTAATCTTACAATGAACTGGTTTACACAAACACTTAATTCCACCCTTGGTAAAAAATATGTGATGGGGATCACGGGGCTTTTTCTTATGTTGTTTCTAGTTGTTCACTGTGGCATCAATGCCTTAGTGTTTTTTCCCGACGATGGGGAATTATTCAACAGAGCAGCGCATTTTATGGCCACTAACTTTTTCATCCGTATGGGTGAGGTAGTGTTATTTCTAGGTATCATTTGGCATGTTATACAATCGGCCATTGTTACTCGTACCAATGCCAAAGCGCGTCCGCAAGGATATGCCAAATTCGCAAACAGCAGTCCTTGGTACAGCCGTAGCATGGGTTTGTTAGGAACATTAATCCTAATTTTCTTGGTTATTCACTTGGCGCATTTCTGGGTGAAATCGCGTATCACTGGATTGGAAGAAGTTAACTACGGTTCAGAGAAAATGGAAGATTTGTATATTAAAATGGTAGAGACTTTCTCTAATTTATGGGTAGTAATCGTGTATGTAGTAGCGATGATTTCTCTTTCATACCACTTAATGCATGGTTTTCAATCGGCTTTCCAAACATTTGGTATCAATCATAAAAAATACACCCCACTCATTCAAATGATTGGTATGATTTACAGTATTGTATTGCCACTTCTTTTCGCTGCCATGCCAATCGTAATTTATCTTAGAGGTTATTAAGTTTTAAAATTCACCACAGTATTCTCTGTGTTATTAATATAAAATATCATGTCTAAATTAGAGTCTAAAATACCCGAAGGAACTATCGAAACCAAATGGAGTAAGTATAAAAGTTCGGTTCCTTTAGTTAATCCAGCCAACAAACGTAATCTCGAAATCCTCATTGTAGGTTCCGGATTGGCAGGTGCCTCAGCGGCAGCCTCCTTGGCCGAATTAGGATATAAAGTAAAAGTTTTTTGTTTCCAAGATTCTCCTCGTCGTGCGCATAGTATCGCGGCTCAAGGAGGTATCAATGCTGCAAAAAATTATCAAAATGATGGAGATAGCGTTCATCGCCTTTTCTATGACACAATTAAAGGTGGCGACTACCGTGCCCGCGAAGGAAATGTTCATCGCTTAGCAGAAGTAAGTACCGCCATCATCGACCAATGTGTGGCGCAAGGGGTGCCATTTGCACGTGAATATGGGGGTTTATTGAGTAACCGCTCCTTCGGTGGAACTCAAGTGCAACGTACCTTTTATGCTGCAGGTCAAACGGGTCAACAATTATTGCTCGGAGCCTATTCAGCCCTCGAACGTCAAGTGGGAATGGGTACCGTAGAAATGTATAACCGCCACGAGATGCTTGATGTTGTTACGATTGATGGCAAGGCTCGTGGTTTAATTGTGAAAAATTTAATCACTGGCGAACTAGAACGTTTCTTCGGTCACGCGGTATTGCTTTGTACTGGTGGATACGGAAATGTATTCTACCTTAGTACCAACGCGATGGGATCGAATGTTACCGCTGCTTGGCGTGCACATAAGCAAGGTGCCGTAATGGGTAACCCATGCTTCACTCAAATTCACCCTACCTGTATTCCTGTAAGTGGTGATCATCAGTCGAAATTAACCCTCATGAGCGAATCGCTTCGTAATGACGGACGTATATGGGTTCCAAAAAAGGAAGGCGATAACCGCAGCCCAGTAGATATTCCAGAAGATGAACGCGATTATTATTTGGAAAGAAGATACCCGGCTTTTGGTAACTTAGTACCTCGCGACGTAGCAAGCCGTGCTGCCAAAGAACGCTGTGATGCTGGATTTGGAGTAGGTCCAAGTAAAATGGCAGTATACCTCGATTTCAAATTTAATATGATGCGTTATGGTAAAGTAGAAGCTACCAAAATGGGACTTCAAAATGCCAGCGACGACGAAATATTACGTTTAGGAAAAGAAGTAATCAAAGAAAAATATGGTAACCTGTTCGATATGTATAAACAGATTACCGGTGAGAATCCATACGAAATGCCAATGAGAATTTACCCTGCGGTACACTATACCATGGGTGGCTTATGGGTCGATTACGAATTGATGACTACGGTACCCGGAATGTATTGCCTTGGTGAAGCGAACTTTAGCGACCATGGTGCCAATCGTTTAGGTGCTTCGGCGCTAATGCAAGGCTTGGCCGATGGATACTTCGTTATCCCTTACACTATCGGTTCGTACCTAAGTAAAGAAATTGCTACCAAAGCTATTGATACCAGCCATCCTGCATTTGTTGAAGCAGAAGGCCGTGTGCAAAAGGTAATGGATCAGTTGCTCAATATCAAAGGCACTAAAACCGTTGAAAGTTTCCACAAACGATTGGGTAAAATCATGTGGGATAAATGCGGCATGGCTCGTAACGAAAAAGGATTGAAAGAAGCTATTGTAGAAATACAAGCACTTCGTAAAGAATTTTGGAGCGACCTACGCGTACCTGGAACACAGCATGAATTCAACCCCGAACTCGATCGTGCCTTCCGCGTTGCCGACTTCCTCGAACTTGGCGAGTTGATGTGTATCGACGCCCTAAATCGTTCAGAAAGTTGTGGTGGACATTTCCGTGAAGAATCGCAAACAGAAGAAGGAGAAGCATTACGTGATGATAATAATTACGCCTATGTTGCTGCCTGGGAATACAAAGGAGAGAGCCAATGGGAATTGTTTAAGGAAGATTTGAAATTTGAAAACATTAAAATTGCTCAACGTAGCTATAAATAATTTAAGGAAATAAAGTTCTAACCAGAGATCAAAATATACCATGGAAATTAATCTAAAAGTTTGGAAACAAAAGGATGCTGTCAGCGACGGTAAACTAATCGATTATAAAGTAAGTCACGTTTCTCCAGATATGTCGTTTCTCGAAATGTTCGATGTATTGAATGAAGAACTCATTGTGAATGATCAAGAACCCATCGCATTCGATCACGATTGCCGCGAAGGTATTTGTGGAATGTGTAGTATGGTTATCGACGGAAAGCCTCACGGTCCGCTCGAAGGGGTAACCACCTGCCAACTTCACATGCGTAGTTTCAAAGATGGTGATACCATCACCGTGGAGCCATGGCGCGCCCGTGCTTTTCCAGTGATTAAAGATTTAGTTGTCGATCGCACCGCTTTCGACCGCATCATCGCTGCAGGTGGATATATCAGCGTGAACACCGGTAATGCCCAAGATGCAAACTGCTTGCCTATCAATAAAGATGATGCTGATGATGCCTTCATGAGTGCTTCATGTATCGGTTGTGGCGCTTGTGTTGCAGCTTGTAAAAATGCCTCAGCCATGCTCTTCGTTTCAGCTAAAGTATCACAGTTAGCCAAATTGCCTCAGGGACAGCCAGAGCGTTATACCCGTGTAGCCAATATGGTTGCCCAAATGGATAAGGAAGGTTTTGGTGCTTGTACCAATACTGGTGCTTGTAGCGCAGAATGCCCTAAAGAAATTTCATTGACCAATATCGCACAATTGAATCGCGATTATATGCAAGCTAAATTTTTAGAGAACGCATAAAAGTTATTTGAAAATTATATCAAATAAAAAAGCCAACAGTGATGTTGGCTTTTTTTATTTATCATCGGCAAGGATTAGTCCCGACTTCGATTCATATATATCATTACATAATACAATAGGGTCGCTAACGATGCAATGGCAGCTACAACATAAGTCATGGCAGCCCACTTCAAGGCATCTTTCGCATTCGAATGCTCTTCGCGTTCCAACATATGGGTATTATCAAGCCAGGCCAATGCCCTGCGACTCGCATCAAACTCCACTGGTAAGGTGATGAATGAAAATAAAGTGGTGAGTGCAAACAAAGCGATTCCTATCAAAAGTAAATTCGGGAATCGATTGATTAAAAAGATACCGGCCAATAAAATCCATTGCACATATTGAGATGAAATACTTACTACCGGAACCAATTTACTACGCAAGGTTAACCAAGTATAAGCGTTGGCATGTTGCACCGCATGACCACATTCGTGGGCCGCTACAGCTGCCGAGGTAATCGAATGCCCTGCATATACATCGGCACTCAGATTCACCGTTTTATCCATGGGATTATAATGGTCGGTGAGTTGCCCCTCCACACTAATCACACGCACATCATAAATATTATTATCCTTCAACATTTTTTCGGCGATATCCTTTCCTGTCATTCCATTGCGTAATGGAATTTGTGAGTACTTCGTAACTTTACTTTTAAATCGCCAGCTTACTAATAAACTCAATACAAATGCTACAATTCCTACAAGAATCATTTCCATAATAAATCAGATTTTAAAATTTGAATTAGAAGTTGCAAAATTAATACAAATTAAACAACTCCGACAAAATGCCGTATATCCTGACAAATACCATGTACTTATTTTTCTAAATCAGTCAAGATTTCGTGAAGTGCATACAGAAAAAGTGCAGTAGTTAATTGAATATGAAGAAGCGTAAAACCATAATCACCACAGCAACCAACATCATCCAAATACTTAATCGATTGGTGCCATGCATAAATCTTAAACTCGCACCTTTCTCTTCTTCAGTTTTTTTATTCAAGAAACCAAAAGGATTTAAATAACCTAAAAGCTTATTAAGAAAATTCATGGTTGATATAAATTACAATCCTTTTAAGGCTTGGGTTAAGTCTTCTAATAAGTCATTGATATCTTCAATTCCAACACTCAGTCGTATTAAAGCATCGGTGAGTCCGTTTTTTAAACGCTCTTCCCTTGGAATACTAGCATGGGTCATACTCGCAGGGTGCCCTACCAAACTTTCTACCCCTCCCAAACTTTCGGCAAGCGCAAATAATTCAATGCGCTTTAAAAAGGTAAGGGCTGTTTCCATGGTGTCTTTCTTGAAGGTGAATGAAATCATACCTCCAAAATCACGCATCTGCTTTTTAGCAATATCATGATTGGGATGTGTTTCTAATCCACACCAGTAAACTTTATCAATTGATGGATGCGCTTCTAAGAAACGAGCCACCGCAGCTCCATTCTCACAATGACGCTGCATGCGCACATGCAATGTTTTGATGCCTCTCAATACTAAGAAACAATCTTGTGGTCCTGGCGTTGCTCCTGTAGCGTTCTGGATGAATTTTAAATCTTCATACAAGGCTTCATTATTCGTAATCAATGCTCCCATCACCACATCGCTATGCCCGCTGATATATTTGGTAAGTGAATGCATCACCAGATCGGCACCCAAATCGAGTGGGTTTTGCAAATAAGGTGAAGCAAAGGTATTATCAACACATACCGTAATATGATGCGTCTTTCCAATTTTTGATAATGCTTCTATATCGATGATATTCATCATCGGGTTGGTTGGGGTTTCAATCCAAAGTAATTTGGTTGCTGGAGTTATAAATTTCACCACATCTTCGGCATGGCTCATATTCACAAATCGGAATTTGATACCATACTTCTCAAACACTTTTACGAATAGGCGATACGTACCACCATATAAGTCGTTCGTTGCAATCACCTCATCACCCGGCTTAAGTGTTTTAACCACGGCATCAATGGCGCCCAATCCTGTGCTATAGCATAGGCCATACTTCCCATTCTCTAGTGCTGCCAAGTTCTTTTGTAAGGCATCGCGGGTTGGATTCTGGGTTCGACCATACTCATAGCCCTTATGATCGCCAGGGGCACTCTGAACATAGGTGCTCGTTTGAAAAATGGGAGTCATAATCGCTCCTGTTGATGGATCAGGTGATACACCCGCATGAATGGTTTTGGTATTGAAACGCATGGTTATTTTATGGATGGGCAAAGGTAATCCCTTCGCAGTTATTTACAATAAGGTGGGAAAGTGAAATTATTCAACGTAATCTTTCAAGTAATTATAGGTTTCGGTAAGTGCACCGTTTTTTGAAATGGTGGCGCGTTTGATTATAAAACCATCTTCATTATCAATAAGCTCAGGTAATACATGATGAATCAAGAAAGTGCCAAATTCAGTGCTTGCATCCAAGGGCAATTCGCAGGGCAGATTTCCAACAGCCATCACATCTACCGTATGCTTTTGAAATGGTGCTACTACTTTTTCACTCAACGAATGCCATCCAAATACAGGCTCTTCAATGGTTGTCGATTTTACCGTACAAGGAATGGAGCCATCAATATCACAAGTAATATCAGCAATAACATCAATGGCGAAATTTGGATTCTTCATCTCTTCTTTGGTGAAGAAAACAGGGATTCCTAGCTTCCAGAAGATGGCATTAATCATCATATCTGACACTGAATAATACGGTTTGAAATCGCAATCATAAAGCTCCGGATTATGATAGAAATCGGCTTTATCCCATGCCATGCCATCTTTCCTACGGTATAAATCATCCACTCTGAGATGCACAAAAACGGGCTCTTCAAATTTTGAGTTTAAAAATTCTCTTTTGGTTACCTCTTTTATGTTTAGGTAATGCAACATTTCTAAGGCACCATGAGCTACCCGCCCGTCGCCTGCCAAACAAATTTTAATGGGTGGTAAAGTAATATTCTTGTACTGAGATTTTAATTCTAAGAAATTACGACTGTCATGCGCCGCTTTTAAATTAAAAAGTTCAAACTTTTTTCCATAGGTAAGAAACCCATTATGCGTACCCACGATACCCGCAAAACGGCCAAATCCAAGGATACGACTCCCGTTTTCCCATACCAAAGTTTCGTAATCGATAAGTGTTATTTTCTTGGCAAGTATTTCTCGTAATAGCTTCCGGTTGTGTGCCTGCTTTTTAATAGTATGCGAAAAAAAGAAATAGGTTTTATCAGGAATGAGTTCCTGAATAGGTACTTCTTTGATGCCCATCAATACATCACACCCACTCAAATCTTCTTTTATTTCACAACCATAGCGCTCGTATTCATCTTCATTAAAGCATCGGTGAGGAGAGGGCTGAACTACAATACTTAAATTGGGGTAATTATTCATCAACTCATAGCATTGATGAGGAACCAGCGGGGTTCTTTTATCAGGGGGCTGCTTGCCTTCACGAATGATACCAATTTTCATGATGCAAAGTTACTCAGGAACAACGGCATTTGAGCGCTCCCTGATTTATCTCATTAATTGACAAATTAAGTATTCAAAGAAAAATATTCCAGAGCTGAATTGAAACTCTTGAGATTTCGAATGAGAATAAATTCTTATTTTGCTGCATGAATTTTTTGGAAGGATTCACAGCTAAAAAGCCGCTAGTTTGGTTGTTCTTATTACTGATAACTGTTTTGGCATACAGCCCAGTTTTGCGGGGTAATTATGTATTTGATGATGATATTTTTATAGTGAACAATCAATACGTTCACGATTTGAACCATGTAAAACAAATATACACCCATAGCACTACCGATGGGGCTGGAGTGGGAGAGGGCAATTTTTATCGGCCCAATCAATCGCTTTGCCATGCAATTATTTATTCGCTGGTGGGCAATGGCCCCTCGGCACAACATGTTTTTTCTGTACTAGTTCATGCGCTGAATGCCTGTTTGCTTTTTACATTCCTTGCTTTACTTGGTTTTACCGGAATTCCTGCCTTGGTTGCTGCATTAATATTCACCATTCATCCAATTCAAACCGAAGCGGTAGCCTATATCTCGGGGCTCTCCGATCCATTGAGCATGATGTTCATTTTGGTAACATGTATCTGCTTTGTGCTCTATCAAAAGGAATCGCGAATTTATTGGGCCATATTTTCGATAGTTAGTTTAGTATTAGCCCTATTCAGCAAAGAAAGCAGCATAATGACGATTGGAGTTTTGATTTTACTGGCACTTTATCTTAACGCCTCAATTAAGAAATTTTCAAATGCAACGAAGTACTTTTTAGGAATTGCTTTCATCCTCTGTATCGGTTTTCTATACTTGAAATTCACCACATTTAATTTTACAGGGAACATTGCATTAACGAGTGCCGATAATGAATACACCCAAAGTATCTGGGTGCGTTTCGTGACTTTTTGTTCCATCTTCCCAAGATATATTGGAATGCTCATTTTCCCTATCGATCAGTATATTGAAAAGCCTTATTTGGCTTATGTTTCTTTAGAAGCATTGGGTCTCGGTGGACTCATGCTATTGGGTGCCCTCGGTTATATATTTTACACTTCTTATAAAAGTACCAAAGTATGGATGCTCGCCATTGGTATCTTTCTTTTGTTTCTACTTCCCGTGTCGGGAATTATCCCTACCAATGCCATCTATCTAGAACATTGGCTCTATCTTCCTTTCCTAGGCGTTGCTATTGCCATTGCACAAGGTGTAAAATCGATTGAAAAAATCAAATACAAATCCATGATTCTTGGATTGATTGCCTTGATTTCGGTAGCCTATATCTCGAAGACGGCCTTTAGAAGTTACCAATGGGCCGATGCCATTCGCTTCTATAAAAATGAAATTCATTACAATAAAAAATCAGCCCGTATTTATAATAATCTGGCGATGGTTTTAAATAGCAAAAAAGAATATCAAAGCGCTGCCAATTATTATTTGCAGGCGATTTCAATTTATGATGTATACCCACAAACCCATCATAACTTAGCGCAAACATATATCGCCCTCAATCAGGTGAGTAACGCCATTGTTGAAGAGTACAAGGCGCTGCAAATGAACCCAGGATTTATTTACAGTTTGAAAGGGTTGTTTGATATTTATACCACCCTCAAAGATACCAAGCGTGCTGTAGCTTTTGAAGGGTATATACAGCAGGTGCAACAAGGCCAACAACCCAGCTGGAACGAAATTAAAGATAATCTTCACGCCGATAAACCATGATTTTGGAATTGCCTCCCGACCGAAATTGGTTTCCTGATACTGCCCTCGCCGATGAAGATGGATTATTAGCTTTTGGTGGTGACCTTAGTGTTGAGCGACTAGTCAAAGCATATTCAAAAGGTATCTTTCCCTGGTATAGCGACGATACTCCAATACTCTGGTATAGCCCTCACGAACGTTTTGTTTTATTTCCTCACGAAATTCGCATCACCAAAAGCATGAAACAAGTAATGCAATCGGGTAAATTTGAAATGCGAAAAAACACTGCCTTTGAGCAGGTAATTAAAAATTGTGCAGCAACCTATCGTGAAGGGCAGGATGGAACTTGGATTACCAACGAGATGCAAGACGCTTATATCAATTTACATAAACTGGGAATTGCACATAGCTATGAAACATGGTATAATAATGAGTTGGTAGGTGGTTTATATGGTGTAGAAACAGGCAATATATTTTGCGGTGAAAGTATGTTTAGCCATGCGAGCAATGCCTCAAAGGCCGCACTAATATGGCTCACTCAAAACTTCAATTATCAACTCATCGATTGCCAGGTACCCACCGAACACCTCGAAAGTATGGGCGCAAAACTCATACCAAGAGAAGATTATGAGGCTTTCTTACAAATTCCCTCTTAATTCCTGCTCTCTCTCAATCGACTCGAAGAGGGCCTTGAAATTACCGGCGCCAAAGGATTTTGCACCTTTTCTTTGAATGATTTCAAAAAATACGGTGGGGCGATCTTCTAATGGTTTGGTGAAGATTTGTAATAAGTAACCTTCGTCATCACGATCTACCAAAATTCCAAGTTCTTGAAGGGGGGTAATATCTTCGTCGATTTTTCCAACTCGCTCCAGCAAATCTGAATAATAGGTGGCAGGGGTTCTCAAAAATTCAACACCACGGCTTTTTAAATCGCGCACTGTTTTAATGATATCATGCGTTGCAATGGCTACATGTTGTACCCCTTCTCCTTCATAAAAATCAATATATTCCTCAATCTGTGATTTTTTCTTTCCTTCAGCAGGTTCGTTTATTGGAAACTTCACATATCCATTTCCGTTACTCATTACCTTACTCATCAATGCAGAGTATTCGGTATTGATTTGCTTATCGTCGAAGCTTAAAATGTTTTTGAAACCCATCACTTCTTCATACCATTTTACAACATCATTCATACGGTTCCAACCCACATTGCCTACGCAATGATCAACGTATAACAATCCTGTTGATGCAGGATTGAAATCTGTTTCCCATTTCTTGAAACCTGGCATAAATGGTCCATTATAATCTTTACGTTCAACAAAAAGATGAACCGTTTCACCATAGGTATAAATTCCACTGGTTTTTACTGTGCCATTTTCATCTTGAAGTGTTCTTGGCTCTTGATATGACTTTGCACCACGTTTGATAGTTTGCTCGTAAGCATCATAGGCATCATCTACGATGAGTGCTAAAATCTTTACGCCATCTCCATGTTTTAAAATATGATCGCTAATCTCACTCTTCGAATTAAGCGGTGTAGTCAATACAAATCGAATTTTATCTTGCTGTAAAACATAACTTACACGATCCCGAACTCCGGTTTCTGGTCCACAATAGGCAGCACTTTGGAAACCAAATGCTGTTTTATAAAAATGAGCCGCTTGTTTGGCATTACCTACATAAAATTCAATATGGTCGGTGCCATTCAATGGCAAAAAATCGTGATTCGAAGGGGTGGTTTGGGTCGTAGCTGACATAAAATATAATTTGACGCAAAGTTAGTTTTTTTTTCAAATTGGTGGAACGATTCTAAATAAAAAAGCTCCCTTCTAGTTATAGAAGAGAGCTTTTTATAATTTAAATTATCGTTTAGCGAGTTGAGAATTTAATCGGCAACTTATAGCTAACATTTACATTACGTCCATTTTGGCGTCCTGGGGTCCATGCTGGCATGCTTTTCACTACACGAATCGCTTCCTCATCGCAACCAAAGCCAAGGGTCTTCACAACTTTCACCTGACTAATTTTACCGTCTTTACCTACCACAAAATCCACTACTACTTTTCCTTGAATATCATTTTCCAAAGCAATGGCAGGATATACAGTGTACTTTTTTACATAGGCCATCAATGCACCTTCACCACCTGGAAACTCAGGCATGATTTCAACATAAGTTTGAACAGTATTGTCTTCCACTTCAACAGGGCCTTTGTTCGAATCATCTAAACTACGATCCACACCATTAGGGTCACCTACAACATCTGAAGGTCCTGCATCAATATGGTCGAGGTCATCGGCAGTTACTACACGATTATCTTTAACTTGTTCATCTTCTACAGGAACAGGAGGGGTAAATTGAACCGTGCTGTTTAATGGTGGAGGTGGCTCTACAATTGGCGGAGGTGGTTCATTCTTATCTTGTGGTGGTGCCTGATCCAATACAACTTCTGAGTAGTCAATATCTTTATCTTTGGTATTTACTTCAGAAAATGCTTTGATAAGGTATGGAGTTGCAATGAAAATAGCAAATAGAGAAGAGGCAACTATGGTACTTACGGTTACATTTTTATTGTAAATTTTCCGAAGTATATAAGCGCCGTAACTCTTATTACGGTTTTCAAATACCATATCGTCCATGCTGGCATTTTGAATATCTTTGGGTTCCATTGTGTGATTTATTTTTTGGTGTATACCTTCTAATTTTAAAAGGTAAATATTATTGATTTAATCCGCTTTTTTCCAATAAGGTTTTGTCTACAGGTGCAATATCTGCCCATGAAAATGATTTAATACTCGTCACTTTCATTTCGTCTAATACATCTACTACATTCTTGTAATTGGAATTATCACAGGGTCTAATAATAACAATCAGACCGTTTTTAGAGTAAGTAGTATCTTTAGGATTGCGAGCTGCAGGATTCGGGTTATCGGTACGTGCTTTTTTATCACCTTCTAATAACGCTTTACGAAGTCCATATTCAGAGTAATCTGTAATATTGATTTGAGGTATTTTTTTATGGTCAGGGTCGTTAATACCCATATACCAAAACACTTTATCATCCTTACCCATCATTACCGTCATTGTACGAGATTCAGGTACCTGAATATCTTTATCTGGTGGATGCACGGTATCGGGTTTATTTACCTCCATAGAAGCAGGCTTGCTCATGGTGGTTGTGAAAATAAAGAAGGTAATCAATAAGAATCCCAAGTCAACCATGGGAGTCATATCAATACGAGTACTCATTTTCTTACTGCGTCGTCCGCCTTTGTGCTTTTTATGACCCTCGCCGGAGTCGGTATTCATTTCTGCCATGATGCGAAATTTATTAGATATTATTTAGCTGCGGTTTCTTCTTTCCCTTCCAATGAAGTAACGAAGTTGAATCGCAAAATGTTTTTAAGTTCGAAGGTCTTAATAACGGCTTTTACCGAAGGATAATCTGTAGTTTTATCTCCCTTTACGGCAATGATGGCATTTTTATTTAGCTCCGCTTTATATGCCTTTTTAGAGCAGATAAGCCAATCACCTAATTCATTGCCTACCAAGGTAGTGTCTTTTGGAATCCCTTTAAGAACACCAGGGGCAAATCGGCTTTCCGGATTCATCGCTAACCAAGCTTTTAAATCTTTCATTGGAACGCCAATAGCTCCAGCATTAGCAAATTTATTGAACTCATCGGTAGAGAAGGTGATGCTATAACGCTCTCCCATTTGCTCTAAGGTGCTTCTGCGAATTTTAGGATTGTCGATATCCCAGAAGGTACGACCATCAGGTGCCATCGAAATTAAAACGATATCCTTGTCCTTAATCTGCTTTCCATGGGAGGTAGGAATATCAATAACTACCGGTTCTTTGGGTTTGAACTTGGTAGTAAGAATGAAGAAGGTGAGCAACAAAAACGCTACGTCACACATGGCCGTCATATCAATTGCGGTGCTTTTTCGGGCTACTTTTGCTTTGGGCATGGTAATTTATTTAATTACTTACTTTATTAATAACGTGAAATTATGAAAGGTAAATGCCTTTCGTATAAATAAACAACGTTTTTTTAGTTATGCTCCTTAAAAGAAGAAACGATGCTGTAACCTACTTCGTCGATTCCGTAAGTAAGCTTGTCGATTTGAGTTGTGAATACATTGTACATCACAATAGCCAAAGCCGAAGTACCGATACCTAATGCAGTATTGATCAAGGCCTCAGAGATACCTGTTGCCAATGCTTCTGCTCCGTTTCCTCCTTCTTCCGACAAGGCCGCGAATGAACGAATCATACCCAATACCGTTCCTAACAAACCAAAGAGGGTTGCTACCGAAGCAATGGTTGCTAAGATTACTAGATTACGCTCTAGCATAGGAAGCTCAAGTGCTGATGCTTCTTCGATTTCTTTTTGTATAGATTCTAATTTTTGATCCTTATCCATATCGTGAGTTGCTGATACCGCTTTGTAACGAGTTAATCCAGCACGAACAATATTTGCAACAGATCCTCTTTGTGCATCACAATCACGGATAGCACCATCAAGGTTATTAGCAGCTAAAGATAATTTAATTTTACGTACGAAGTTTACTGTTGAACCTTTTCCTTTTGCTTTGGTAATGGTTAATAAACGCTCAATTACGAAAGTAATAACGGTTAAAAACATGGTCATCAAAATAGGTACAATGAGACCTCCTTTATATACCTGACCGAAATAATCTCCAGGAAGTGGTTTGCCTGTATTCGTATGACCTTCAAAGTGAGAGCCATTACCAAATACATACATATATATCAAGATACTGATAACGAATAATAATGGAATCACAATGATTGCCATTGATACGTTTACGCTAGAAGAGGGTGTGCCAGCACTTGGTTTAGGTGCAGCTGGGTTAGGAGTGTTTGCCATAATGCGATAATGAAAATTGAATTATAATAAAATAAATATGATTGATTTTTACTTTTGTGCAAATATAAAACCTTTTAGTAGCTATGCAACTTTTTCAAAAAAAGGATTTTATTGTTTAATACCCCTCTTTTTCTTGAACTGAAACGAGTAGGGAATTACCCTGTTTTTCTTTAAAGAAACCAATGAAAAGGGGTTTTAGCTATAGAAATATTCGATAAGCAACTAATTTATATTTGAGATTAATTTGACGAAATGCTCGTTTCAAAATGTTCCAATTAAAAAGGATAACAATTTAATAACCAATCGAAGACTCTCTATAAAGGGTTGCATTAACGCCATCGATTTTTAACATTTATTCCGATTTTAGGACCCAAAAGTAGCATATCTGAAGTATCATGACGACGCTCATGAATCATAAATTGACAGCTACTCAACCACGCTTCAACTGTTCATAAATAAGCCCTTCTGAACAAAAGTGAAAAAGCCAAAAACGCACATTTTTTTTCTTTTTCGCATGATTTTTTTGCTATTAGCTTTATTTTTCTACTTTTGAACTGTTTTAAAACACATTTTACAATGGAATTCAAAGAAATTCAAACCTTAATAAAACTGGTATCAGATGCCGGTGTGGATGAAGTTAGTATCGAAAAACCTGATTTCAAGTTATCTATCAAAAAGAACGAAAAACAGGTAACCTATGCAAGCGCTCCTGTGGTTCATACCCAAGTTGCTGCTGCTCCTGCAGTTCAAGCATCAGCTCCCGCAGCACTTTCAGCCCCTGCAGCGGAAGAAAAATCAAATACAATCACGATAAAAGCTCCGATGATTGGTACTTTCTATCGTGCTTCTAGCCCTGATAAACCATCATTTTCTAATGTTGGAGATGAGATAGTACCAGGTAAAGTATTGTGTATTATCGAAGCCATGAAACTATTCAATGAAATTGAAAGTGAAGTGTCGGGTAAAATTGTTAAAATATTGGTTGAAAATGGCACTCCGGTGGAATTCGACCAACCTTTGTTTTTAGTTCAACCTAATTAATACCGTGTTTTATTGAATAAATCTTGCAGTAATTAAAGGCTGCAGGTTCGTTCGATGGATTATTCTGAAATTAAAACACCTAATTATCTATTTCCATGTTTAAAAAAATTCTCATCGCCAATCGGGGCGAAATAGCATTACGAATCATCAGGACCTGTAAAGAGATGGGCATTAAAACCGTAGCTGTTTATAGCACGGCTGATAAAGAAAGTTTGCATGTGCGCTTCGCCGACGAAGCCGTGTGTATCGGCCCGCCTCCCTCAATGCAATCGTATTTAAATATTCCTAGTATCATCGCTGCCGCCGAAATTACCAATGCCGATGCCATCCATCCAGGCTATGGTTTCTTAAGTGAAAATGCGAAATTCAGTGGTATTTGTGCCAAGCATGGTATCAAGTTTATTGGCGCTACCCCCGATCAAATCAATCAGATGGGTGATAAAAGCAATGCCAAGGATACCATGAAAAAGGCAGGTGTACCATGTATTCCCGGTAGCGAAGGCTTACTGGAGAATGTGGAAGAAGCCAAAACTGTTGCCAAGAAAATTGGATACCCAGTAATTATCAAAGCTACCGCAGGTGGCGGTGGAAAGGGTATGCGAATTGTTTGGAAAGATGAAGAATTAATTCCGGCATGGGAAAGTGCTACTACCGAAGCTACAGCTGCTTTTGGTAATGGTGCCATGTATATGGAGAAATATATCGAAGAACCACGCCATATTGAAATTCAGTTGGCAGGTGATCAGTACGGAAAAGTATGCCACTTGAGCGAACGCGATTGTAGTATTCAACGCCGTCACCAAAAGCTTGTGGAGGAAAGTCCTTCTCCTTTTGTTGATCAAGCTCTTCGTGAGAAAATGGGTGAAGCCGCTGTGAAAGGCGCTGAAGCTATTAAGTATGAAGGGGTGGGTACGATCGAGTTTTTGGTAGATAAGCACAAGAACTTCTACTTCATGGAAATGAATACCCGAATTCAAGTGGAACATCCAGTTACTGAAGAAGTAATAAACTACGATTTGATTAAAGAGCAAATATTAATTGCCGCTGGGGTGCCTATATCAGGAAAAAATTACTTCCCATTGAAGCATGCCATCGAATGTCGTATCAATGCCGAAGACCCAAAGAATAACTTCCGCCCATCACCTGGGAAAATCACACAACTGAATCGCCCTGGTGGTCATGGAGTACGCGTTGATACACACGTATACGCGGGTTACACCATTCCACCTAATTACGACAGTATGATTGCTAAGTTAATTGTGAGTGCACAAACTCGTGATGAAGCAATCGTGAAAATGGAACGTGCCTTAGGTGAATTCATTATCGAAGGGGTGGCAACCACGGTTGCTTTACAACAAAAAATAATGCAGCACCCTGAATTCCGTAAAGGGAATTTCACTACCGCATTTATGAATTCATTCGAAATTTAATTCAGACGAAGCGCATGGCTATTCGGATTTTTGTTACTGGAGGTACTTTCGATAAAGAGTATAACGAACTCACAGGCGAACTTTTCTTTAAAGATACACATATTCAGGATTTACTGCTATTAGGTCGCAGCCGCCTCGATTTAAGCATACGTACCCTCATGCTTATTGATAGTTTAGAGATGACCGACTCCGATAGAAATGTAATCGTAGAAAGTTGCAAGCGTTGCATCGAAGATAAAATTGTGATTACACACGGTACCGATACCATGACAACTACTGCAAGTGTATTGGCTCATGAAATAAAAGACAAAACAATTATACTAACAGGGGCCATGATTCCATTTAAATTTGGCAGTAGCGATGGTTTATTCAATTTAGGTAGTGCATTGGCCTTCGCTCAGAGTTTACCCCATGGTGTTTATGTTGCTATGAATGGGCGCTATTTCAACTGGGATAGCGTTCGTAAGAATAAACAAACAGGCTTCTTCGACGAAATTTAACGTCAAGAGCTACGCTATTTATAAAAATTTATTTGCTTATGACCGCTACGACTTCCGAAAATTTTCGATTGCAAAAAATATTGACCGCTGTTACGGTGGTGCTGTTTATTGTAAAAATAATGGCTTGGTATTATACCAATTCGGTAGCCATTTTAACCGATGCTCTGGAATACACAATCAATGTAATTAGCGGATTTATCGGGTTGTATAGCCTGTATCTTTCTTCTAAACCTCGCGATTACAATCATCCTTACGGACATGGGAAAGCGGAATTCTTATCGGCTGCGGTAGAAGGAACATTGATGCTTGTTTCGGGTCTCATTATTATTTACGAAGCGATGAATAACTTGCGTAACCCGCACGCCATCGACAAACTCGATTTTGGTATTCTGTTGGTTGCGGCAACTGCAGCAGTTAATTATTTCACAGGTTTCCTAGCTGTTAAAACAGGTAAGCGAAATAATTCTCTTGCATTGATTGCTACTGGTAAACATATGCAGTCGGATACCTATGCCACCATTGGAATTGTCGTAGGATTGGGTATCATTTATTTTACACATATGCTATGGGTCGATAGTATTGTTTCGCTTGTATTTGCACTGATAATTATGATTTCTGGTTATAAAATCATGCGAACTTCTATCGCGGGTATCATGGATGAAGCTGATGATAAATTGCTCACGCAAGTTGTAGAAACAATCAATAGTGCACGTCATACCAACTGGATGGATATGCACAATATGCGTATCATTAAATATGGAAGTATTCTGCATCTCGATTGCCACTTAACTGTTCCTTGGTACCTTACTGTAAATGAAGCACACAAGGAAATGGATACCGTTGAAACCATTGTGAAAAAAGGATTTGGTGAAAGTGTTGAGCTATTTATTCATACCGATGGATGCATGGATTTTTCTTGTGCCATATGCACCAAAACCGATTGTAATGTGAGAAAGGAAGCCTTTCGTGAGAAAATTCATTGGACGGTAGCAAATATCTCAACCAATCAAAAGCATCGGTTGAATTAATTTTTTTTAAGTATCTTCGATTACAAATTCTTAATATCATGAAAAGCCTTCGAAATTATTTTATCATAACGTTGTTAGCATTCACTATTTTTAGTTCATGTTCTAAAAAACCCAATAAGGTCATCGAAAAGGGTACCTGGTATGTGAGCGTATACATGGATAAAAATATTGTTGAAACATCCGACTTCGATGGTTATTTATTTGATTTCGGCAAAGACGGAACCTTAACCGTAACACTCAATACAGGGAACATAGTTAAAGGCACCTGGACTTATACCAAAAGCTCTTCAAAGTTTAAAATTTCAATTTCAGGAACCGATAAACTGGATAAGATTAGCCGTGAATGGCTTGTTTTTACGACTACATCTAGCATCATTGAATTGAAAGAAGGTAACTCACCTGATGAAGATTATCTGCACTTTTCGAAGAAATAAAAACACCTCATTAATGCGTTTTCTACAGAATTGCCTCGCGCTTATTTGCATTTTATTGGCCTTTAATGGAATTGCCCAAAAGGTAACTCCTGTAAAATTTGACTATGCCATCTCCGACACAAGTTTTAAAGTGGGTGATACGCTAGAAATTATTGTCAATATTAAAATAGAAAATGGATGGTCTGTGTACAGCTCCGAATTCGCTGCCGATGGTCCATTGAAATTTGAATTTAAGGCAGAGAAAAGCAAAAATTTCACAGTCGCTGGCCCCCTCAAGCCCTACAAGCCATTCATGCACTACGATGAGGTATGGGAAGCAGAGGTTAAAATATTTGAAGAGCGTGCACAATTCAGAATTCCAATTGTAATTAAAAAGAAGGGTCCTGCCTTATTTACAGCATCGTTTAGCGGACAAGCATGTAAAGAAGTCTGTGTCCCAATTTCCGATGCAGTTGCAGTAGATATTAATACACTTCCATTGGGCAGCTATCAATCGGCCGACCCGGAAGTATACAGCCATTATATTAGTATAGCGGCTCCTAAGTAGTCAAAACGATACTGCCTTAGCATTTTCATTCCATTCTTCTTCGTTAAAGTGTGTTGTGATACCGATGTTACAGATAAGTTTTCTATTTATCTGTTATATTTGCACATGAAATTCCATAAAATTTTATTTCTATGTAGTTTATTATTGGCTACATTTATTTCTTCAGCTCAGGTAGATCACCCAGTAGAATATAGCTATGCAATATCTAAAGCCGATTATAAGGCTGGCGATTCAGTAGATTTTATTATCAATGCTAAAATTTTAGATGGATGGTATTTGTATAGCTCCGAATTCGTTGCCGATGGTCCAATTAAGTTTACTTGCACCATTCAAAATAGTAAAGATTTCAGTGCCGGAACCGTTCAGCCCTATAAACCTTTTGCTCATCTCGATCCTGATTGGGATAATACAGAAGTTAAAATATTTCAAAGTGTCGGACAGTTTCGAGTTCCACTTTTGGTTAACAAGGAAGGAAAAATAATCCTAAATGGAAAAATTGCATCACAATCGTGTAGTTCTGTTGAAGGCCGCTGTGTGCCAGTTGATGTGAAATTGTCTGATATAGATTTAAGTTCATTGCCTATTAGCGATTATCAGGTTGCCGATCCTGCTGTTTATGATCATTACAAGACCGGTGAAGCTCCCAAAACAGAAACCGTAACTCCTGCCGAAACCCCTGAGGATACGGATACAAAAGATGAATCGATGTGGTCATTGCTTATTACCGCCTTCTTAGCTGGACTTACGGCATTAATTACTCCTTGCGTTTTTCCAATGATACCAATGACTGTTTCCTTTTTTACAAAACAGGATAAAGGTAAAGGAGTGAAACAAGCCATGCTATTTGGACTTTCTATCATCGTTATTTATACGTTGATAGGAGTTGTATTTTCAGTAGCATTTGGTAAGAACTTCGCACAAGCATTGAGCACCCATTGGATTCCCAATGTATTGTTCTTTGTGGTGTTTATTATTTTCGGGGTTTCATTTTTAGGAATGTTCGAAATTGTACTTCCTTCTTCTTGGGGGACTAAAATGGATCAATTAAGTGAAAAAGGTGGGGTAATCGGCATTTTCTTTATGGCCATGACTTTAGTTATTGTATCCTTCTCGTGTACAGCCCCCGTAGCAAGTTCCGTGCTCATTCTGGCATCCCAGGGTAATTTTGCACGAGCCATTCCGGCCATGCTGGCTTTCTCCTCCGCTATTGCCATACCGTTTATGCTCTTCGCTATTTTTCCTCAATGGATGCAGAATCTTCCTAAAAGTGGGGGATGGCTTAATACCGTGAAAGTTGTACTAGGATTTATAGAAATTGCATTTGCTTTTAAATTTTTATCGGTTGCCGACCGCGTATATCACTGGCATATTCTCGATCGTGAAATTTATTTAATCATCTGGATCGTGCTTTCATTCTTGCTTGGTGTTTATTTACTGGGCAAACTTCGATTCTCGCATGATTCACCTTCTGATACTGTTCCCGTTTCGAGATTCCTACTCTCTGTAGTTTTTTTCTGTTTCTCAATCTATATGGTTCCAGGTCTTTGGGGTGCACCATTGAAATTCCTTTCAGGATATGTTCCTCCTCAAACATCACTCGATTTCGATTTGTATTCAAGCTCAAAAATATTATTAAGTAGTATTCCAGATGATAGAGGTACAGTGAAGTATAGTGGCAAATACAAGCAGCCTTATGGAATCAAAGGATTCTTCGACTTTCAGCAAGGATTGGATTATGCGAAGAAACATAACAAGCCATTATTTGTTGATTTCACAGGAGAAAGCTGCACCAACTGCCGTAAGATGGAAGATGGAGTTTGGATTGATGAGGATGTGATAAGCTTACTTAAGAATGAATTTGTGGTGGTATCACTATACTACGACGACAAATCATCGCTTCCTAGTGAAGAACAATATATCAGTGCTTTAGACAAAGAGTTAAAAGCAACAGTAGGTGATAAAAATCTGGATTTCCAAGTAAGTAATTTCAATAGCAATGCTGCTCCTTATTACGTGATTTTGGGCCACGATGGAATGAAGCCATTAAATAAACCACGTGGGTTTAATGCAGATATTCCTGCATTCAAAAAGTTCCTTGAAGATGGCTTGAAAAAGTTTAAAGGGGAGAAGTAATTATTCATCTTGTTGAAAAGTAGCCCAAGAAACTCAGTATCGTTTTTTAATTTTGCAAACAAAAATTTTATATATAAATAATTAGTCGCATGAACTCACAAATCGAATCGGTATTCGCCCGTCAAATTTTAGATAGCCGTGGTAATCCCACCGTTGAAGTAGATGTTAGAACCCAATCGGGAATCGTTGGCCGTGCTGCCGTGCCAAGTGGTGCAAGTACTGGAATTCACGAAGCGGTGGAGCTTCGCGATGGTAATAAGGAAGTATATCTTGGAAGAGGGGTTTTGAAAGCCGTTCGTCATGTGAACGACAATTTCGCTAAAGCTTTAAAAGGCTTTAATGTTTTTGATCAAAACATGATTGATAAAGTGATGATCGAAATTGATGGTACCGAGAATAAAGCAAAAATGGGAGCGAATGCTATTTTGGCTGTTTCAATGGCAGTAGCCAAAGCCGCTGCAGCACACTCTGGGCAACCACTCTACCGTTATATTGGTGGTGTAAACGCCAATACCTTGCCTATCCCTATGATGAATATTATAAACGGTGGTGCACACGGCGATAACTCTATCGACTTTCAAGAGTTTATGATTATGCCTGTGAATGCTGAGAAATTCAGCGATGCATTGCGTATGGGTGCCGAAATTTTCCATCATTTAAAAACAGTTTTAAAAGACAATAAATACAGTACCAATGTAGGCGACGAAGGTGGTTTTGCACCGAATATCAAAAGTAATGAAGAAGCAATTCAATTAGTAATACAAGCGATTGAAAAAGCAGGGTATCGTCCAGGTGAGGATGTATTCATCGCCATGGATGCTGCCACCAGCGAAATGTATGATGAAAAAACAGGATTGTATACTTTCAAAAAGTCCGATGGCAAGAAATTAACGAGCAGTGAAATGGTGAGCTATTGGGCCGACTGGTGTAGCAAATACCCTATTGTTTCTATCGAAGACGGATTGGCCGAAGACGATTGGAAAGGATGGAAAGAGCTTACCGACAAATTGGGAAGTAAGGTGCAATTGGTGGGCGATGATTTATTTGTAACCAACGTTAAGCGTTTGCAACGTGGTATCGATGAAGGCATCGCAAACTCTATTCTGGTAAAAGTAAATCAAATTGGTTCACTTACCGAAACTATTGACGCCATCAATTTGGCTACCCGCAATAGCTATACAAATATCATGAGTCACCGTAGCGGAGAAACGGAAGATACTACCATCGCCGATTTGGCTGTTGCTATGAATAGCGGCTTAATCAAAACGGGTTCTGCTTCACGTACCGATAGAATTGCCAAATACAATCAGTTACTTCGCATAGAAGAAGAATTGGGTGATACCGCACAGTTCTTGGGTATGGGATTCAAATACGTAAAATAAGTACCCAATATTACGCGAGTATACTGCTCTATTTCAAGGGTTTTATTTGTATGAATTAAAGGGCATTCTTCCAATAATCAACACGAATTGTCTTGGATACTTACAATCTGACGATAGGTTTCATATTATCTTTGCCTTAGCTCATGCAAAAAATTCTCACTAAAATATTACCCATACTTCGCAATAAGTATTATGTAACGCTTATTGCATTTGTTATTTGGATAGTGTTTTTTGATAGCAATAATATTTTTGAAATAAGCCGTTACCGCCGCGATCTGGTGCGTTTGCAGCATGAGAAGCAATTCTTTCTTGATGAAACACAAAAGGTGAATTTTCAAAAACAAGAATTATTTAGCAGCGAAAAATCTCTGGAGAAATTTGCCAGAGAGCGTTATTTCATGAAGCGCGATGATGAAGATATTTTTATTTTCGAACCTGCAGCTAAGGAAAAGGAATAAATGAAATTCACTGTAATATTTCTCCTCTTCTCTCTCTTTCCTTTGTTGATGCCAGCCCAAACCAGCAACAAGCTCATCCAACGCAATACAAAAGCACCCATAGAAATTTCCGGGGTTATCATTCGGCAAGACCGACATAATATAGGGTATGTTAAATTGCTTGAGCAATACAATGCAGGCAAGCCAGCAACGGTTTATCAAGTATTTCTCCCCAATGGTATTCAGGTTGCTACTGCCTTCTCCTTTGGTCGGGGCAAGCACGACTGGATGGTTACCCCACTAGAACACCCTGAAATTACTTATTCCATTGATTCAAAGGCAGGATATGATGTCAAAGACATCGCCACCATCCTCATTAAAAACGGATATCTGTAGCTTTATTTAAAGTTCCGTTTTTCTGTCCTTTTCTATTTCGCTATTTTTGCAATCGTTATGAACATTGATTTGAATTTGGAAGTGTTGAGCCATGCCTATGATGATATGGATGTAACCATGGATATTTTATGTCCGGAAGGAGTGGCCTATAGCGAATGGTTTGCCAATGAGGAACGCACCGATGATGGTTTGTATCAAGATTATTTGGAATCGGTGAAAAACCGCAATGCCTATATGACTGAGCAAAAGGGCGACGAATACAAACCGTTAACCCCCATGGCTTTGGAGGATTTCATAAAATCGGAATATTACGAAAAAGAAGATCCAGATTACTATGTAGCCTTTGTTGAGTTGTTTTCAAACTGTATTTGGGATGTATTCTCTGGTAACAATGCAGTATATTATAAGGAGCATAAAATCGATTTAGGAACCTGGAGAGGCAGCGCTCAAATGATTGCCGATTTTGTGAATCATACCTGCGAAGCAGATATTACATTTCAAAGCAATGATTTTTATTGCGGCAATATCGATGATGCCTTCCGTGAGGATTATTTGCCTATTTATGAATTAATTTTCACACGACTCAAAGCCGCATCTTGCACCTGGGTAATCGATGAAGATATTACGATGGCCGTAGATGCTGAGTTTGGAGAGGAAATGGAAAAAGGAGAAGTGATGAAAGTAAAAGAAAGCACGCTCCTTTCGGCATTGGCAGAGAACATGAATAAGGAGCAATTAAAGCGTGTTGAACAAGAATTAAAAGTGGAACAAGCGAAAGACAATATCTCTCCAGATAATTTACCAGCCATTGTTCAGGCCTACGTAAATGTTTATGGAGTCATGCCTTTGATACTTAAAAAGTAAGAGAAATTTATTTCTGTTGCAAAGTGTCACAAAAAAATGTAGGTTTGTAAAAGTCAAATCAGAAGTAATCAATTTTAAATTATGGCAGATCAAAATAAAACAAATAAGGTTTTACTATTGGTAGTGGTGGGTGTTTTGGTAGCACTGAATGCGTTATTCATCAGTAATTACCTGACTACCAAGAGTGAAAAAGCAAAGATTGAATTGCAATTGGTGAGTACCGAGAAAGCCAATGAGGACTTGAAAAAGCAATATAGTGATGTGCTCGCTCAGCTCGACGAATATAAAGGAACCAACGAAAAACTAAACGCCTTGGTTGATCAGCAGAAGGAGGAATTGGATTCGAAAGTGAAGCAGATTCAAGCCATGATTAAGGATAAGAAGATTGATAAAGGTCAGCTGGATAAAGCATTGGAGGAGATTAAACACCTTACCTTCATGCGTAATAAACTTTTGGAACGTGTGGATTCATTGAATGAAGCAAATGGCATTTTGAAAGACCAGAATGTAAGTTTAATGAAGGATGTGAAAGATGCAACTGACAAAAATGAAAACCTAACTGTTGAGAATACAGGATTGAAAAATAAAGTGGCTGTTGCCAGTGTTCTAAAATCAGAAAATTTAACTGCAGTAACTTTTTCTGTAAAAGATAAAGGCAAGGAGAAGGAAACTTCAAAAGTGGCCAATGTAAATCGTATTAAAGTTTCATTTAGCTTAGGCGAGAATTACGTAGCCGAAAAGAATCAGAAAGTAATCTTTATGAAAATTGTAAACCCTTCTGGTAGCACCATTCCAGCGCCTGATAGAGGATCCTTTACTTTCCAAGGAAGTGAAACATCTTATACTCAAAAAATTAATTTCCAGTACACCAATACCAAACAACAACTCCAATTGATATGGGACAAAGGAGGAAGTGCCTTGGTTAAAGGCGATTACAAAATTGAATTGTATTGTGAAGGTTTCATCATTGGTAGCGGAAGTTTCAGTCTTCGCTAGTCAATAAAGGCTTGACTCAGAAAACGGTTCAATGGAACCAATGCCTTTAATGCCTCTAATATTTTCTTTTCAAATGCTGGAGTTAAAATGTCGGCATCGGCAATATTGGTGCTAGCATAGAATTGCTTTTGTTTGATATATTCAATGGCTTCACTCGTTCCATCAAATCCTTTGGGTGGATTCACCAACGATTCACCTTTGATTTCTTTATAGATGCTCTTGAAGGGTTTCGCAGCAATAATTTTAAAGAAGTCTTTTGTATTATAATCGATTTCCTGCCTTACCTTTTGTAATTCATCAGGCATTAACATATAGGCTCCACCTCCAACAAATACACTTCCTGGCTCCAAGTGCACATAGTAGCCCGGATACGTGCTCTTACGCCCTTTAAAATTGATTGAGGCCCCGAAATTAGGCTTGTATGGGTCTTTGTTTTTGCTAAATCGAACATCTCTATTGATTCTAAACAAACAATCTTTTGCTTTTACCTCCGCCATCTCTGGGTCAAAGGTTTTCATCTTTTCAATTAGTCCTTCCAGAAATTGAATGAAATCTTTCTTGGCTATTTCGTACTCACCTCTGTGCTCATCAAACCATGACTTATTATTATTCTTTTTCAGTTCTTTCAAAAACTGTATGGTACTTTTCCGAATCATATCGAGCTATTCTTGGGTTTCTTCGGTTTCTGTTTCCTCCGGATTGGGTACAAAATTCTTAATGCTCGCACTCATATCAGAATAAATTTTAATTAATGCATCGTTACCTTGCAGTAATTCAAGATGACGGGCCATGGTTTGCTCATCGCCTCGAATGGCAGGCCCAGTTTGGTTTTGAGCAGGCGATTTGATCATCGCGTTTTGTGCTGTTTGCAAAATAATAGGTCTCAGATTTTCAAAATCCAAACCTTGATCTTGCAACATTTTCTCGGCTAACGCAAATAAATGATTGGTGAAATTATTGGCGAATACCGCTGCAAGATGGTATTGCAAACGCTCGGTATCATTTACTTGCAGGGCATAAGAGGTGATCTCGAAGGCGAGTTCTTCAAGCAGCAGGGTGGTATCTTCATTGCTGCCATCAAAGAACATACACATATTGCTTACGTCGATTAGGTCGCCTATGCGCAAGCTCTGGTAAGGATACAGCACGCCATAATTTCCAGAAGTAGCTTGCAATACATCAATGGGGGTTGCCCCAGACGTATGTACCACAATTTTATTTTCTATTTTCAATTGAGCAGCTACGTCCGCAATGGCATCATCACTTACTGCAATAATGTATACATCCATATCGGCCTCATCGCGAATATGTGCAATTTGGTCAATGGGATCGGCACCTATTTTTGAAGCCAGGGCATTGGCATGCTCGAAATTGCGGCTGTAAACTTGTGTTACCGTATTATTGGCTTTGCGTAAGGCTTTGGCGAGGAAGGTGGCAACATTGCCCGATCCTAAAATGGCTATTTTTCTTCTCATGATGGTTGAGCAATATTACTAAATATGATGGAATTGTAGTACAACAAAAAACCCCATACTCGGAAGTACAGGGTTCTATATTTTGTATAAAAGAAATTATCTAACTCGTAATTCTTTGATACGGGCAGCCTTACCTTGCAATTTGCGAAGATAAAATACACGTGCTCTACGCACCTTACCGCGGCTGTTTACTTCTACTTTTTCAACAAATGGGCTGTTCAACGGAAAAATACGCTCAACTCCAACACCGTTAGAAATTTTACGAACCGTGAAATTTGCACCCATTCCTGAATTACGACGTTGTAATACAACACCATTAAACAACTGAGTACGCTCTTTGTTTCCTTCTTTAATTTTGTATGAAACAGTAATAGTATCACCAGCTTTAAATTCAGGAAGTCCAGTTCTGATATATTCTTGTTCGATTAATTTAATATAATTCATGTCCGTAAAAATTTTGGAGTGCAAATATAGCAAAATGTTTTAAAGTGTGAAGGGTTCTGTCGAAAATTCCTAAAAACCTCCAAGATCCTTTGTTTTCAGGCGATTTAATAAGTTTGAATGGAGAAGAATTTCCATTTTATCCCGAAAAAGACGGTCGGTTTTTCCTGTTTTTACAATTTTGTTAAGGAAAAGTTTTCAAAAATGCCCCTTATTTTAGGATCAAATCCTTCGAACATAATAAATCGGCATGAATGGGCGCCTTGATGGCACCCACTTTTTGCAAGGCATGCATTACATTTTGTAGCATTTTGGCCGAGATGCTATGGTCGTAACTCCAATCGGTACTGTAAAACCAAGATGTGGCATCTTCTGGTTTCATCTCAAAGCGTTCAATGAGCCATTGTACAGCATGTGGTGAGGAAACAAATTCCATCGACACCTTAGAAATAATTTCTAATACGATGGCGATGGCCTCCTTCTTTTCATGAATGGCTTTATTGGATGCTGCCACCACAAAGCAGGGCCATGGGGTAAGAAATTCTCCAATTCGTTTCAGGGAGCCATGATCAACCCAAGGTTTGGTGGTGAATTTCTCCCAGTAAAAAAGCTGGGATTCATTTGAATTCAGAGATTTTAGTGCACCATCAATATCGCCAACCACAGTAAAATTCTCTTCTGTTACTTTTCTGCCGTTGGCCTCGGCATCTACCATGGCCATCAGGTGTGAGCCACTCCCAAAGCGGGAAATAGCAATCTTGCAATTCTGACAATGCATGGCACTGGTAATTCCAGAGGTAGGTCCGGTATGTATACCCCAAATGAGCGGGGAGGTAATAAATTGTTTTACGATTTTAGCTTCCAGCCCGTTTATAATAGCCGAAACAATCCCTTCAGTAAGCACAAGGGCTAAATCTACTTCATCATTGCGCAAGGCATTCACCATGGAACCTGTTCCTGCCTTATTATACTGCCATTCCACCTTAACACCTGCTTTTAAAAAAGCATCTTGCTCAAGGGCTAATTGCCAGGGCAAATTAAAATGTTCGGGTACACCTACGATTCTTAAAGTATGCATCACTAAATAAAAGGCAAATATAAACTAGGGGCGGGAGTGGTATCGAAAAATGTAATTAACGAATTCTTGTTTTTAAAAGAGAGTCGGCAGGCCGGGCTTGCAACTGCAAGGTGTCGAGTGCTGCAGGTGGAACTACGGTAACTGTATCAATTTTTTTGGGTGCAACATCAACCTTACGCGCACAAGAAACGAAGAAGATGACAAGTATAAGAGTAAAAAAAGTGAATTTCATTTTCGTTTCAACGCCTCGCAATATTAGTGCCAAAGGAATTGTGTCAGTTTTGCTTGTCAAAATATGCAGTAATTTTTTCTCGTTTTTGAATCCATCGGTATTGATTCATTTTTTAATTACAAAGAATAAAAAGTTATATTTTTCCCTACATTCGTATCCTATTCCCTTTTTTGATAATGAAACATCGTTACCTCGCTTGCCTTCTGATATTTTTTTCTGTTCAACTCTGGTCACAATCGGCTGCGCTTAAAGCGGTGTACTCGGGATCTACTACCACCACCACCAAAACAGCCGGCGATTTGGATAATATAGGCGATGGTGCCTCCCGCGGATTTATCAAATTTGATATGAGCTCCTTGCCAAGTAACGCTGTGATAACAAGTGCTTCCTTACAATATTATAATTATGCATGCGTTGGATTGTCGGGCGTAATCAATGGAATCTATGCACTTTCCAACGACCCTGTTACAACTTCTGCTGCTACACTATATACCGATTGTGGCGATGCAGCCCCCATCTCCAATAGTTTGGCAAACTTAGCCTGGGTAAGTAGCTTCCCTGTTAGCTATAATACAAGTATTAGCAATATAGGAATTACTTATTTGAACTCACGTATTGGCACCAGCGCTGGTATTGGTATTGCCCGAGGCACCGGAGGATCCAATACCTATGGCTTTAAAGGATATCTGGATACTGTAAATCTGCCTAAATTATTATTGAACTATTATGTGCCGGTCCCTTGTGCTGGCATTCCAACAACGGGCTCGGTGCAGGCTACTAAATTATATCCTTGTAATGGCGATACCGTGAAGTTCTCTTTGCTCGGTAGTTCACTGAATGCCAATTTGGGTTATCAATGGCAACAACTGAGTAGTGGTGGATCGTGGGCCAATATTTCTGGTGCAAATACGAATATATTTGGAGTGGCCGTGTTCAGTAGCTTTCATATTCGATGTATTGTGAAATGCCTCAATACCAGTGATAGCGCAATATCTGACAGTATTAATATTCATGCAGGGGGCATCACTAATTTCCCCTATCACGAAAATTTTGAAGCTTCCAATGGAGGATGGAGGGGTATTGACCTTGGCGGTGGCAACCAAGAATGGATTTGGGGAACGCCCTCAAAAACCATTACCAATGGAGCGATCAATGGGCAGTATTGCTGGTCGACCAACCTCAATAGCGACTATACCGACCTCATGGATTATGCCCTCGAATCGCCTTGCTTGAATTTAACCAATGTGGCGGTTCCTCGTATGAGCTTCTCCATGCGTTATTTAACAGAGGTCGACTATGATGGATTATTTCTTGAAACAAGCGATAATGGTGGCGCTACCTGGACAAAAGTACCTTCTTCAAATATTATTCTAAATACCTACAATAGCTTTTCTACAGTAGCGATTTTTAACCCACCAGCTTGGTGTGGAGATAACGGAAGCTGGCTTCGTTATGTGGTATCGCTGCCTAACCTAGGTGGAGTTTCCAATGCTAAAGTTAGAGTGCGTTTTCAAAGCGATAATTTTGTTACCGATGAAGGGGTGGCTTTCGATAGCGTTACGATTGCCAATACCACCAAAGATTTAACCGTAACTGAGCTACTATCACCAGTAAATTCATGCAGCCCTCCAGGGAATGCAACAGTGAAAGCGGTCATCACCAATATTGGTTTGTCTTTGGCCTCTGGAAGCAAAATACCTGTTTCATTTAAGATGAATAATGGATCCATTCATACGGATACGATTCAAATTGCAAGCAATAAACAAATTGGTGATACCATTCAATTCACTTTTGCATCAACAACGCCAATGACCACCTTTGGCAACTACAATTTTAAAGTATGGGTTTCACTTCCGGGCGACTCGGATGCGAGTAATGATACCCTATATAAAATGGTATCGATTCTCAGCGTGAGCTCATATCCTTACCGTGAGAATTTTGAAATTAATGATGGAGGCTGGACAAGCAAAATAATTACGGGTACTGCCAACGATTTCATGTGGGCTACACCTGCCAAAACATTTATTTCGGCAGCAGCAAGTGGCACGAAATGCTGGGTTACACGCTATATCAGCGATTACGATAATAGCTCCGATTATGCACTTGAATCGCCATGCATCAATTTAAGTACGGCCTTTGCTCCAACACTTTCTTTCTCACTTAAGTTTAGCACCGAGCCCGACTATGACGGTTGTATTTTAGAAGTTACAACAAATGGTGGCACTACATGGACAAAAGTAACTGGCTTTACTGCCGGAGGTTATAACAATACTTCTACATTAGGGATGTTCGCGCCTCCACAATGGAGCGGTAATAGCGCAGGATGGCAAAGAGTAAAAGTGCCATTGGCAAGTTTCGCAGGGCAAAGCAATGTGAAATTCCGACTCCATTTTGCAAGCGATTTTGTTACCACAGGAGAGGGCGTTGCTATCGATAGTATTGGTATCACCGATATCTTTAGTAAGGATGTAGGAGTAACTGGAATTACAAGTGCGCTGGGCGGTTGTGGCTTAACAAGCACAACACCACTCACCGTGAAGGTTAAAAACTTTGGAAAAGTATTGACTACCGGAACCAAAATAAAAATGGGATTCCGAATGGTCGATTTCAACAATATCCTGGTTTCTGCCGGTACCGACTCATTCACGTTAACCAGCAATTTCAATATTAATGATTCACTCAATTTTACTTTTGGTCCCACGCTTAATTTAGCAACCCCAGGTTTCTATATTGTAAAAGCATGGACCGTATTGACCAACGACAGTGACCAGTTGAATGATACCCTATTCAATTTTCCAATCCTGTCAAGGGTTTCGGTAACCACTTATCCTAATTACGAAGATTTTGAAATAACCGATGGAACCTGGTACAGCGAGCCATTGAATGGTACTAGCATCAACGACTGGGGCTGGAATTTCCCAGTGAAGCCTGTAATTAATGCTACGCCTAATGGGCAACAATGCTGG
>CAIVZR010000071.1 GCA_903910445.1 uncultured Bacteroidota bacterium
TGATAAAAATATAGATACCCTTGTATTATGTCCCCATAGGGACATCTGGTGGGTAGCTTCGTTGGCCCCCCTGTATTGACGTTCCTTTAGGAACGTTTGAATACCAAGTGTTGACGAGAAAGAAATCGTGATAAGATTCTAGAATATTGTATTCAAAAAAATCTTCATTCTATGTTCGCCGCAGTTGGTGTTGTGTTCATGCAAATGCACAAGCCTCACCAACGGCCAATCGATGAACTGATCATCAATTTTGCACTCGATGAATCAAAAACAATATCGCCGAAAATAAAATGAACGCCCCCGTTTGATGAATCAATGCAATAGATAATGGCATCATATATAACACCGTGAGAACCCCCAGCAAAAACTGACAACAAACGATGATCAATAAACTCATCGTGATATTTTTTTGCACTCGTGTAACGGGCGTACTGCGCGATCGATAATACAAATACACCACCAACCCAAAAACCAAATACGCTACCCCACGATGCATGAACAATACCCCTTGTGGCGATTCTAAAAATATTTGCCATATCGGACGCACATTAATCACCGAATCGGGAATCCACTCTGGGCCCATCTTTGGCCAGGTAGGATACATATATCCAGCTTTCAATCCCGCTACAAATGCTCCATAAATAATTTGAACTACCACCGCGGGCAATAAGATATAGGCAATGCGTTTCCATTTTGCATCGCGCGTTGCCTCAGGCTTTGGATATAATAAATCGAGTGCATACCAAAAGGTAAAGCCGAAAGCCGTGAAGGCCGTTATCAAATGCGCTGCCAGTCGGTAATGACTTACATTGGGGTTATTCACCAATCCACTCTTCACCATAAACCATCCCAGCAACCCTTGCAAAGAACCAATCCCTAATAAGATGACCATCTTCTTCAAAAATCCTTGAGGGAATTTTTTCGCAAGCCAGAAATACAAAAATGGCAAGAAAAAAACTACTCCAATAATTCTACCTAAAAAACGATGAATATATTCCAGCCAAAAGATGCCTTTAAAATCTTCTAAGGTGAATGAATTATTCACTAATTTAAATTCGGGTGAGGTTTTATATTTATCAAATTGAACCTGCCAGTCGGCATCATTCATAGGTGGCAACGACCCCGTAGGCGTCCATTCCACCATCGACAAACCCGAATGGGTAAGGCGTGTGAGCCCTCCAATAAAAACCATTAAATAAATGAGCACACAACCCGTAAAAAGCCAAAGGATAATATATTTATGTTGATTATTCATAGCAACGATTCAACGCAATAGGATCAGAAAATAAGAAATGAATTACAAGAAAAATTACCTCGATAATTTTCGTCGGCAAAAGTACAGAAATAGCAAATAGGTTCGTTCGGAATTACAAGAAATAATCTTACCAGCTTCCGCCGCCACCACCACCAAAACCACCACCGGAGAATCCACCGCCACCACCACTCCAGCTTCCTCCACTGGTACCACTGCTGCTCGGTGCACTATAGAAGTTTTCCGACATCTGGTTCATAGAATTATCTAAGCTACTTAAAAAGAGGTAAGTATTGAAAGTAGCGTAATTGCCCGAATACCAATTAGGAGGCGGGATATCGAGCCCTTTCAATTTATCTTTCCAGGTATCAGCCACGTCAAACACAATGGCATAAGGCAATACCTTATCAATATAATTTTCATCCTGTTGTAAGAACTCCTTAAGTTTGTCTTGCTCAACAGTTTTAATAAACTCTTTGAAGCCTGCCAGCTTCTGATACAACTCATTTCCTTTCTCAGTTTTCTTGGCCATCTGTGCTCCAAAGGCTAATAAACTCGGTGTACAAAGCAAGAACGATAAGCCGTACCAAAACGGCTCACCCCAGGTAGTTACAAAATGATAAATCGCATAAATCCCCACTGCAATTCCTAATACCGAAAATACGATTCCTAAGCCTCTGGAATTTTTCTCATAATAAGCATCCTTATCTACTTGCGCTTCCAATGCATCTTTTGCAGATTTCATGGTTACATAAAGCACATTTTTCAAGCTACTCAAAAGTACTGTATCACCCGTAATAAAGATGCCATCAAACAAAGTATGTTCGAAGATGAGAGCGCTATCAGGTAAGTTTTTAAGTTTGGTGAATTCGTAATCGGTATTCTTACTTAAACCTAAAAAACCATTGCTCTCAATTTCCTTAATCTGCAAGTAACCACCCGCGCCCCAATAAGGTACCAAGGCTGTTAAATCGCGCTTGTCGAGTTTATCATCAATTACATATCCGGCAACACTCGGACTCATGTCTTTAGGAGGATAGAACTCCGTAAGAATGGTGAGTTTTTCGTCCCTGCCCCAACGATTCCAAATGAAGAACATCAGTACTAAAACGATGACAGGCAATAGTATCCAATTCACTCCATAATAAAAGAAATTGGGCTCCGTTAAGAAGTCTTTTGGAAACTTCATACCTACCGTTACACCTTCATGATATGACAAAGGAGTCGTGGTGCTTCCTGTAAATATTCTATGATCGTCGCTCCATTGACTCATGGTATTATTTTCTTTAGATCCCATCACCCCACTGGCAACAAAGAACTCCGGTATGGCCGGCAAACCGTTGGCAAGCTCAATAGTGTAATCTACTTTCGCAATGCCGGTTTCCCAGCCATTTCCAATCAAATTAAAATAGAGTTCCGAATGGTCACTAAAAAAGTTGATTGCATTTAAGATCTTGTAGCGAATCACAAATTGCTGATCACCATCAACAAGCATTTTATTTGATCCAATTTTCAGTTCCTTATAATCGCCTTGGGTACTTGTTGAGAAGTCCCAATCATCAACAGCAATATCCATGACGATGGTGGTAGTAAATCCCGCCGATTCCATCTGTCGATGCGCCTTCTCAGTACCTGAGGGCAACGCTTCAATTTGATATTTGAATGGAATCTTGCGATACAATCCATGACGTGGCTCTAAAAAATGCACATTGATTTGTTCAACGATATCCATCGACGCATCATTATTCACTTTTACATGAACTTGATAATGCGTGATATCAAAAGCCTCCTGCGACCAGGCGAATACGCCAAAGGCCAGCAGGAACAAGATACTAACAAGAATTTTTTTCACTGAAAGTGGAATTAGAATTTCACTTCAACATTTTTCGCTTCGTCTTTGTTTTCCAATTCGAAAAACTCACGCGCTTTGAAACCACCGAAATTAGCAACGATTACTCCGGGGAATTGTTGTACTGCAGTATTATAATCGCGTACGGTTGCATTATAGTAACGACGTGAATTACTCAACTCGCCTTCGATATCCTGAAGGGCATGTTGCAATTCTATAAATTGTGCATTGGCTTTCAAATCAGGATAGCTTTCGGCAATGGCCAATAAGCCACGCATTGCACCACCCAATACTTGATTGGCTGCCACTTGTCCGGCCACATCGCCTGTAGGTACTGCTACCGCTGCGTTACGGGCTTGTATTACTTTCTCTAAAGTTTGGCTTTCATGCGCAGCATATCCTTTAACAGTGTTTACGATATTGGGAATAAGGTCAAAACGTTTTTTCAAAAACACGCTGATATCGCTCCAGCTATTATCAATTTTTATCTTCGACTTCACCAGTCCGTTGTAAGTTCCAATAATCCAAAAAATCAGAACAGCAGCAATGCCAAGGGTAATCCAAAGTGTCATAATGTGATGTAATTTTAGTGTTAAATATGTTTGTTAGATGATGACTCATCATCTAATTTAAATGCAAAGTAATGAATTATAATTGATATCCATCCTCTAAATCGATGTTAAGCTTATGCAACTGGCTTTTGAAATTAATAAAAAACGGCATTATGGGGTATTATTAATATGCTGAAGAGAATGAAATACAACCGAATGGAAATGAATTCGAATTTCTAAAACCCTTTTTCCTTAATGTATATCCACATCAAACGTACCTACGGCACGTCAATACAAGATACCGTATTTTCTACCCACCAAATGCCCCGAAGGGGCATAATACAACACCTTCTATAATTCAATCTTCGAACTTAATTTCCCGCTGTATTATGTCCTGTAAGGACATTTGGTGGGTAGCTTCGATGTCTTACCTGAACTGACGTTCCATAGGAACGTTTGAATACCCCGTGTTGATGGATGCGAAATCGTGATATCAAAATTCAATCTTGTATTCAAAAAGACATCAATCTATCATCGCCGCAGGTTGGTGTTGTGTGCATGCCATCGCGCAAGCCGCACCAACGGCAATATCAATAACGCCCTGTTGTTGGTGGGCCTTCCGCATATCCCAACACACAACACGCAACAACGGCGGCTACGGGATTTGTTCACGAAGAAATATCATGGAAAAGGGAATTATCAATTCGAATTAAAATGATTTTGATTTTCTAAAACCTAACCTCTTATTGAATATCTTCATCAAACGTACCTACGGCACGTCAATACAAGATACCGTATTTTCTACCCACCAAATGCCCCGAAGGGGCATAATACAACATCCTCCATAATTCAATTTTCGAATTATAATTCGCTCTTGTATTCTCGCCCTGTAGGGGCGTATCGTGGGTAGCA
>CAIVZR010000072.1 GCA_903910445.1 uncultured Bacteroidota bacterium
GAAAAATACACGAGTGCCGGCTTGGTAAAAAGTGCCAGCGCGGTGAATAAAACATAAAACCAAAAATGTTTTAGTTGCCGAAACTGAACAAAATTGAGCAATTGAAAAAATGCCAAGGTTAAAATAAACTGAAAGAAAACATCACTGAAGATACTATTGCATAATACCAGTTGTACTGGATTAAGCAGCAGGGAGCCTATCAAAAATAGATAGAGCAAAGTATCATGACTACCTGGAAGATACTGACGACAAACACGAGCAAGTTTCCACCAGATGAATATACTCATTACCGACTGAATAAAGAGCAATACATAAGCACTTGAAGCAGTATATACCGTAAGCAAAACCAAGATTCCGTAAAGTGGAGGACGTAATGTATAGAAGGATGGATTGTGAGGCCATACATCCCAATTGCTTGAATAGAAACTGGCATGCTCTGCAATGTTTTTTGCTTGCGCCAAGTACTCTACGCTATCGTTATTCATGTAGGTTTTCAAAAAAATACTTCCCACGAAATAGAGTGCGTGAATCAAAACAATGAATACAAGAAACAATCGCTGGGAGATTTTCATGGGAGGTGCAAACCTACGAATTGAAAGGTGAATTGACTAAAAAATAACGACATCATCTTGTAAAAAAAGCCTGCAACTGTTGATTCTTTCTTATTTTCGCGGTGTATGAAAATTGTATCCTTAGATCCACGTGTTGCACGCACCGAAAAGGTGGAAGGCACGGTGGAGCTGTCGCCCTTAACCGAATTTCAAACCTATGAAGTATTCCACCAGAAGAAGCGTGGTGAGCAACACGAGCATGTGGGGATAGTGCATGCCCCCAATGATGAGATGGCGTTGCTCTTTGCCAAAGATCAATATGCCCGCCGAGGATTATGCGTAAACCTGTGGGTAGTAAAAAGCGAACATATTATTGCCAGTAGCTATGAGGATAGCGATATTTTTGATACCACTCCTGGTAAAACATACAGAGAAGCCGGTGGTTATAAGGTAATGGATAAAATCAATAAATTTAAAGGGAAGAAATAAATTCCACAACAAAAAATATCAATGGATAATACAATTGCCTTAAAGAATTTTTTATATCGACTTGCTGATGATCACCTTATTTTGGGCCATCGCAACAGTGAATGGACTGGCTTAGGCCCTATGCTTGAGGAAGATATTGCATTTAGCAATATGGCTCAAGATAAGCTGGGACAAGCCCTTGCGCTCTATGAAATTTTAGAAACCCTTGGCGAATTGCCTCCCGATACGGTAGCGTTTACACGTGCAGAGAATAAGTATACCTGTTGTCAGTATGTAGAGCATCCTATTGGAGAATACGATTTTTCATTGGTGCGTCATTTCCTTTTTGATCATGCTGCTTATTTGCGTTTTGAGATGCTTACCCAAAGTAGCTGTGAGCCTTTGGCTAAACTTGCTGCCAAGGTGAAAGGTGAAATAAAATATCATGTGATGCATGCCGATATTTGGATTGAGAAACTTGGACTGGGTAATGAAGAAAGTCATGCTCGCATTCAATCAATGATAAATGAGAATTTCAATTTGGCATTAGGCATTTTTGAATCAAGCGCCGATGAACAAGAAATAATCTCCTCAGGAATTTTTGCGGGCGAAGAATTACTAAAAGCCAAATGGCTGGAAGCAATTACACCAATTCTAAACAAATCGAATTTGAAACTGCCCAACGAAAACACCTGGAACCCAGTATTGGGAGGGCGTAACGGGTATCATACCAATTATTTGCAGCCCTTACTCACCGAGATGCAAGAAGTATTTGCCATTGATCCATCGGCAGAGTGGTAGGTTGAATAACAGCTAATATTTTTTTTACGACCTAGGTCTTTTGCTTTTTCTTCTTCGCCGAAGGGAATAAGATATTGTTCAAAATCAAGCGATACCCAGGAGAATTAGGATAGAGTTTCAAATCTGTGGGTGGTTCGCCTACTTGATGCTGGTAGTCTTCGGGGTCGTGACCACCGTAGAAAGTCCAGGTGCCTTTCCCAAAATCGCCATGAATATATTTTGCTTCCCCCATGGCTTTGTTCTCACCCATCACTAAAACGCCCGTTTTTACAAGGCTGGAGCGGAACGCGGTGGTTTGACCGTAGAAGCTTTTCACCACGCGGGTATGATCCTGACATAACATCGCAGGAACCACATCATACTTAGCACTAAAATCAAATAAGCCGAACACATCATTTTCTTCTTTCACCTGCATGGCGCGCTCTGGTGGAACATCGATGGTACTAAATTCATAGACCATAGGCTCCTTCATGAGTTTGAAATTTTGAAACGCGAAGCAATTATCATAGTTCAGTTTTTTATCTGCATTGGGGTCGCTTCCATCTCCATCAAATACACTTTCGCAGATATCCACCCCGTCGGCGGCCAGTGCGATATCGTAGCTGTCGGTGGCGCTGCACATGGCGAAGAGGTATCCTCCCCCACTTACAAACTCGCGTATTTTTTTTGCTACCGCCAGTTTCAATTCAGACACTTTTTGGAATCCATGGCGGGCTGCGGTGGCTTCCGACTCTTTCACTTCGGCCTGGTACCACGGTGCATTGCGATAGGATGCGTAAAACTTTCCATATTGTCCGGTGAAATCTTCATGATGTAAATGTAGCCAGTCGTATTTTGCTAAGTCGCTATTGAGCACCTCATCGTCGAATACTACAGTGTAAGGTATTTCGGCATAGGTGAGTACCATGGTTACGGCATCATCCCAGGGTTGTTTTGTTTTTGGCGAATACACTGCAATCCTTGGCGCCTTTTGCAATTTCACTGTTTCCATATTCACTTCGGGCTGGGCTATTTGTGCATGAATATCGAGTACTTTGCTGTCAGATATTTTTTCGAAGGTGATACCACGAATCAAACATTCTTTTTCTATTTCGCTGGTGTACGGAAGTAAGAAACTACCTCCGCGATAATTCAATAGCCATTCGGCTTCCAAATCTTTTCCTAAAATCCAGTAGGTAATGCCATACGACTTCAAATGATCCTTTTGTGCTTCATCCATTGGAACCAGAATGGAGGAGGCTTTTGCCCCGATTGACAAGGCAATGAGTAAAAAAATAAGGAGTCGCTTTTTCATCGGTGCTCAAAAATAGTCAATGCCCCTTAGGAATCCATGCCATTAACAATTAATAAAATTATAGTTTCTTGAGATGGTTTGAACCAAAGAATCGCACAATGAAAATTCAAAGATTATACTTTGTAGATTTTTTCTTTCTCTGTAATCTCTACATTGTAGCCGTCCTTAGAAAGTGCACCCTGAAAGGCATCCAAGGATTTTTGTTCTCCATGTACCAGGAATACTTTCTTCAACGATTCGGGCTTATATTGATGCACATAATCCATGAGCATTTGATGGCCGGGGTGTGAGCTAAAAATATCGGTACTCGAAATCTCGCAGTACTTAGGAATTTGTTTGCCACGAATGGTAACATATGGATCGGGCTGTTTGAGTTGCCAGCCCAGGGTTCCTTCGGCACAATAACCAGCAATGAGGATGGCACTTTGTGGGTTTTGCAAGTTATTGTAAACATGCTCCACGATGCGTCCACCTTCAACCATACCGGCAGCCGATACGATGATGCATGGATCATAATTATTAATCAGCGCTTCGCTTTCACGCATGTTTTCTACTTCAAACAATAATGGAAAATCGAATAAGCTCCCATTCGTTCTTAAAAATTCACGCGCATCATCATTGAGATATGCATGGTATTTAGAGTAGATGCCTGTGCTTTCGATGGCTAGCGGACTATCTACATACACATTGATATTATTGAAGCGACCTTCTTTATACAATTTATGCAATGAATAAATGATAGCTTGTGTTCGTCCCACGCTGAAAGCAGGGATAATCAATCGTCCGCGTTTATCGATACAGGTTGTTTGAATATGCTTCATCAGAATTTCTTCTGGGCTTTCGGTATCGAGGTGTAATTTACCACCGTAGGTACTTTCGCAAACGAGGTAATCGATACGCTCCATCGGTTCGGGATTCACTACGAGGTTGGCATCTCTTCTACCGAGGTCGCCTGTAAATCCGAAACGCGTTTCCTTTCCGTTTTCTACCACGCTAAATAAGATACTAGCGGCACCCAAAATATGACCTGCAGGAACGAAAGTGAAATTAATACCTTCGGCGAGTTCCACTTCTTTATGAAAATCGAAAGTCACCATACGTCGCATGGTTTCCATCACATCCTTTTGCGTATATAATAAGTCGGAAGCATTGGTCGCCTTTGGTTTGCGACGTTTGCCTTTAGAATTATTTTTATTCAATTCGGAAATTTGAACATTCACACTATCCATTAAAAGGTGTGAACAGAAATCGTAGGTAGGTGCAGTACATAATATTTGACCTTCATAACCTTGTTTGATGAGGTTGGGAAGATTACCACTATGGTCGATATGGGCATGACTCAAAATCACCACATCGATGCTATGAATATCAAAATCAAAAAAGCGATTGTTGTCGGTGAGTGACTTTTTTTTCGTTTCGTAATCTAATCCACAATCCACTAAAACCTTGAAACCATTCTCCAGTTCCAACAGATGCATGCTTCCAGTTACCTGCTGAGCAGCACCGTATGATATAAACTTCATGAAATACTTTTGCTAATTATAATAAGTCGGCAAAAGTGGTGAAAAAAAATTACATAATCCCGATTATCTTCTCCTAGTAAATAGCGTGTTTCAGGGCTTTTTAGAAGCATGCACGTCCATTCTGCGAGGAAAATTAGTCGAATCCTAGCTTTATCCGGTGATTGATACCCCAATTAAACGACCAATGCCATAGGTAACTGCGGCGGCGGCCAAACCAAAGAGCACCTGGCGAAAGCCAGAGAATAAAACCCCTTTACCCGTGAACAAGGTGGTAGCCGAACCAATGGCGAACAAACCCACCACACTGAAAGAGAGGCTAACTAAGATTGCTTGATAACCCGATAAGAACATGAATGCGATAACAGGCAGGATGGCACCAATGGCAAACAAGATAAACGACGCGATGGCTGCTTCCCAAGCCGATCCACCGAGTTCTTCTCGGTCGATATTCAATTCTTCACGAATGATAGCTTCGAGGGCAGTTTCTTTGGTTTCGAAAGCTTTCTTAGAAAGTGCTATTGCCGATTCCAAATCCATTCCTTTCGCCTGATATAATAATACCAGCTCTTCCCTTTCTTGTTCGGGCGAGCTTTCAATTTCTTCGGCCTCGAGGGCGATTTGTTTTAGGTGCAATTCGCGGGAACTTTGCACGGAGAGCCATTCGCCGAGCGCCATGGAGATGGCACCAGCCAATAAACCTGCAATACCCGTAAGCAGGATGGCACTATTTGAAACTGCGGCACCAGCCACTCCCATCACCAAACTCATATTGGATACAAGCCCATCATTGGCTCCTAATACCGCTGCTCTCAGGGCGTTGCCACCAATTGATTTATGGCGGCCTTCAAATTTGGAGATGATACTTCCGGTGATAGGCAGGGCATGTTTTTTTGAAACCTCTTGCATGATTTGCAAATGGTTTGATTCGAATCCACTTATTTTTTCTCCTGTACTTAATTTATTTCTGATGGCTGCTTTTGCAATTTGATTTTCGGTATTGGTTAAATCATTCAGGATAAAATCGTAACCAAATACACGGCCCAGTTTAATTTGAATGCGTGCCTTACGACTGGGGGCAGGCAATATGAAGGTGGGATTCGATAGTTTGATTTTATCAAGCATGTGCATGGCATGAGAATCTTCAATCTTTGAAAGGCTTTCAAAGATTTTGGCCATGGTTTCATCGGAAGTTAGCTCAGCAAGCTTTCTATAATAAAATGAAGTATCAACTTCTGTTTGAATTTGTTCAAGCAATTGCGCATTCATAGGTATGAAACAGGATAAAAGATGAAATGCAAATCTAAACAAACCATTGAATGCGAAGGGTGATGCGCATCATTAAATTATCATTATAATAAAAAAAGCCGCTACAAATATTTGCAACGGCTTTAATGAATTTCAATAGTTATTTCTTAGGCTCGTCGAGCTGGAAGGTCATGGCGTTAGTCACCTTATCTTTGAGTAAGGCAACCTTAACTACATCCATCATCTTATCTACAAAATGAAAGTTCAATCCTTTCAAATAAATGGCATTGATTTCATCGATGTCTTTGCGGTTGGCTTCGCATAAAATAATATCGGTGATACCGGCACGTTTGGCAGCCAATATTTTTTCTTTCACACCACCAATTGGAAGCACCTTTCCACGAAGGGTGATCTCGCCCGTCATCGCCAGTTTTGCTTTTACCTTACGTTGTGTAAATACAGAAGCCAGGGAAGTGAGCATGGTAATTCCTGCACTTGGACCATCCTTTGGAACGGCACCTGCCGGTACATGGATATGGATATCATATTTATCAAATATTCGGTAATCGATATTCAATTCTTCTGCCTTCGATTTGAGGTAGGTTAATGCTGTTACTGCACTCTCCTTCATCACATCGCCTAACTGACCAGTCAAGGTGAGCTTTCCAGAGCCTTTGGTGAGTCGGCTTTCGATAAATAATATTTCACCCCCAACAGAAGTCCAGGCGAGGCCTGTAACAACGCCAGCGATTTCATTATTTTGGTATTCGTCGTGTTCAATTTTCTTTGATCCCAATACCTTTAGCACGTCATCTTCAGTAACACTGCGATTTGCTTTTTTATCCATCACAATACGCATGGCAAAAGCACGAGCTAAACTGGCAACGCGTTTCTCAAGTCCGCGCACCCCACTTTCTCGGGTATAATCGTTGATGATCAATTCGAGCACTTTATCGGATATCGCGAAATCTTTCACTTTCAATCCGTGGTCGGAACGTTGCTTAGGCAATAAATATTTCTTAGCAATTTGCACTTTCTCTTCCAGGGTATAACCATTGATTTCAATGATTTCTAAACGGTCGAGGAGGGCTGGCTGAATAGAATCGAGGGAGTTGGCCGTTGCGATGAAGAGCACATTACTCAAATCGTAATCGAGCTCCAAATAGTTATCATAAAAAGTAGAGTTCTGTTCGGGGTCGAGCACCTCCAGCAATGCTGATGAAGGATCGCCACGATGATCGCGTCCCACCTTATCAATTTCATCGAGTACCATCACGGGGTTATTTGTTCCACCCTTTTTAATATTCTGTATGATACGTCCAGGCATCGCACCAATATAGGTTTTGCGGTGTCCTCTAATTTCGGCTTCATCATGCAATCCGCCAATACTCATACGCACATACTTACGCCCAATGGCTTTGGCAATTGATTTACCAAGAGAGGTTTTACCTACTCCCGGAGGGCCATAGAGACAAAGAATTGGGCTCTTCATATTGCCCTTCAGCTTAATCACAGCAAGGTATTCGAGAATACGATCCTTGATTTTATCCAAGCCATAATGATCTTCATCGAGAATTTTTTTGGCATGCTTCAAATCAAAATTATCTTTCGATTTTTCGCTCCAGGGCAAGTCGAGCAGGAGTTGCAAATAATTCATTTGCGTACCAAACTCGGGACTCATGGGGTTAAGGCGCTGAATTTTTTCGAGTTCCTTTTGAAAGTGTTTGGCAACGTATTCGGCCCAAACTTTTTTTGCCGCACGTTCCTTCATATTGGCAATTTCACGATCCGGACTTTCGTGCCCGAGTTCATCCTGAAATGCTTTGATTTGTTGTTGAATAAAATATTCGCGTTGCTGCTTGTCGATTTCCTGACGTGCTTTATTTTGAATCTCTGTCTTCATTTCAAGCAATTGCAAGTCTTTGGTAACAAAGCTCAATACCTTTTCTGCACGTTCTTTAAAATCAGGAATTTCGAGAATGCTTTGTTTTTCTAATAAGCTTACCCCAAGGTTGGAAGAAATAAAATGCACCAGGAAAATAGGGTCATTAATATTTCGTAAAGCCCCTACTGCTTCAGAAGGAATATTGGGAGAAAGCTGTATAAACTTATTTGCAATTTCTTTGATAGAGTCGAGGAGCGCACCAATCTCACGGTCTTTCTTATCAATTTTACTTTCCTTTAACTCTGTAACACGCGCAGTAATATAGGGCTCGGTGGTAAGCACTTCATTAATTTGAAAACGCTTCTTACCTTGAATGATAACGGTGGTATTTCCATCGGGCAAACGAAACATTTTAAGAATCACCGCCACGGTGCCAATGGTATTTAAATCATTTACATTGGGCTCTTCTATATTGGCATCCTTTTGAGAAACCACTCCCACAATCTTCGTTGTTTTGTGGTGGTCTTTTATCAGCTTTATCGATTTATCTCTACCTACAGTAATGGGTATGATTACCCCAGGAAAAAGCACTGTATTTTTCAGCGTAAGAATTGGTAACACCTCGGGCACCTTAATATCTTTGTTTCCCAAATCATCTCCCGAAATAGGTATGAATTCGAAGCTTTCATTTTCATCGTCAATGATATTCGATGAAATGATTACTGGTTCTTTATTATCTCCACTCATGAAATTACCTTCTTTTAATTTAAGTATTTGGGCAAATCAATTGCCATGCCATGCCAAATATATGCGTTTTTGTCAGAAGTGATGGTTTATTTATGACATCGAATTGTGTCAATCCTTGTTTATCGACTCTTTTCAATTATTTGGTAAGCAATACGAAATCTGCCAATTGGGTAGTCGTTTCCGCATTTCGAGCTTCAATTTCAAATTTGTTATTGCTGTAACCTTTATGCATACTTTCAATCAAGTACTCATACAAAAATCGAAGGGTGCCTATTTGATAGTATTGATAGAGGTGTTGAAATTCATGATTCACATATCGTGGTTGTGCCTGGAAATCGGCTTTAGAAATCCCCCAAAGATAAATGGTACGATGAATTACGATGGCAGCATGATCTTTACGAAGATTGAATGCAGCGATACGTGCGATGAAGGATTGCTCTTTGATATGGTAATGAATAATCATACGAATGGATGGCTATCAACTACCAAAAGAATAAAAGAAAACTATAATTTGGTAAATACCCAATGCTCCACATAGGAGTGATCGCCATTGGAATTTAGGGCATTGATATCGGTGATATTGAGCTCCAATTTATTCATCCACAAACCAGCAATATCAAAGGTTTTAAAGTCCTGGAACACCAAGGACGACTTACTAGAACCTTCTTTCCATGACCAAGTTTTGTTATCCAACTTAACGGTATAATTCAAACCGTTGGTAGCAACTTCCTCAAGATAACTATACTTAGAAGAAGTAGAGTCGGTAATGGTTAAGGTTGCATTAATGGTTCCGATATAGGTATTCGAAACGGTATCGGTACCGCGGGTTTCAGTGTATTTGCCTTGGGTAAGCGTTCTGATAACAACAGAAATATTTCCAGCAGGATCAACAACATGATCTTGAATTTGAAGTTCCTGTAATTTCCAAACACCGGATAGTCGGGTTGAACGTTTGTAAATTGATACTATGGGGTCGTTTTCACCTTTCTTTATACACCCCGTAAAAATGGTGGTGAGGAAAAGTAATAGCAAGCTGAGTCTAGCTAATCGCATAAAATTCGTTATTGTTTAAGGCTGCAAACATACGGTAAAATTCGGAATTGAGATAAATTTGCCCTTGTATATTCTTGTCAAAATTTCTCGACAAAGATTCTACGATGGTTGATATTTCTGAATTTGGTATTAAAAACTAAATTTGCCTTACTAAATGAAAAAATTAATTCAATGTTGTTTTATCTTGATTTCCATTTCAGGATTATCAAAGGCGGCACCTCAAATTCCGGCGTTAATAAGTTTGGACTTGCGCAAACAGCATGATAGCATTGGATTTAATTTGGTGCGTTCGATTCCTGTTTTGCTTAATGAAGGGGTGCATAATGGCAATATCATCTTATGGGATTCTCCATTAAAAGAAAAAAACATCAGTGGTAAATTCCTTAGGCAATTGGAGCTGGCCAATAAAACCAAATTTGTTGATCAGCAATTTCTATTTATTCACGAGCTATGGAGCAATACAAAACAAGGCACCAATGTTGTGATTATTGGATTCTCATTTATTGGAATCAATGCCATCGATAGCACTCGTTTTAATTACGGTTATGTGGAGATGAAATCCATTGAGTCCTTATTGCAAACGAGCAAGATACCTGTGAATATTAATGGCATTTTTGGCACTACTTATTATGATGCCCTGCATCAGAAATCATATCCCTTTACCTTATTGCAATTAGGAAACAAGTACTATACCGATGCTGAATTAGCGGAACAAAACAGATTGAAATATTTTGGGAATGGCAAAGTAATTTTAAGTTCGAATCCAATGGTGCCTGTAAAAAAAATAAGTGGTTATTATGATATAAAATCTGCGGATACAATTTCAGATTTGAAGACGGTGATGGATGAATTGAGCACCTATTACAATTCACATAAAGAAGTATTTTTCAATCAGGGCGGCAGCAAAATCGCCTCCCATTTGAATACAAAATATCAAGTTCATATTACTAGAATTGATTGTATTGGTATTGTTACTCAAAGCAATAATATACCCCTCGTTGAGAATGATGCCTTTATACTGTATGTCAATGGGATTGCCTTAGATACAGTTTACAAATCAATGCTTAGTTTATGGATAGACGATGGGATGCAAGCCAGTATTAATTATCTAAACAGTTATCATGAGGGGTTTTTTCCGAAGTATATTAACGACCAGTTGATTGAAACAAAGGATGCTTCATTTAGTTGGGCGGCTTTCACACAAAATCATTGGAATACATTCAGTGAGCTATTGCAAAATTCGAAGCAATAATATTTACATTTATTTTAAAACAAGCGATTTGTTTCCTCAATAAACTTTAGGATTTCTGCTTGTCCGATGGCGGTTTCCGAAGACGTGATAAATTGTTGAGGCAACTCTTCCCAGAATTCAAGCAATCCGTTGGTTATTGCTTTCACGTTTTTCTGAAAAGAAACTTTTCCTACTTTATCTGCTTTTGTATAAACAATGACGAAGGGAATACCTTGTTCGCCGAGGTTATTCATAAACTCCAAATCATTCTTTTGCAGCGGCAAACGCAAATCGAGCAATACAAAAACGCACATTAGATTTTCCCTTTTCATCAGGTAATCATCAATCATGATTTTCCAGCTTGCTCTATCTGTTTTCGCTGTCTTGGCATAACCATAACCTGGCAAATCGACGAGGTACCATTGCCCATCAATTTCAAAATGATTGAGGGTTTGTGTTTTACCGGGTGTTGAAGAAACCTTGGCCAATTTGCTATTATTCATGAGCATATTAATCAAACTCGATTTCCCCACATTACTTCTACCAATAAAAGCGTATTCCGGCTTATCGGGTGCAGCAAGGAGTTCCACCTTGGTTTGGCTCATTAAAAATTTAGCGTTCGGCATAATTCGTTATCAATAACTATTGGGCAAAGATAGGTCAGAAGAGGCATCCTTAGGAGGCACTTCCATAATTATCATTACAAATGGACTTGATTTATGCTTTACCGTTGGTTACACGATCCATCAACTTCTCAACAAACACGAGGGTTGCAGGGCATCGAGGAATATTGTCGGCAATCACATAAGATACATCGTTAAAGTCCTTTCTTTGAAAGTGAGGAAATAAACGGCAATCGTCGGGGCGCAATTCGTACACATCGCATTTATGATCTTTCATATTGAGATGCTGGCAAGGGGTGCTTTTGTTAACGATATCTCCATTATCAGAATCCACTTCCAAATATTTATCAAAATATTCTTTTGGAGTTAACCCTATATGCAATGCGATGCGTTTAATTTCTGATTTCTTGAAAGTGGGTGTCATCTTCTTGCAGCAGTTGGCGCAATCAAGGCAATCCACTTCCGACCAAGTTTCGGCACCGAGTTCGGCATTGATTTTTATTAAGCCACGAGGAGGATTTTTCTCTACGCGTTTTAAAAACTTCTTCAGTTCTTTTTTCTTTTGTGCCCCTCGGCGTTCGAGTTTGTTAACGTTCATCAGGTAAAAATATATTCAATAATAAGTTAATTAAAGTGTAATCCAAATTTTTCGGCTACTTGTTTTAGGTCGAGCACCACACTTTCGTGCAAAGGAATCCCTTCCTTGCGTCGTATGATTTCTTCCTCAAACTCGGGAGCGCCTGGGATGATTACGGGTTGGTCGGGGTTGATACGATCAGCTACTTTGAAGGATTGGATCCATTGATCCATATTCGCTTTGAATTCACTTGCTGGGCGGAAGGCATCTATTTTAATGGCACCCACAAAGTGTCCGATTCCTTCTCCAGGCAAATTGGCTAGCGGCTCAAGGAAGGCAACAAATGGAGGTACCCATTCGCTAAAATTGGCCCCACTAAGTACACCACTAAAAATATCGACAACGCCAGCTAATCCGTATCCTTTATGTGAGCCATTGGCTACCGAGCTTCCCAGAGGAAGCAATGACCCGCCACTCTTTAAGCCATTGGCATCGAGGGTTTCGGCACCTTCTTTGGTTTGCACCCAACCGGCAGGAATGGGTTTTCCTGTACGTTGTGCAATTTCGAGTTTGCCATTGGCAGCGGCACTGGTGGCCATATCAACTACTACGGGAGGGTACTCTAAGGCTGGAAACACATAGCACATCGGGTTGGTACCCAGCATACGCTTCGTACTATGGGTTGGTGCTACCAAGGGGCTTGCATTGGTCATGGCAATACCTATCATATCGTGAGGCAATGCTTTCATGGCATGATAGGCCGCGATTCCAAAGTGATTACTATTTTTAATGGCAGTGAATCCACAACCATAAATCTTTGCCTTTTCAATGGCGATATCCATCCCTTGTGGGGCAGAAACCAATCCCAAGGCCCGATCGGCATCGAGGGTAGTGGTTGTGAAAGATTCGTGAACAATCTTAATATTGGGGTTACTATTAATTCGTTTCTTTTCCCAAAGGCGCACATAGCCCGAGAGGCGAGCCACACCATGAGAGTCGATGCCACGCAAATCGGCTTTGAGTAGCACATTGGCCGCTAATATGGCATGGGGTGTTGGGCATCCCATCTTTTCGAATACTTGTTGCGTGAAGGTTTCTAAAGAAACGTGATCAATAATCATAAGGAGCGCAAAAATAAGGAGGAGGACTGAGAATGATGTTAAGAAAAAATGAACAACCCTCCCTTTTGGTAACAAATTGATAACATAGCATTAAAATTAGGCTAATATGCTCGGGATACCTTCGTGACGTTTTAAATTACACCACATGAAGAGTTTTATTAGTATGATTTTAATGTTCCTTTCCCTGGTAACATTCGCTCAGAATAATGCCACGAAAGGAATTATTGCAGGAAAAATAATTGACCAGAAGACTGGAGAAGAGCTCACTGGAGCTCAAATATCTGTAGAAAATACGATGCTAGGCGCAGCATCTGATATTGAGGGGAATTTCCAAATTAAAAATATCCTTCCAGGAACCTATAATATATTATGCCGCTCTTTAGGATATTCTCCAAAAAGAATTGAGAAAGTTACCGTTAAAGCTGGAGAAGTTACTGCATTGAATATTTCAATGGAAGAGCCTATATCTAAGGATATCAAAGAGGTTGTAATTACCGCCACTCTTGACAAAGAGAAAAGTACTACACTACTTACTATTCAAAAAAACTCAGCTACTTTGAGTGATGGTGTATCGGCAGAAAGCATTAAAAAGACACCTGATAGAACTACCAGCGATGTATTAAAGCGTGTGAGTGGTGCAAGTATTCAAGACAATAAATTTGTTATTATTCGTGGTTTGAACGACCGTTATAATGCAGCCTATATTAATGGTGCACCATTGCCAAGTTCAGAAAGTGATCGTAAGGCATTTTCATTCGATATTTTCCCAGCGAACTTATTAGATAACTTAGTAGTAGTTAAAACTGCTACCCCCGATTTACCTGCCGACTTTGCTGGAGGTATTATCAATATCAGCACAAAATCAATCCCAGATAAAAACTATAACTCCTTTTCCTTCACAACGGGTTTTAATTCAATCACCACTTTTCAGCAAGGTTATACTTACCAAGGTGGTAAATATGATTGGTTAGGATTGGATGATGGTAAACGTGCCTTATCTACTTCCATGCCTTCAACAGCCGACATGAAGAAAGGTACCATACTTGACCAAGTGAGTGCTACCAAGTACATTTCAAATGACTGGGGATTAAAAGCATTTCAAGCAATGCCTAACCTAAGTTTCCAATATACCAATGCACATACTGCCAAATTAGGTAAGATGGATTTTGGCAATATTGTAGCCTTAACTTATAACAACACCAATACCTTCAACACATCTATCCGTCGCGATTTTGACATCAGCGGTCCGGGAGCCAAGGCACAACAACAATTTGAGTTGAGCGATAAAAACTATAGTAATCAAGTCTTAGCAGGATTACTGGCGAATTTCTCATTACGAATTAATGAGAATAATACCATTGCATTCAAAAATTTATTAAATGTAAATACTGATGATAAAGTAACTCAACGTAACGGTATTAGAGAATATGAATCAAGCCCGCAATTGCTGGAACGCAGTAGCGCTCGCTGGTTCACCGAAAATAAATTATATACTGGGCAGGTTTCAGGAGATCATATGTTGTCGAGTTCAAAAGTGAAAATTCACTGGATTGGATCGATGAGTAATATCAATCGTACCATTCCAAACTTACGCCGAATGATGTATACCCGCCCGTCGGTAGCTGCTGATCCAGGGGAACCGGAACCTATATTTAAAGCCTCAATCCCAATTTCAGGAAGTACTCCAACTACAGGTGGAAATATATTTTATGCGAATAACAAAGAGAATATTTACAGCTTTAATACTGATGTTATAATCCCGATGAGTTTTGCAAAAGGAAAAGTTACCAATGATTTGAAAGTGGGTGGGGGTTACCAATATCGCAACCGTGATTTCAATGTTCGTCAGTTAGGATTAACACAATATAAGGTAGTAGGTGGAGGAATTAATTTTGACCAGGATTTATTATTACTTCCTGAAGATCAAATTTTCGCTGCACAAAACATGGGCTTACTGGCCAATGGCAAAGGAGGTTTCAAATTAGAAGAGCAAACAAAATTTAACGATTCATACAAAGCCAACTCATCATTAGCTAATGGATTTATCATGTTTGATACCCGTATCAAATCTAATCTTCGTTTTGTATATGGTGCCCGTTTAGAAGCCTTTAAGATGGCTTTACACACTGCAGAAGATGATGGTTCACCAATCGATACATCTTTCAATAAAATAGATGTATTGCCTTCAATCAATTTCATTTATTCAATCACCAAATTTCAAAATTTAAGATTCAGTTATTCAAACACGGTATCACGTCCGGAGTATAGAGAGATTGCACCATTCGGGTTTTATGATTTCGTAACCAACTTTACAACTCGTGGAAATCCAAGTTTAAGACGTGCCTTGATTTATAATTTTGATGCGCGTTATGAAATGTTTCCTGGTAAGGGTCAAATCTTCTCGGTAAGCTTATTCTACAAATCGTTTAAAGATGCTATTGAGCAAGTTACGGTAGCGAATACTACTCCAGAAATTAATTTTGCCAATGTAGATATGGCGAAAAACTATGGTATGGAATTAGAAGTTCGTTTATTGATGAGCACAATATTTAATACTGGAGAAACAAACAAGTTATTCAACAATTTAACCTTGTATTCAAATGTTGCCTTAATTAAATCGGATATCAGCGTGGTGGATGTGCAAGGAGTAACTCCTGAGAAACGTCCATTACAAGGTCAATCACCATTTATTATTAACTCCGGAATTCAATATTCTAACGATGTAAAACATTTCTCAGCAGCCTTATCATTCAACTTAATTGGAAGAAGAATTGCAATCGTTGGTAATTCAATTGAACCCAATGTTTGGGAGAATGGTCGTTCGATTATTGATTTTCAATTGGCTAAAACTTTCTTGAAAAACAATAACTTAGAAGTGAAATTAAACTTCAAAGATGGATTGGCTCAAAAACAGCTTTTCTACCAAGACATTAATATGAATAAAACATTTGATAAACTTCATGATAATATAATTAGTGAAGTAACCAATGGAAGAATTGTGAGTTTGGGCGCTTCGTATAAGTTCTAAAAACGAATACATACTATTTAAAGTGAGCAAAGACTAATCTTTGCTCACTTTTTTTTGCCGAATAATTGAGCTGAATAATAAATTTTCATTTGTAAATAGCTAAAATTTAAAGCTCCATATAAATCACCTTAAAAAAATTGAAATAACAAATACATAACATACGTGTAACCTGCGCAAAATATTGGGAGCGTTAATTCGAATCATAAAATAACACACCAAAATCAATTTTAAAATGAGAAAGTTTTATTCAACATTAGCATTAATTTTAATTTGCACAGGCTTATTTGCCCAAGTCAAATTTTTCGAAAAAGTAAGTTACAAGGGAGCATTTGCGCCAGGCAAAGCAATGTGGACCGAAGGATGGTGTAATTGGGATCCGCAAAACACGGCATACCCAGCTACCAACAAAACAGTAAGTGCCGACATCACAACCAATACAACTTGGAGTACTGGTGATGTAGTATTATTACAAAACAAAGTATATGTAACCAATAACGCAGTTTTAACTATTCAACCAGGTGTAATCATCAGAGGTGAAAAAGCTACTGAAGCTACTTTGATCATTTCACGTGGTTCAAAAATTGTTGCTAAAGGAACAGCAACCAACCCAATTGTTTTCACATCTAATTTTGCTGTAGGTGCAAGAGGTTTAGGTGATTGGGGTGGTGTTGTATTATGTGGCGCTGCAAGAACCAATGCTCCAGGAGGAACTGCGGTAATTGAAGGTGGATTAGATGCTGTAAAAGCTAATTACGGTGGAACTAATGATAATGATAGTTCTGGTGCTATTTCATTCGTAAGAATTGAATTCGCTGGATTTCCTTTCCAACCTGATAAAGAAATCAA
>CAIVZR010000073.1 GCA_903910445.1 uncultured Bacteroidota bacterium
ATTGACGGAATGTATATCCACCCTTTAAAAACTCGGCGATAATCGCCTCCTTTTGTTGTATTGTTTTGATTGGTTGTTGGTACATCGTTTACACTTTTTTGTGTAAACCTATTTCAGGACGAGACACAGGGAATACAATGTCTTATGTATTTAGTCTTGAGTACTTAGTAAATACAGGGAATACAATGTCTTATTTATTTAGTCTTGAGTGTATTAGCCCCCTAAAGAGCTGGACAAAATTATATAATTAAATTAGTAATAATTTTGTTTTCAATAACTTTAGGAATATGACCAGATTAAAAAGGAAATTCACACCTGAAGAGCGATTATCGATCGTTCAGGAATCACAGAAAGAAGGCATGGTAGAAACCTGCCGCAAGTACAATCTTTCCCCTTCACTACTCAGTAAATGGAAGCAGCGCTATCTTAATAAAGGGATAGAAGGCTTAAAGACTCAGTACCGTCGAGTAGATCCAGAGATACGTGCCTTAGAAGAAGAGAATGAACGGCTGAAACGAATCATTGCAAAACAAGCCTTGGAAATCGAAGTCAAAGGGGAGCTTTTAAAAAAAACGCCTATCCAAAAAAGGATAAGATAACAATGATACAAAAATATCAAGATACGATTGATGTTCGCGAGCTTTGCCGTTGGATAAACATATCACCTAGTGTTTTTTACTATAAGCAATTAACCGGGAGCGTAGGTGTAAAGCCAAGCACACATACGCTAAAGCAAGATACTTCGATGGTTGAAAACACCTTGGTAGTGAAGGATATTCGTAATCTGTTGAGCCAGGAATTTGTTTGCTATGGCTACGAGAAAGTAACGGCCCAGCTACGCACTCAAAGTTACATCATTAATAAAAAAAAGGTGTATCGGCTCATGAATGAGAACAATCTGCTATTAGGCAAAGTAATCAAAACATCGGGGAAACGACAGTTCGTACAACACCGTAAAATAGCGGCAAACTACCCGATGGAATATTTATGTCTGGACATAAAATACGTTTGGATACAAGGAGAAAGTCGTTGGTATTACCTGCTTACCATCATTGATGTATATAGCAGAAAAGTAATCCAGTGGATTCTTCAGAAGAGCATTAAGCAAATCGATGTGATTAATATCTTCCGCACGATTAATCGCACGCACAACATAAAGGGTGTAACCGTGCGCAATGATAACGGTTCGCAATTTATTGCCAACAGTGTTAAACAGTTTTTAATCAGTGCCGAAGCAAAGCAGGAATTTACGCACATTGCTACACCGGAAGAAAACTCATACATCGAGGCTTATCATAGTATACTCCAGAGGGAAGTAGTCGAAAGATTTGAGTTCGCCGGTTACTACCACGCCAAAATAACCTTGCAAAACTATGTAGACTTCTATAATAACGAACGAATTCACCGGAGCATTGGGTTTATAGCACCGCAACAAAAATGGGAACAGGGGATGGCATGTGCTCCGCTTAGGCAACAAGTAGCGCACGTTTCGGAGGACTTGTCAAGGTTTTTGGAAGAAAAAATTTCTTGCCAAGAAAATGCGCTGGAAGAAAATTTTTCTTTCAAAACAGAGCCCGACCTTGACCAGTCTGGAGAAACTGCCTATCTTCGCCTAAGCGGTGAACAGGACAACAGTGGGGAGAGTGAAATATTACACAACCGTTTTAAAAAATCTGTCCAAGAATTAGGGGGTTAGTACATGAGTACTTAGTAAATACAGGGAATACAATGTCTTATGTATTTAGTCTTGAGTACTTAGTAAATACAGGGAATACAATGTCTTAGGAGTTCATGAAAATTTCGATGTATTTGTACTAAATACTAAATACTAGATACTAAATACTAGATACTAAATACTAAATACTTTTTACTCCCCTCCCCGCTCCACCCGCTTACACTCTGCAAGCGCGCTCACCAAATACAATCTGCCATTGGCAGTGTCAATGCATTCAAAGCGGGTACGTCGCAGAGGGCCTTTTTTAAAGACGCTGTCGTTGCGTAATTTGAAATATGCTCCCATCGGTATTCGTTCCACGGTAGTAATGGCTTCATCCTTCTTCTTATTGTATTGATTCAATACACGTTGTAAATGAATATCACTGCAACTCGCACTTGGATTCACAAAATGTTTTCTTAGCGCCACCTTCACATCCTCTGGGAAAATGGGAAGCTGCATGAATGGTTGAATGAGTTGCTTGTATTCATTCTTCCACTCATTGCCATGCGGTGACACTTGATGGCGATGCTTAATCCACGTACTCAAATGCGCAAATTCATGCACGAGAGTGATTAAAAAATCGAAGGGGTTCAGATCGTGATTAATACTGATTCGATGGGTACTTCCTTTATAGGGTGCACGATAATCGCCTAACTTCGTGTTTCGCTTTTCACTGATATGTAAATGAACATTATGCTCCTGTATCCAAGTGGCAATCAATGGCACGGACGCTTCAGGAATAAAACGTTTAATAGCATTTTCAAGATGTTCGCGATGCATGGAATAGGTATTACACCCGTAAATTTAATTTTACATTAGTGGAAATACAATATTCCATAATTATTCAGTAATTTGCTATACTTAATAATGCGCATTTCGTTAATAATTCTTTCTTGCATTTTTTGGAGCATGGCTCATGCCCAACAAAAGATGCTTGTATACTTTACAGATAAAGGTAACGATGCCATCACGCAATTGCAGCATCCCGAAAATTTTCTTTCTCAAGCGAGTATCGAACGGAGGTTAATATGTAACGCTGCTTTCGACTTGCTCGATGTGCCTGTATCTAAAGATTATATTGCATCCTTACAATCAAATCAGTGCATCGTTCTAAGTTCTTCTAAATGGTTGAACGCTGCATTGATAAGCACTTCCTTCGACAATATTCATACACTTCTTTCCTTGCCTTTTGTGGCGGGTATTCAAGGTTGGGATGAGTACCAAATACCTGTTAAGCATATCACAGCTACCCAATCGGTATATAATTATGGAAGTGCGACAGCACAAACTACCATGCTTAATTTAGATAAGATTCATGATCAGGGTTTTACTGGGAATAATATCTTAGTTTCTGTATGCGATGGAGGATTTAATAATGTGAATACTTTAGGCTGCTTTGCATACGCACGCACTAATAATAGAATTAAAGCCACACGCGATTTTGTTACTGACGATGGAGATGTTTATGCCGATGATATACACGGAGAAGAAGTGTTTTCTATCCTTGCAGCAAAAGTAGATGGGGGTATTATTGGAAGTGGATTCGATGCTAATTTTTTATTGGCACGTACTGAAAATGTAAGCAGTGAAACCCATGCAGAGGAGTATAACTGGGTAAGAGCTTCCGAATGGGCGGATAGTATTGGGGCTCGTATTATTCAATCTTCTTTGGGTTACAACGATTTTGATGCAGGTATAAATTATGCCCAGTCGGATATGAATGGACGCACCGCAATTATTACGCAAGGTGCTGTGATTGCCACACGCAAAGGAATTGTAATTGTAAATAGTGCGGGAAATGAAGGGGATAAGCCGTTTCGTAAAATTACAGCACCAAGCGATGCCGACAGCATCTTATGTGTGGGCTCGGTGAATGCTGCTCAAAACAGGGTGAGTAATAGTGGTCAGGGCCCCTCGGCCGACGGGCGCATTAAACCCGATGTGATGGCCGTTGGAGGTGGTACCGCGTATTATAATAATACTAATACCATTGCCTTTGGAACAGGTACTTCGTTTGCTTCACCAATTATCGCAGGATTCTGTGCCTGCCTGATGCAGAAGTATAAATATGTAACAAACATAGAACTTGTAAATGCAGTGAAACGCAGTGCCGACAGGTATTCTACACCAGATACTTTCTACGGATACGGTATCCCAAACGCACTCATTGCCGACACCATATTGGCTAATATATCAAAAGGAAGAGGCATTTATACAAATTCGAATTCATTCGAATCAATAATTAAAAACAGTATTGTAACTGATGGGTCATTGAAATTATTATTACCAGTTGACAAAACATTTGATGCCCAAATATTCAATGCTTCAGGTGCTGAAGTAATGCAATACGTAGTGCCAGGTAATCATGAGATTCAAATAACAGTATTGGCACAAGGAATTTATTATCTGAAAATAAACGGCTACTTTGCCGGTAAATTTATAAAGCAATGAAACAATATTTCATCTTTCTATTATTGATTGCACCACTTATTTTAAGTGCACAAGCCACCGTAAACAATTCGGGAGTATTTACCCCTACCGATTTAACGACGCATAATATTGTGATGAAAAATGGCAATATCTCTTTCGAAGGATCTATTGATAGCTATGGGGAATTACCCGATAAAAAGGAATTCAATAACTCATCGGGCACCTGGTGTTTTACAGTGAATATAAACCATGCCACTACTGGTGCCGGACAAAGCATCATCAGCAAAACAGAAGCCTTGGGCTCCTATGCAGGCTTACATATTTTCGAAGACAGCGGTAGAATTGCCCTTCAAATTAAGAATTACACTAATAGTCAAACACTTACATTGAAGGCCGATGCCATTGCAGGAACGGGTACCCATTTCATCAGTGTAGCCTTCGTAAATAATGTTTCGGTGAAACTGTATATCGATGGTGTTTTAAGGAAAGAGGGCAAACCACCTTATTTTTTATTTAGTAAAAATCCAATACGCCTAGGTTGTAGTTTGGATACATTTTGGAAACCATTCGACGGAGAGCTCACCAATATTGAAATCTATAAGGATACCTTATCTGCAATCGATATCGCTTGCTTGTTTCATGCCCGGAAAGCCGTACCTGATAAGTTCTTCATGTTTCCTAACCCTGCTATCAATGAGTGTATTATTGAGCTTCCTCAAACAACCACAGGAATGGTTCATTTGCTTGATGACGGCGGGAAAGAGGTGCAAGTGATAGCGTTTCATGAATCTAAAATCATCCAATTCAATACCTCCCATCTTGCCAGAGGTATCTACTTCGTGAAAATAAGTGGGGCTGAGAATTATGAGGTTCAGAAACTGGTTGTTTCAGGATTGTAATTTTTTTTCAGAAATTATTTTGATTTCCAATTTTATTATTATTTTTGTACTGTTAAGCGCAAGCTTAACACTGTTTTTTTCATAAGTTTTTATTCATTAAAGAGGGACTGGTTCCCTCTTTTTTGTTTATATACTTTTCTACAAATAACGGATTCAAACTTTTCCAATATTTGGCAAATCAAGAGACAGGACTAATTCGTAATCGAACCTTGGAAAAGTTCGGGGTACAGCAGAATAAGGAGTATCAAGAGCTTCGACTAATTCTTAATCGAACTGGATGCTACTTAGAAATAGTAGGTCAAGAAAATCCCAAGAATATCATTAAAGGAATTAACGGTGGTAATTCTATTGTCTTTTATAAAGAGTTCACTAGAGGTGGTGGTGGTATGAATTGGATTCAGGGAGCCTGAATTGGTTCTGGTAGTAATTGTTTCACAATTCCCTCTCATACCATACGAAGTGGCACCAAAGCCACAAACAGCACCAAATGCCGCATTTTTATAAAAGAACCATTGACAACCGAAAATAAGGTTTAATCCAATTTCATGCGTCGCTGGTTGTTTATTGAGAATATTTACATCGCTGAAATAATCATTTGTAGCTATTTTGGTATAGTGAATTGTTTCAGTTTTTGAACCAAAACTTAGTGGTATTTGTAATCCTACAAAGGCATCCAAATTACTCGCCAGTGAGGCATGTTTGGTAATTACTGGAACGATGGTTAAATTAAAGCTTGGTGTTATTACTTTTTCTTCTCTCCAAGCCATATTGGCACCTTCTGTAGTTTCAATTTCAATCGAATCTTTAATTATTTCTCTTGCCTTCTCTTCTTTGAATCCAAATTCGAATCCAATTTCGAGTTCATGTTTCATTACACGGTTGATGGCAATACGATTGCCCATACCATTATTAATACTAAAGCCTACACCAATACGTCCAGGTGTTGGTTTATTTTCTTGAGATTTAGCTGAAACAGCAATAAAAATAAATGCGAGGATGAAATAAAAACTTCTCATAACAATTACAGGTTTTGAATTGCCTGGCAAGTTAGAAGAACGAAAGAAACCGTTAAATGACCTAGGTCATCATGGTAATAAAATCATCGAATAAGTAACGACTATCATGTGGACCCGGATTTGATTCGGGGTGATATTGTACACTAAATGCTTTTTTATTATTAACGCGAATACCTTCTACGGTATTATCGTTTAGGTTTACATGGGTGATGGTTACCTTATCCGAATTTTTAACTTCTTCGGTTACTACACTAAATCCATGATTCTGACTGGTTACCTCACTCAATCCTGTTTGGAGGTTAAGTATTGGGTGATTTAATCCGCGATGGCCGCAGTGCATCTTATAGGTATTAATACCGCAAGCTTGTGCGAGTAATTGATGGCCTAAGCAAATTCCAAACAATGGTTTATTTAGTTCTAATAATCCTTTAACAGTATCAATGGCATAACCCATAACAGCAGGATCGCCAGGGCCATTGCTCAGCATGAAACCATCAGGGTTGAATTTTTTCAATTCATCGATGCTGGTTTTTGCTGGAAATACCTTAACAAAACACCCTCTGGCAGTTAGGCAACGAACGATATTATTCTTTACCCCATAATCGAGCAAAGCCACACGGTATTTCGCGTTTTCATCTCCAGCAGTATAAGCTTCTGATGTGCTAACCTGTGAACTCAATTCCATTCCTTCCATGGAAGGTACTGTTGCCAATTGTGCTTGAAGTGCTTGAACATCCAGAATCTCAGAGGAGATAATGGCATTCATCACCCCCTTATCACGGATATGACGAACGAGGGCTCGGGTATCAATATCGGCAATGCCGGTAAGGTTGTTTTCTATAAAATAATCTTGTAGAGAAACTGTCGAATCGTGACGACTAAAAACATCACTGAAAATTTTACATACCAAACCAGCGATTTTAATGCCCTCGCTTTCAACATCAGCGCCTAAGGTTCCATAGTTACCTATATGAACATTGGTAGATATTAAAATTTGTTTGAAATAACTGGGATCAGTGAATACTTCTTGATAGCCCGTAAGGCCGGTATTGAAGCAAAGTTCGCCGCTGGTGGTTCCAATTTTACCAATGGCGGAACCTTTAAATACTGTACCATCGGCCAAGACCAATAATGCTGGAAGTTTAGAGAGAATTTTCATTATCGGAGCGCGAAATTAAGAATAATAAGTGAATTAACGAATTAAAGATTCAAGGGATTTAAGCTGGAATACAGTTAAAATGGCTTCATCACTGGTTTTGAACTATATTTATATATTTGAATCACAAACGGGCATATCGACATTCTTGATTTTGAGCGTCTAAATAAGAATTACATTGCACTTTTTTTTGTGAAAAAATTAAAAAATTAAAAATTAATGATACAAAACTATCGTTTGAGGGAAATAGATTTTTTGAGGGGTACCGCTATTATCTTAGTTCTTCTAAATCACTCTCCAGGTATGCCATTCAGCAGTATTGGATGGATTGGAGTTGATTTATTCTTTGTATTAAGCGGCTTTCTAATTTCCGGCCTTCTTTTTAAAGAATTTCTTAAGTATGGTAAATTAGATATTAAAAGATTTCTAGTTAGAAGAGGCTTCAAAATATATCCATTGTTTTATATTACTGCAATTCCGTATTTAATTCTGAGGATTATTGATAATAAGTTTTGGTTGAAACATTTAATAGGTGATCTTGTATTTCTTCAAAATTACCTTTCACATTGGGCATATTTGTACCCTGCTGGTTGGTCGCTAGCAGTGGAAGAACATTTCTATCTTGGCTTAGCAGCTGTTTTGTATTTTATTCATAAAACCTCTTTTTTCGAAAATTCAATTAAGTCAATGAATAAGTTTTTCGACCCAGTTGTTAAAATTGTCTTTCTTATACTTAGTTTGATAATTGTACTCAGAGTTATTAGTAATCTATATCTGTTGCCAGGGGATAATGTGAAAAATTTCTCGATGACTCACTTAAGAATTGACTCACTTTTGGCAGGTGTTTTACTATCTTATTTTTTCTACTTCAAAAAAGAATTGCTTGAAAATATTTATATTAATAATAAAGCAATACTTACGATAGTTGCTTTTTTTGGGCTTTTGTGGGTTCCCTTTTTAGATCAATTTTCTTTTTTCACAATGACTTTAGGATTTACATTAATCTATTTGTCATTTTCAATTATTATTTTAAGTTTCATTATTGAGAGCAAAATAAATCAAAAACTAGATTCTGTATTCAGCAGAATAGGGGTGATAATTATCAGTAAAATAGGGCTTTGGTCTTATTCTATCTATATTATTCATTCATTAGTCAATTTTTTAGAAAGCAAAATAATCACCGGTAATGCACTTAATATTAACATTTGGTTATCGTTTTTTATTCGTACGTTGATTAGCATTTTTTTGGGCTACTTACTCACGAAATATATCGAATTGTTTTTTTTAAAGATTAGGAATAGATATTTTCCGAGCAGATCAGGCGAAATACTCTCTAATAACTGAAGCAAAAAAAGCCTAAATACTCGTTCATGGTTTTCATCTGTATACCTTATGTGGTTATCGAGTTTTAAGTTTGCAATGGTTCTAATGTGAAAAATTAATTTCAACAAGTATTAACGAATTTATGAAGCGAACTAATTAGAGATTAGCTAACGTGGCCCTGTAGTCTGAAGACATTCTTTGAGCCGAGGTGGTTTGCTGTTAAAATAACATCATCAATGGTTTTGCAGTATATTTATATATTTGAATCACAAAAGGGCTTAAAGTCTTCTTGAATTTCGATTGCTGCTAATTGAGGCATGGCATCAAGATTTTTAAAGAAACAAAATAATGAAATTAAGGTTGCTACAAAAGAAGTACAGCATCAAATTTAGTTTGTCTATCATTTTTTCGATGGTGGTGCTCATTACTTCTGTCTTCATCAGCTTCGTTTTCTTTTCAAAGATGCGCAGCACTATGCGAGAAGATATCGCCATTCGTATTCATGATATGGCAGCCGTTGCAGCACATCAAATAGATATTGATCTGCACGCTTCATTAACAAAGCCAGATCAAGAAAATAACGAAGCCTATAAGGCTATTAAAAAATCTTTACAACAAATACGTAACGGGGGTACAGGCATCCGTTATGTATATACCCTTCGTAGATTGAGTAAAAACAATTTTGTTTTTGTGGTGGATGGTGAAGAAGATGCGAAGCTCATCAGTCATCTTGGCGACGTCTATAACTCTTTCGATATCGAAAGGCCATATAGCAGCGGTGATACGGCTTGGGTTAACAAGGAATTCGATATCGATAAATGGGGGACATGGAAATCCGGATTTATCAAGTTATATAATTCAAAAGGGGAGGTGGAATGTGTTTTAGGGATCGATGTATCTGCTGATTATATTCTTCAGCGAGAACACAATGTATTTATTGGGATTGTGATTATCATCTCATTGATTGTCCTGGTATGTATGCTCTTTGGGATTTATTTAGCTCGGGAGATCTCCAAACCCCTTTTGTTGCTCGAAAGAGATATGCGCCGGGTGAAAGAGCTGAAACTTAACTCCAACGTGGAGATTAAGACGATTTTTAGCGAAATAATGAGCATGAAAGATGCAGAAGACAATATGAAAAAAGGTTTGCGCTCTTTCAAAAAATATATTCCTGCCGACCTCGTAAATCAGTTATTGCTAAAAAATATAGAAGCCAATATTGGCGGAGAGAAAAAAGAACTCACCATCTTTTTTTCAGATATTGAGAACTTCACAACAATTTCTGAATCCATGGACCCAGAGGTAATCGCCGAATACATGAAGGATTATTTCGAAGGCCTTACAAAAATTATTCTCAAACATAATGGCACCGTCGACAAATTTATTGGTGATGCCATCATGGCATTCTGGGGTGCTCCCAATGATATGGAAGATCATGCTTATAACGCTGCCTTGGCTGCCTTAGAGTGTCAGGAGTTTTTGCAGCAATTCAACCAGGAAGCACAGAAATCAGGTACTCCAATATTGATTACCCGTATTGGATTAAGTACTGGCGAAGTGGTGGTAGGGAATTTTGGTTATAAGGAACGAATGAATTATACCATTTTTGGAAATCATGTAAATTTAGCCAATAGGCTCGAAGGCCTGAATAAATTTTACGGTACTGAAATTATCATTAGCGATAGTACCTATAAGCAAATTGCTGATAAATTCATCTTCCGAAAATTAGATCTGGTGAGTGTAAAAGGAAAAAAAGAAGGTATCTTTATTTATGAGTTGGTAGGATTGGCAGACTTCGTTTCTGAGGATGAAGAACAATTTACACTATTATTCAATGAAGGGATGGAATCGTATTTCAAAAGGGACTGGGATAAAGCCATCAGGTCATTTTCATCCGCCATTATCCTCAACCCAAACAAGGCAGTGAAAATAATGATTTATCGATGCCGCTATTATATTGCTACCCCACCACCCGATGATTGGGATGGAACTACTTCTTTGATGGAGAAATAGAGTTGTTGTCATTGGCTTGTTTTGAAGCAATTATTATAGACTTCATAAACAATGTGAATAAGAAGAGTCAGGATTGATTTAATACATATAACTGGTGTAATAAATATAGCTAAACTGATTTCTTAGATTATGAAGACATTTGAATGGGCTTCGCAGGGACACCAATAAGCGTTGAATTTTCAATCAAGCAATTTTTTACAACACAGGCTAAGGCTCCAATATTTATTCCATTACCTAATTCAATAGGACCAAGTATCACAGCATTTGCTCCAAGCGTACAATTATCTCCAATTTTAATTTCTCCATACTTGCAACCGGGTTTTGCGCCAATAATATTCCCACCGGTTAATGTCATATTAGTGCCAATAATAGCCTGACCTGATATAACGATTCCCCCAGCAGGATGCAGAACCAATAAGCCTCCTTTAATATCTGATCTATAATTTAAATCAAGATTTGAATACGCCTGTATAAGGTTGAAAATAGGAATGAATAGTACTCTAATTATTTCATAAGGCTTACCTATAAGCAAGTAAAGGCCTCTTTCAAATCTGTAAATAAAAACGCCCCAAAAAACTCTACTTAGCCATATATGCAGAATTCTTATTTTATACTTCCCTAACATTCTACTTAGGTCTTGTCCAAAATAAATAATTTGCTGTTTCATTGCATTAATGCACTTTTTTTGATTTCTTCCAATCATTCAACTGACTCACAATACTGAAATTAGTATTGATGACCCCTGGTGTATAGCAAGCGGCTCCGTAGCTGAGTTGTAGCTTACTTATACGAAGTCCTATTCCCCATGAAAATCCTGCCAGTCCTTTCTTATAATCATCGCCTAAAATAAGTTCTTTTCGATGCTGATAATTATATCCAAAGCGAAGATTAAAGGTCTTGGTAAATAAGAATTCCCCCCCAAGTACAATATGACGCATCATTTTATCGGCAAGATTAGGAGTTTTTACAATGGGCTCCTGCGTTGTTAAATCAATTTTAGTACTCGACGAATTGGGGTTTATATATGATATATCGGCTTGTTGCAGGTTATTGAAAATTAAGAAATATCGAAATGGCATATGTGCCAATTGTTTACTTACTCCCAATTGAATTTGCAATGGTAATGGTTCTCTGGTCGATTCGTAAGGCTTGATTTGTAGTCCGATATTTCGAATCAAAAGGGATGCAACAAATCTGGATGTATCTGATGCATGGTAGGTTGCTGCAATATCGGCGGCAATGCCATAAGAATTGTATCTTTCAATAGTGCTATAAATGAATTTCAAATTTGTTCCAAGAAAGAAATGTTTCAAGGTATGATTGATACCTACCTGAAAATTATAATCTGCAGCGTGAAATGATCCCTGCTTTTCTCCAGTCTCATCGGCACGAGTAAAAGTACCATATTTATAGTATTGCATACCAAACATCATGGTGCCAATGCTATCATCGTGATAGGCGTAGGCAACAGAACCTGCAGTAACGCCCGCTGGATACATCAGATAATTGATGGTAGCCTGGTTACTCATACTCGCTTGCAGCAAAGAAGGGTTTTGAAATGCTACATTCAAATCGTTCGACCAGGTAACCATGCTTGTTCCGCCATAAGCCGCGCTGCGGGCATTGGGAGCGGTATTCAAAAACTTATATATTCCCTTTCCTCCAATTTGAGCAATACCAATAGAAGGAAGAAGAATCAAAAACCAAATAATACGCTGCATATTTTTTTTAAGAATTCAATAATAAAACAAATAAAACGAAGGTGTTCACTTTAAAGTATAATTGTTCAAAACTAAGTGTATAAGTGCGCATGTTGTACCTACGTATTCCATTGCAAAAATGCTACTTTCGCCCTATACAGTAAGTCATTTTTTAGTCATGTAACTGACGTGGCAGCGCTGTGCAATATCATGAAAATAATCGTAACAGGAGGTGCAGGTTTTATTGGTAGCAATATCGTTGAAACGCTGTTAGGGCGTGAAGATGTTCATCAGGTAACAGTTTTTGATAATCTGAGTACCGGATTTGAGAAAAATCTAACCCCGTTCTTCACACACCCAAAATTCAATTTCATCCAAGGTGATATCACCAATTTGGAAGTTTGTATGGAGGTATGCCAAGGAGCCGATGCAGTATGTCATCAGGCAGCCTTGGGCAGTGTTCCTCGAAGTATCCAAAATCCGATGGCCACACATCAAGCCAACGTGGATGGATTTGTAAACATGTTGGATGCTGCCAGGCTATCAGGTATCAAACGATTTGTGTATGCTTCTTCGTCGAGTATATATGGAGATGCAGCCTATTCGCCCAAGGTAGAAGAAAATACGGGTAACCCATTATCTCCATACGCTGTAACCAAGAGTGCGAATGAGTTGTATGCCAATGTGTTTCATAGAACCTACGGAATGGAAGTGATTGGATTGCGTTACTTCAATGTATTTGGTTCGCGCCAGGACCCGCATGGAGCCTACGCCGCAGTGGTGCCACTTTTTTTTAAGGCAGCCTTGAATAATCAATCGCCAACAATTTTCGGTGATGGAACCATCACGCGCGATTTTACTTTTATTGATAATGTGGTAGCGATAAATATTTTGGCATTGACTACCACCAACGAAGAAGCCTTTGGGAAAGCCTATAATGTGGCTTGTGGAGCAACCACCAATTTAACCCAAATATGGGAAGCTATAAAGAAAATAACAGGATGCAATGCAGAAGCTATTTACGGTGCTCCTCGCAAAGGGGATATTTTACAAAGCTTGGCGGATATTTCAAGTGCGCAAAAACACTTAAATTACAATCCGTTGATTGGAGTTGAAGAAGGATTAAAGCGAAGTTTGGAATGGTATAAGGAGCAAAAAAACAAAAGCGAAAATTAATTCGAATTTTAAAATGAATGACTATTATTCAGAAATCTCTCCCAAAAAAACCTGGACGGGTTTAAACTTCAAAGAGGTATGGAAGTTTCGCGATTTGTTAATCATGTTCGTTCGACGCGACTTTGTATCAGTATATAAACAAACAATACTTGGACCTATTTGGTTCTTTATACAGCCTGTCCTAACCACGGTAACTTTCGTTTTTATTTTCGGAAACTTAGCACAGCTTTCACCCGATGGTTTACCTAAAATTTTATTTTTCATGAGTGGTATTGTTTGCTGGAACTATTTCTCCGAATGTATTACAGCAACTGCTACTACGTTTACAAAAAATGCAGGCATCTTTGGGAAAGTTTATTTTCCTCGAATCATTGCCCCACTTTCTGTGGTAATTTCTAATCTCATCAAATTTGGAATTCAGTTTCTGCTTTTTCTAGGCATCTATTTTTATTTTATTTTATTCAAAGGTTTTGAATTTCATGCCAATTTCTGGATACTTATATTTCCAGTCTTACTCTTGCTCATGGCGATGCTTGGATTGGGATTTGGATTAATTATCACAGCACTTACCACCAAATACCGCGACCTAAGTTTTCTCATTACCTTTGGTGTTCAGTTGCTCATGTATGCCACGCCCGTAGTCTACTCCCTCGATAAGCTCACTCAAAAGTTAGGCGACCAATACCGTTGGATTATTGAATTAAATCCCATGACTCCAATTATTGAAGCCTTTCGATTTGGCTTTTTTGGAGAAGGATCAATAAGCATCTCAGGACTTATCTATTGCACTGTATTCTCTATAACACTCTTTTTGCTTTCATGGATTGTATTTAACAGAGTAGAGAAAAATTTCATGGATACTGTGTAGTGATTAGGAGTTAAACGTGAGTCAGTCTAAAGTCCTTTGTCTAAATACTAAATACTTAATACTCGATACTAAATACCCCCCCAATGAAACCCATCATAGAAGTTGAAAACATTTCAAAACAATATCGCCTAGGCACTATTGGAACAGGAACGGTATCGCACGATTTGAATCGTTGGTGGCATAGGGTAAGGGGGAAGGAAGATCCATATCTGAAAATAGGACAAGCCAATAATCGTTCTGAGAAAAGTACGAGCGATTATGTATGGAGTTTGCGAGACATTAATTTTAATGTGAATCAAGGAGAGGTGCTTGGGGTGATAGGTAAAAATGGGGCAGGTAAATCTACTTTGCTTAAAATTTTATCTAAAATAACGGCACCTACAACAGGAAGCATTAAAATGCAAGGACGCGTTGCGAGTTTATTGGAAGTTGGTACCGGCTTTCATCCTGAACTTACAGGCCGAGAAAATGTATTTCTAAATGGGGCTATCTTAGGCATGACCAAGAAAGAAATAAAAAGTAAGTTTGATGAGATCGTTGATTTTAGTGGGGTAGAGAAGTATATTGATACGCCTGTAAAACGTTATTCAAGTGGTATGTATGTTCGCTTGGCTTTTGCAGTGGCAGCTCATTTAGAGCCAGAGATTTTAATTGTAGATGAAGTGCTGGCTGTTGGAGATGCGGAATTTCAGAAGAAATGTTTGGGCAAGATGAAGGATGTGAGTATGAATGACGGAAGGACCATTCTATTTGTAAGCCACAATATGCAGGCAATTTCCGAACTAACAGATAATTCTTTGTACCTCGAAAATGGCATGGTAAAGGAATATGGAATTACAAAACAAATTGTTTCTAAATATTTAAATATTAATCAAGAAAATAATAACACATTTAAATCTAAATACATATCGATCTTTAGTGTGAAACAAATTGAAAGGAATATTAGTATAGTAATTGAATTATTTCAATCAAGTGAAATTATTAAACCGAATATTGGATACATTATTTATGATGAAAATAATATTCCAATAATGGGCTCGAATCCTAAAATAGAAAGATTGAATATCCCTAATGATGCTAAAAATATCGAAATAACTATTGAACACCCGAAATTAATGAATGGAATGTATAATATTTCAATATGGGTGGGAGATGAATACAAGGATTATGAGGTATTACCTCATTGTTGCTATTTCTATATTGAAAACATGAAAGATATAGAACATCGCGACACCAATATATATGGAACTATAATACCTGAAAGCAAATGGAAGATAATATAAAATTCTCAATCGTTATTCCATACTATAAGAAAATAAAATACATTGAGAATACTTTAATCTCAGTTATAAATCAATCTTACAAATCATTCGAAATTATTTTAGTGATTGATGGTAAGCATCCAATTGAAGATGATCCTGAACAGATTGTCAGGAAACTTAATTCTAGTAAAATTCAAGTTATAAGATATGATTTAAATAAAGGATTATGCGGAGCTAGAAATTCTGGTGCTAAGTCAGCATCAAATGATTGGATAGTTTTTTTAGATGCAGATGACTTATTGCCTTTTAATGCCTTACAAATATTTTATAATGCGATAAAAGGGACTGAAACTAATGTTAGTTTCTACTTTGGCGATTTAGTAGTTTACGGAAGAAATAGAAAGACAAAAATATCATCTAACAGGCCTTTTGAGTTTGAAGAAATGCTAAAAGGGAATCATTTATCAGCGGCGGGGTTTTGTATCTCAAAAAACTCTTATGAATCTTTAGGCGGATTCGATGAGAATGAAGTATTAAAAATGAGTTTCGAAGATCAAGAGTTTTGGATTCGAGTTGGCATCGCAGGTTTAGTAGGTGTTTATATTCCCCAAGTTTTATATATTTACTGTCGTGAAGACCCGAATAGCTTAGTTGCAAGATTAAGTATTGTGATTGATAAAAATGCCGAATATATCGTAAGTAAGCATAAAACATATTTCGATAATTATGGTTTATATGATGACTTCTTAATCAGGAATTACAAAAAATGTGCTTGGGGCAATATTTATATAAAGGATTTCAAAGCAGCAACGAGAATTTGTGAAAAAATTCTAATTTTAAAACCAAAAGAAGAGGAAACATTAAAAATTTTAAAACAAATAAGGAAAAAAGTACTTTGGAGAAAAGTAAAATCAATGTTGCAATTCTAGCCGAGCAGAGAAATTCATTCAGAAAACCTATGGCTGTTGGACTTTCTGCAATGCTTGCCTCGATTGGTATAAGAAATGAAGTATTTTATAGAGGACTAGAAGATATTACCTATTGTAAATTTCCTAAATTGGGTGTTCATTTTCTTTTTAAATTACGAAGGAAAATATTAAAAGAAATTAGATTCGCGTATTTCGTATTTAAATTAAGACGGTACAATGTAATTGTAGTTGTATCTAATTTACCAGGTGTTTTCTATCGCAATTTATTTCGGATAAATTTACTAAGAATATTTTTTAAAAAATGCCGTATAATTAATTACGATCTTCATTACCTTGGCACTCATCCAAATTGGCAATCGGAATTAGAAGCAAATGGACAATATAATATTAAACATTATGATGGGTATTTATTAGGGTCGGTTGACAACTTTAACACCAATTCTTTGCCTAACGAAAATTACGCTGTAATCGGCTTTAATTTTAGTCAAGATAAAATCTTCAAATTAAGGACAATTCCCGAAAAGAAAAATTTGGCAATTATTGATTTCGAAAGAAGTGAGGCTCATCTTAAAAATATTGAAATTACCGGGTTTGTCAAAAAAATATTGATTAAAAATGGTATCGAATTTATTCAATTGGAAGGGCAATATAAGCGGAATGAATTAATTGATCTTTTCAAACAAAGTAAACTCTTTTTCATGACTACCTCCGAAAGTTTTGGTTTGTCAATTGTAGAGGCTCAGATTGCGGGTAATTATGTTTTCACTCCATCAATAAAATGGCCTATGGCACACATAAAGGCGGATAAGAGCTTGACAGATAATTTTATAGTTTATAATTCAGGTGATGAATTAGATTTGGAGTACAAAATTCTTAGTGCTTTAAATTCACATAAGACGACAGAGGTAGTGGATAGGATAAATCGAGAGCAAAATTATTTTACAGAAGGGGATGTAAAGGCACTCGAAGATTTTTTTGAAAAAATGGAATAACGGTGGGTATTTGAGAAGTAACAATTCGATAAAAAAAGAAGCGTAATTCAACGGATTATAAATATCAAATTAAAAATATAGTTATGGTAGAAAATATTACACATAATAATCTTGTACTTTCAATAATTATTAGAGCTGACTATTACAAAAATGGGATTTCTTTCTTTACTCCTGAGAATTTCTCACAACAACTTGGTTATATGAATCGACCACAAGGTTATATTATTCCTCCACATGTTCATAATTTGGTACCGCGAGAAGTAACACTTACCCAAGAAGTATTATATATTAAATCAGGTAAGTTAAGAGTGGATTTTTATGATAATGATAAAAACTATTTACAAAGCAGTATACTTTATAAGGGCGATGTAATTCTTTTGGCTCAAGGCGGACATGGTTTTGAAATGTTAGAAGAATCTGAAATGATTGAAATTAAACAAGGACCATATTGTGGAGAAGAAGACAAAGTGCGTTTTGACCACATAGAGACACATCATATAGTTATTAAATAAATTTCATTATTGCTTTAATTAGATATACAAAAATGATACCTGTAAATACTCCAATTTTTAATGGAAATGAATTAAAATACTTAACTGAATGTATTAAAACTGGATGGATTTCGAGTGAAGGCCCATTTATCAAGCAGTTTGAGGATGATATGGCCAAATATGTAGGTCGGAAATTTGGAGTGGCAGTAAGTAATGGTTCCGCGGCGCTTGATATTGCGCTGAGAGCTATTGGTATTGAGGAAGGGGATGAGGTTATTATGCCAACCTTTACAATTATTTCTCCGGCTCAATCAATTGTTTATGCTGGAGGGAAGCCAGTTTTGGTAGATGCCGATGAGAATACTTGGTGCATGAATGTTAGTCATATAGAATCAAAAATAACATCCAAGACTAAAGCAATCCTAGTTGTACATATTTATGGCTTCCCTACGGATATGGATCCAATAATAGAGTTAGCTAATAAATATAAATTATTCATTATTGAAGACGCAGCAGAAATGCATGGCCAAACGTATAATGGAAAAATGTGCGGGAGCTTTGGGCATATTTCCACTTTTAGTTTTTATCCCAATAAACATATAACTACTGGTGAAGGTGGAATGATCATGACAGATGATGTATTACTTGCAGAGAAATGTAAAAGTTATCGAAACCTCTGCTTTAAGCCCGAACGAAGATTTGTGCATGATGAATTAGGTTGGAATTACAGGATGACCAATTTGCAAGCAGCCCTTGGGGTAGCTCAACTAGAAAATATTAATGCGCATATTATAAGGAAACGAGAAATTGGGTCGATATATTCTCAGCTTTTAGCGGATATTCCAGGAATTGAATTGATGCCCAAAAGGACTGAATATGCCGAAAATATCTATTGGGTTTTCGCAGTGATATGCAAGCGAAAATCAGCAATTGAGATGATGAAGTTGTTGGCAGAAAAAGGGGTTGGGACAAGGCCATTTTTTTACCCCATGCATATGCAACCAGTATTCAAAAAAAGAGGTTGGTATACAAATGAAAACTATCCTGTATCTGAGCGAATTGCTGAATATGGTTTCTATTTGCCAAGCGGACTAGGTATAACTAATGATGAAATAAAAGTTGTTACTGAAAAATTAAAATCAATCTTATAAATGCAGTTTAAAGAGTACGCCAATTATTATAATCTATTATATAGAGACAAAAATTACAAGGAAGAATCGGAGTATATAAATACTCTAATTAAGAAATTTGCTCCTCATTCAAAATCCTTAATTGATTTAGGCTGCGGTACGGGTAATCATGCATTCCAATTTGAGAACTTGAATTACGAAGTGAAAGGGGTGGATATATCTACTTCGATGGTCACGATTGCTGAAGATAAAAAGAAATCATGTAATTCTCAGATTGATTTTGAGGAAGGTGATATTAGAAGTTATAGAGACTCAAGGAAGTATGATGCTGTAGTATCGTTATTCCATGTGATGAGTTATCAAACTAGTAACGATGATTTAGAGAAAGCATTTGCTACAGCAAAAAGTCTACTGAAGGAAAATGGGGTATTTGTTTTTGATTGTTGGTATGGGCCAGGGGTATTAACTGATTTGCCAGTTTCAAGGAAAAAAACTTTCGAAGATTCTGTTTTGAGAGTCACACGCATTTCAAATTCGGCAGTTGATTTCAATACCAATATTGTGACAGTTGATTTTAACATTACAATTGAAACTAAACCTACACTTCAGGAATCAGAATTGCATGAAATTCATTCAATGCGCTATTTTTTCAGGCCTGAAATAATGTTTTTAGCTAATTTGTATAATTTAGAAATTGTTGGACATTACCAATGGATGAATACAGAAGTTCCTTCTGAAAAGGATTGGTATTGTGTGTTTATATTAAGGTTAAGAAGTTAACTATAATATCCCCTGCATAACAAGCCTTAATTTAAATATTTTAAAAGAGTTATTCAGTTTTTCTATAGCTGAATTTTATTGACAACTCAAAATGGCAGATAAAAAAAAAGCAATTGTTTTCCTATCAATAAATTACCGAGTAGAGAATTCTACTTTCCTTCAGTCAATTCCTAGTATTCTTAGACAAGAGGAACTGCATTCTATTATAATTACCGATACTAATATCCCAGAAAGTTTTACGAACTCCGACTTTATAACTTACTATTCATTGAAGGAAACTAGTGTTGCCGAACCTCAAAATAACATCACCAGTTTTAAAAGTAAACAGATTGGTATTTTTCATAACTTAAGGAGCTATCTATATCGGATTAAGAAAGAATTCCAGTGGTTGGGCAAGCTTCAGAAAACAAGTGAGCAGATTTTGCAATTGGTTAATGATTTGGATTTTCAAATCATTAAGGTTTGTGCAATAGAAATAGATTCACTACTAATTGGTAATTTGTTATGCAAAGAACTTAAAACAGAATTGGTGTTTTCTTCTATGGAGCTTTCATTTTGGGAGCAGAAAAGACCTTGGATCGTTAATGTTTATTTAAAGTGGGTAGTAAGTAGAAATCTCGAGAGTGTTAGATGTATTTCTATCCAAGATAATGATAGAAAAAAAGCCCTTTATCGTCATACAAAAACCAAAAGGCCTTTTATAATATTACCTGTCGGTATTCTTGGTCCTTCCAATAGAGTTAAATCTGAATACTTAAGACAAAAATTCAATATTCCACTGGAGAAAAAGATAATACTCTATGCTGGCTCAATTCGCAGTTGGGCGCGTGTTTTAGAGATCGCTCAAATCGCTACTTCTTGGCACGAAGATTTCTGCTTAGTTATAAATGGGTGGATTGGAGATCTGGAATACTTTAAACAAATTAATGAATTAGCTAATACTAACACTAATATTTATTTAAGCACCGATCCTGTTTTATGGGATGAGCTAGATACGTTAGTTTCATCAGCAGATATAGGACTTGCAATCTATCATTCAACTGATGAAAATGAACAGTCAATTTCATCATCTTCCAATAAATTTGCCATCTATGCAAAATCAGGTGTTCCTTTAATAACCAATCTAACACCATCTACTGATTTATTATTTAAAGAAACTCCTTGGGGAGAAGGAATATTAATAATTGAAGAGTTGGAAAGTAAAGTGAAAAGAATTATTAATGATCTTGAAATGTATAAAGAGAAGTCCTTTGAGGCCTTTGAGAAATATTATAATTTATCAAGCCTTAGCAAAGAGTTTATAAATGAGCTAAAGAGATAATATGTGTGGAATAATAGGGGAATTTAGTTTAGAGCTTTTGGATCAGTCAACTTTTAATGAATTATTAAATTTAAGCATAAATCGTGGGCCAGATTGTCAAGAATCCTTAATAATCGATGAGTGTGTTCAAATGGGTTTTAATAGATTAAGTATTCAGGATTTATCAGTCAATGGAATGCAACCTTATTTTTCACCGAATAAGGAATTTTATTTTGTCTTTAACGGAGAAATTTATAATTGCGAGGAATTAATAATTAAATTTGAATTAGATAGATCCAAATTTCGTTCAACCTCTGACACTGAAGTTATTGCTCATCTCCTGGAAAAAACCACGATTGAAACTATAGCAAGCGAATTAAATGGGATGTATGCCATTGCAATTTATAGTAGGATTAAAAATGCAATCTCGTTATTACGTGACTTTGTTGGAATTAAACCCTTGTTTTATGGCGTTTATAGTAAAGGCCTTGTTTTTGCCTCCCAATTTGATCAGGTGTATAAACACCCAGCAGTGAAACAGAATATTAAGGTGAATGCCTCGGTCTTGAAAGAGTACTTCTCATTGGGCTATATGCAAAGCCCGAATACAATTTATGAGAATGTGTTTCAAATTGAACCTGGAAGTGTGCTCACATTTCACTTGCCTACTATGGTAAACACCAATACTTACGAGAGCCGTTTCGATTATAAATCCCATCCGAATCATAAGGAATCGGATGCCATTAACACCCAAAACATTGATGCTATTTTGTCGGATGTGATTAGTCGTCAATTAATTTGTGATGTTAATATTGGAACCTTTCTGTCGGGAGGTATAGATTCTCCAATTATAACAGCCATTGCATCGAAACAAAAAAGTGATATTGAAGCATTCACCGTGAAAGCAGGTGGTGAAGCTTTCGATGAGAGTAAGATTGCCTCCGAATATGCAAAACATTTGGGCGTAAAAAATATTGTTGCTGAATTTTCAAGCGAGGATGTCATTGCAACTATCAATGAACATTTTAAAGCCTATCCTGAACCTTTTGGAGATTATAGTTCGCTACCTACTTACCTTATTTGTAAATTAGCTAGTAAGAATTTCAAAGTGCTACTCTCAGGTGATGGTGGTGATGAATTATTTTGGGGATACCCGCGATTCTATTATACATTGAAGCATGCTACTCGGTTTAAACAACCCAAATGGTTTCGCGTGTATTATGCGAAAATTGAAAGACGATTAGGAAAAAAAGTAAGTTATGGTATCTCTGCCGATACCATTGGCGATTGGGTATTGGGACAGCATAGCCATAATAGCCTGACTGATGTTGATTCCTTTTTTAATACTCCCGTTTCTTTTTCCGATTCATTATCGAAATATTATCAATATACCGGCACAGATGCGAATGAGGAATTGATGCAATGGCTGCGATGGAACGAATATTATTGTCATATGCAACGGGTGCTTATTAAGGTGGATCGGGCAAGCATGGGCGTTGGCCTTGAGGTAAGGGTGCCTTTTTTGGATAAGGCTATGGTGAATTATGCAATTGATATTGCCCCTGATTTAAATAATAAGACTCCGAAGAATCTATTAAAAAGGTTGATGACCAATTATTTCCCAGAGCAAATTATCAATCAAAAAAAAATGGGATTCACTATCGACATTGCAAATATTTTACATCAGCATTGTAAGGCTGATTTTATGAGCCTATTACAGTCGGAATCGATTGTAGGGCGTGAATTGTTGAATATGCAAGCCATTCAGAAATATGTCGATGATTATTATTTGAATGTACACGATAATAACTGGGGGGTATGGATTATTTATTCCTACCTTAAATGGAGTTCATTGCACCACGCATGAGAATTGTAATACTTGCTGGTGAAATACCCGCTACCACTTTTATTGATTCCCTAATTAATGGCATCGCAGGTCGGGGGCATCAGGTGATGGTAATGGGAACAAAGAAAGGTACTTACAATTATGATAAAAATGTAATATCAATTGCTCAGCCTCAAAGTTATATTACAAAGTTGCTTCGTTTTATAAAAGCTTTATTTAGTTTAAGAATGGCTGAGCTAAAATTGCTACTTAACGAATCGAAAACAATTATAAGCTTTATAAATCAAGTGGTGTATTATGCTCCTTTAATTCAATTTAAACCGGATAAAATTCATTTACAATGGGCGTCCTTAGTTACACAGCGTGAGTTACTCTTCGATTTGTTTCCCAATAAAGTGATGTTAAGTTTAAGAGGAGCGCATATTAATTATACTCCCGTAATCAATCGGAAGGTAGCAGAGAAGTATCAAATTTTATTCCCAAGGGTTTCCAGGTTTCATGCAGTTTCAAATGCCATAGCACAAGAAGCAATGAAGTATGGAGCCAGTGAAAATAAAATCAAAACAATTTACACCTCCGTAGATGATAAATATTTAGAAAAAGAGATACCCCAAAAAGCCCATCTGAATGAATTAAGGCTGATTGCTGTGGGCCGATTTCACTGGGTTAAAGGCTATTCGATATTAATTGATGCTTTAAAAATATTAAAAGTATCTAATACAAAATTCCAGTTGAAATTAATTGCTGGAAATGACATTCCTGAAGAAATTATTTTCGCAATTCATCAGGCGCATTTAAGTCAAAATATTGAAATCATAGGTAATCTGCCACATCCAAAGGTCATTGAAATGATGGGCAATTCAGATATGTTAATTCTGCCCAGTGTGAATGAAGGGATTGCGAATGTGGTCATAGAGGCCATGGCAATTGGCACTCCTGTAATAAGCAGTAATTGCGGTGGCATGACAGAAGTAATTGAACATGGTGTGAATGGATTGCTATTCAATAATAGAGACGCCCAGGCACTGGCTAATCAAATTGATATTCTTTCGAAGATGGATTCAAATCAAATTTTTGAAATGGTTCAACATGCCAGATCTAAAATAACAACGATGTTTACGCGGGAAAGAATGCTCAATGAATTTGAACAATTTTATAATGAATAATGGTAATTGGCGTTAAATTAGACATTATTTTTGGGTATTAACATTAAATTGACTAATCACTAGCTTGTTCAAGCAATTTAATTTACAGATATGATAAATCATCGTAACCTCAAGGTATTATTTTAATGGAAAGGAAAATAAAAATTCTTTATACTATACCCAATTTTGATACGGCTGGCAGTGGTAAAGTTTTATTCGATTTGGCCAATTCACTCAATCGAGATATGTTTGATGTCGAAATTGCTTGCAATAATGCCCAAGGTTCTTTTTTTAAGGAGGTAGAAAAACTTAGATTTCCTATACATATAATCGCAACTACTGTCAATTTAAGACCATTTATAAGTCTGCCTGGAAGGCTATATCCATTTCGAGATTTAATACGTTCTCGTAATGTAGATATAGTACATTCATGGAACTGGAGCAGTGATTGGACAGAAGTAATTGCGTCGAAGCTTGGTGGAGCAAAATTTGTTTACACTAAAAAGGCGATGTCTTGGGGTAATATACATTGGAAGATAAAGAGCTACTTGAGTGATTTCATTGTTACCATAAATGAGGAGATGAGAAGTTATTTTCCTTGGAAAAGGATGCAAAAATTAATTCCTATAGGTATTGATATTAATTATTACAATTGTCGATCTACTGTGGTAAAATCACATCAGTGTTTTAAAATTATTACAGTCGCTAACTTAGTGCCAGTTAAAGGAATAGAAGTCTTAATAAAAGCTATCAAAATACTTGACAATCCAAAGTTTCAGCTAGAAGTTCTTGGTGATGATAGAGATTCTTATGCCAATGATTTAAAAGAGTTAGTAGTGGAATTAGATTTGACAGGTCAGATTACCTTTTTAGGCAAACATCTAGATGTTCGCCCTTTTATAGAGAACTCTGACTTATATGTGATTCCTACATTAAATTCAGGAAGAAAAGAAGGGATGCCAATGGCATTAGTGGAGGCAATGCTAATGCAATTGCCTGTATTGGGGTCAAACATTTCAGGAATTAATTTTGTGTTAAAAGATTTTCAAGATTTATTATTTGAAGCCTCTAATGCTGAAGAATTAAGTTCAAAAATCCTATTTTATTCTCAAAAATCCGACTATGAAAGAGAGAAATTAGGTTATTCACTTAGGAAATATTGTATTGAGAATTTTTCAATGGATAAGTTTGTAAAAGAACATGAATCATTGTACCTCAGATTATTTGGAAAATGAAGATTAGGTTGATTACCTTTATTGGTACTTGTATTAAATTGGAGGAAGGTTCTTTGATTTAAGTTTTTTATTATTACACAAAAATCTATAATAGGTTATTCAGTATCTATCTTGTTTAATGTTGAATTCTGATTTCTCTCAATTACCTTGATTTGAATAATTACAAAATCATACCAATCAAAGGATTTCCTACAATCAAAGGCAATACCTTTGATAGAGAAGCAATAGCTTTTTGGTTGGCCACCGGATTTATGTTGGGCAACGATACCTTTTATGAAGATATAAAATGGGATGGCTTAAAAGGACAACCGTGGAGTTACCATCCGAAAGAAACAACCTTAGAAAAGGCTACAGATGATTTTGCAAAATTGTTTGAGGGAATTATCAAAGAACAAACTGAAGGAAAAGAAGTTATACTCCCACTTTCTGGCGGATTGGATAGCCGTACATTAGCTGTTGCATTAAGAAGGGTGGGAGCGAAGGTGCATAGCTACAGCTATGGATTTGAGGATAGCTTTGATGAAACAAGTTATGGAAAAAAAATAGCCAAACTAGCAGGATGGAGTTTTGATGATTTGAAAATAAAAAGGGGATATCTATGGGACAAAGTAGCAACTGCTTTTGAAATCAATCATGGTTATTCGGAGTATACGCATCCTCGTCAATTTGCTGTAGCCGAAGAAATGAGTAAAAAGGGAGATATTTTTTTACTCGGGCATTGGGGGGATGTACTTTTTGATGATATGGGTATTGCTGATGATCTCGATTTCGAAGGACAATTGAAAATAGTAAAGAAAAAAATCCTAAAAAAAGGAGGGTTAGAATTGGCGAGCGATTTATGGAAGTCGTGGAATATGGATGGTGAATTTGAAGTATTATTCGATAATAGAATTCGGACTTTGTTGGCTGCAATACCTATTGAAAATGCCAATGCCAGAATACGTGCATTCAAATCGATGTATTGGGCTACTCGCTGGACAAGTACCAACTTGAGTTTTTTCTCTCATTATGCTCCTATCGCCTTGCCTTATTACGATGATCGCATGTGCAAGTTTATTTGCAGCATCCCAGAAAAGTTTTTAGCAGGTCGTCAAATTCAAATAGAATATATACGAAAGTATGCACCCGATATGGCCAAAGTTTCCTGGCAATCGAAAGCACCATATCATTTATTCAATCATCATAAATACCTTGCCAATCATCATTTACCATATCGTATTGCAATGAAGCTCAAACAACTTTATCAGGAAAAAATATTGGGCAAACCACTGGTGCAACGTAACTGGGAATTGCAGTTTTTGGGTGAAAAGAATGATAGCGAACTAAGGAGATGGCTATTTGAAAATCCTGAATTAAATCAACTTATACCATCAGGCATCATTGAAAATTATTATCAGCGCTTTGTAAAAGGCAATAAAATACACTGGAGTCATTCAATTAGTATGCTTTTAACATTGGGAGTTATGCTTAAAAAAACAAAACAAATATGAATACTATAGATAACCCTGGAAGCCAGGTCCCGTATCGTTTTAAATCATTTCGGGAAGTTGCATCTTCTACCATAACACGTTTACGTAAAGGAGAATTCAAGGGGGCGTTTAATTTTTTAGTTACTGAGTTCCTGAATGCCACCAACAAAGGAAAAATTTTAGATAAGCAAGGGAAATTATATTGTCCATTATGTGAAAACCATAGCGGTGCCTTTATACATTTATCCAATAGTTTCCGATTTAGTTTTAATTCAGTTTGTCCGTATTGCTCATCCAGAGCGCGACACAGAGGGCTTTCAATTTATTATAAGGAACTGACAAAATCATTGAATGCGAATCATAAGATCCTACATTTTGCACCTGAACCAGTTTTCTATTCTATTTTTAAAAACAAGGAATTTGAATATCAAACCACCGACTATATACTGAAGGATGTGGAACTTCCTAAACAGGATGTACAGAATTTAAATATTGATGATGATACTTATGATGTGATTCTAACCAATCATGTTATAGAGCATGTGCCCGACGATTTGAAAGCCTTACAAGAGATGTGCAGGGTATTGAAGAAAGGTGGCAAATGTATTATCACGGTGCCTGGAAATTACAATAATGCTCATACGGTTTATTTTAAAGACTTAAAGAACAATGGGCATTACCGAGATTATGGTATGGATTTTCAAACAAAGATGAAGCAGGTGTTTTCTTCAGTTGAAGCCATTGATTTGCACGATTTAGATACTACAGGCTCGATGTCAATACCTGAGAAGGAACTTCTGTTTGTTGGAATAAAATAATGAAGATAGGATTGGTATTACCTGCAGTTCCTGGTTATTCTGAAACATTTTTCAGAAATAAAATCAACGGATTGAAAAGCAAGGGGCACGAGGTATTATTGATTGTTCCTTATAGTTCAATTGAAAATAAGAATGGATACCATATTGAGTTTGGTCCGAATTTAAATGGAGGCAGCCTTTCTAAAGTATTCAATTCTTTTATTGCCTTAATAAAACTAGTATTCACTTCATTTCAGAGTCTCAACCAATTCTGGAATTTGGAACGCAAATCGGGAACCAATACACAAGCCATTATCAAAAAAGCAATTATTAATTGTCATCTCTTAAAACTTCAACTCGATTGGGTTCATTTTGGTTATGCTACCACCGCCATTGATAGAGAATTGGTGGCTAAAGCAATTGGGGCTAAAATGGCAGTGAGCTTTCGTGGTTTTGATATAGGAATTTATCCAATTCAACATCCCGGTTGTTATCAAAAACTATGGGAGCATGTCAATTTGGTTCATACCATCTCAAACGATTTGCTTGAAGAAGCGTTTCAATTAGGTATGCCCAAAGGATTTCCATTTGTGAAAATTACGCCTGCTATTGAAGTGTCACAATTTAAATCGGGAGCACGTGAATATTTTAAAGAAGGAGTTATTAAACTACTAACTGTTGGTCGATTGCATTGGAAAAAAGGATTGGAATATACTTTGGAAGCCCTTTCTATATTGAAAAAGCGCGGTTTCAAAATTGAATATACGATAGCAGGAACTGGTGCTGAACTGGAACGGCTCATTTACGCGGCCTATCAGTTTGATTTGACTGAAGAGGTGAAATTTATTGGTGTGATAACACATGAAGCAGTTGCAACACATATGGCAACCAGCGATATTTATATTCAGTATAGTGTTCAGGAAGGATTTTGCAATGCGGTGCTTGAAGCGCAAGCCGCAGGAATGCTTTGTGTAGTAAGTGATGCAGAAGGGCTGTCCGAAAATGTATTACATGAAATTACAGGATGGGTGGTACCGAAAAGGCAACCCGAGTTACTGGCAACTCAACTTGAAACCTTGATTAAGTTGCCTGAAACAATTTTGAAGAGTACAAGTGAGAGAGCGGTAAATCGTGTAATCGATGAGTTTAATTTAGAGAAACAGCAAAACGCATTTGAAGCATTTTATCATTATTAAATTTAATTTGGCATGCATATATTAATTACTGGTGGTTGTGGTTTCGTAGGTTCTAGTATTGCACTGTACTTCAAACAGAAGTACCCGAAATATGAAATAACTGCGCTCGACAATTTAAAGCGACGAGGTTCGGAACTAAATCTCGTGAGACTTAAAAATGCAGGCGTATTGTTTGTTCATGCAGATATAAGGAATGCAGAAGACTTACAGGATGTATCTGCGATGGATTTGATTATTGATTGTTCAGCAGATGCCTCAGTGCTTGCAGGAATAAGTACTTCCAGAGTTCAGGTTATCAATAATAATTTGATGGGAACGGTAAATTGTTTGGAGCTTGCCTTGAAACATCAGGCTAATTTTCTTTTTCTTTCAACGAGCAGGGTATATCCAATTGCAAATTTGGAACAGGCCAGTTTTGAGGAACAGGCAACTCGTTTTGTATGGACTAACAATCAAAAAGTAAATGGCATTAGTGAGAAAGGAATCACTGAACAATTCCCATTAGAAGGATACCGATCTTTATATGGCGCCACCAAATTGGCATCAGAACTCATGATACAGGAATATCATCACCTCTTTGGAATGCCTGCAATAATTAATCGTTGTGGTGTGCTGAGTGGACCTTGGCAAATGGGAAAGGTGGATCAAGGGGTTACAGTACTCTGGATTGCTCGTCACTTCTTCCAGCAAAATCTTTCGTATATCGGATATGGTGGAACTGGAAAGCAGTTTCGAGATATCTTACACGTAGCAGATTTAGCATTGCTGCTCGACAAACAAATACATCAGTGGGAGAAAGGGGATGGACAATTGTTTAATGTTGGGGGTGGGCTTACTTGTGGAGCTTCCCTTCAAGAGCTTACAATAATTTCAGAAGAACTTACTGGCAATGCCATAAATATAGCACGTGTTGAAGAAAATCGTGCAGCAGATATTCGTATTTACTATACCGACAATACCAAAGTAAAGGAAACTTACGGATGGTTGCCTACTAAAAACATGAAAGATGTATGTTCAGATATCTTTGAATGGATGAAAAAAAATCAAGAATTACTTAAACCAATTTTAGCATCATGAAGATTGCATTAATAACAGGTTGTAACGGACTTATCGGTGGAGAATCGGTGGAGTTTTTTGCAACTAAATTTGATAAGATTATTGGCATCGATAATAATCTGAGGAAATATTTTTTTGGAGAACATGGTAATACACTCTGGAACCGTGATCGATTAATAGAGAAGTTCGATAATTTTACTCACTACGATATTGATATAAGAGATTACGCATCATTGGAAAATATCTTTAAAGAGTACGGCGCTGACATTTCATTAATTGTGCATACTGCCGCTCAACCCAGTCACGATTGGGCCGCGCAAGAGCCACTCACGGATTTTACGGTGAATGCGAATGGTACACTGAACATGCTGGAGTTGTGTCGTCAGTATAGTCCTGCATCTACTTTTATTTTTACGTCAACG
>CAIVZR010000074.1 GCA_903910445.1 uncultured Bacteroidota bacterium
AGGTTAAGACGCTTAGATGAGCATGCTGAAATCGTACTATTTGAAAAAGGTGAGTATATTTCTTATGCTAATTGTGGCTTACCTTATTACATAGGAAATGTAATCACAGATAGAAATAAATTATTTGTACAAACTGCTGCCTCTTTTAATCAAAGATTTAAGATTGATGTTCGAGTTCAAACTGAGGTATTAGAAGTGAATGCAGCTACTAAAACCATTCATGCAAGAAATCAGAAAACAGGAGAGCTTTATAGTGAAACTTATGATAAATTGGTTTTGTCCCCAGGTGCTGAACCTATGAGGCCGCCTTTACCTGGAATTATGAGTGAAGGGATATTCACATTAAGAAATGTGAATGATACGGATTACATTAAGTCATATGTTAGTAATAGAGCTATTAAAAAAGCAGTGGTGATTGGTGCTGGTTTTATTGGATTAGAAATGGCCGAAAATTTGCAAGAATTAGGATTGGAAGTGAGTATCATCGAAATGGGTAATCAAATATTAGCGCCATTAGATTTTCCTATTGCAGCCATTGTACAACAACATATCCGAAGTAAAGGAGTAGATCTAAGATTAAATACAGCAGTTACAGGATTTGAGAAAGTAAATAAACAATTAAAAGTCAATTTGAAATCTGGAGAATCGATAGATGCGGATGTTGTGATATTATCTATTGGAGTGAAGCCAGATACAAAATTAGCAGTAGGGGCAGGTCTTAAAATAGGGGAAACTAGAGGCATATGGGTAAATGAGTTCTTACAAACCTCCAACCCTGATATATATGCAGTTGGTGATGCGATTGAATTCACTAATCCAATTACGAATCAAGCCTTAATTACTTATTTGGCAGGTCCTGCCAATAAACAAGGTCGCATTTGTGCTAATAATATAGTGCTAGGAAATGTACAAAGCTATCATGGTTCAATTAATACAGCTATTGTAAAAGTGTTTGATATGACCATTGCTACTGCTGGAACAGCGGCTAAACATTTAACCACTGCCCATATCGAGCATAAGGTTTCCACAACACATAATGGATCTCATGCTAGTTATTATCCTGGTTCAAAACAAATGAGTATCCAAATTGCATTTTCGACAAAAACAGGTCAGTTATTGAGTGCTCAAATTGCAGGTTATGATGGAGTAGATAAAAGGATAGACATTTTATCGTCTATTATTAAAAGAAAAGGCACCATTGATGAAATGGTTGAATTTGAACATGCTTATGCGCCTCCTTATTCTTCAGCAAAAGACCCTGTAAATATGGCTGGTTTTGTAGCTGAAAATATTATATTAGATAGGCTCCGTATTTTTTATTGGAATGAGCTACCTACTATAACCTCTGACGATTTATTAATTGATGTAAGAACTGCAGCTGAATTTGAAAATGGAAAAATACCAAATGCAATCAATATTCCTATTGATGAGATTAGAGATAGATTAGGAGAGATTTCGAAAAATAAAAGAATTTATATTTATTGCGAGGCAGGTCTTAGAGGGTACTTAGCACAACGAATACTTTTACAGAATGGCTATGAGCAAGTACAAAACCTATCGGGTGGGTATCAATTATGGAAGGCCGCAAGTACTGAGTTAGCTTTAGTTTCTTAAACTTAGATTAAGTAATAAAAAAGGAGCCATCGTAATTATGGCTCCTTTTTTATTTAGCTATTTTCAACTAAAATTTTGCTACTTTTTTGAATTACTGTTCAAACCTAAAATAGTGTACAAGGGACAAAAACTAACAATACTCGTTAATAAAAAAACACCACCTACTACGAGTAAAACAATACCTGCTGTACCTTCTATAGTTTTAGTAATATAAAGCATTGCAAATGCAATGGCTATAATAA
>CAIVZR010000075.1 GCA_903910445.1 uncultured Bacteroidota bacterium
ACTCGAAAGGTAATTCGCTGCAAGAAACCCATTAAAATATAAATCATGTAATCATCGCAATATTAGAAAAGCAATAATAGGATTATTTTATGGGATGCGATGCATGATCAGGGTAATCGAAAAATATTCAGGCGTAGTGCTCAAGCAATTTAAGGAATTGCAATTTTTGTTTTTATTGGAATACATATTTGTTCTTCCGAATTTGGGTCGTTGTTTTTGTATTTGTCTCCGAGCACTTCAAAATGAGGACGATGGTCAAGATCGTATTCTGAGTTTGGAATCCAAGTGCCGTAAATATATTGAAAGATGGTGGGGTCGGTGCTAAAGCCACGATATTCAAATACGGCATAAAGTCCACCAGCCAAATCCACGGTATGCATTCCTTCTGGAATTTCATTCCATTCATTCACTTCTATGGCAGCCCATTTTTCAAATGATTTCGCCGGACTAAATTCCGTGAAATAATCAGCATCATAAAATTGAATAGAGTAAAGAATTGGGCTTGTAGTGTTTTTTATTTCATGACGACGGTGCATAAACTGCCCCCAAAGTGGTCCGGTTTGATTGGCTTGCAGCGACATTTGAAGATGCAATCCAATTAGTTTTTTCGGAAGCATATTTACAATTACGGGTTGTAGATTCATTGCTCGGGAAATTAAATATTTTGCCACAAATTGAAATGAAAAATTAGAATTGATTTGTGATTTATTTTAAACCAATTCAGACACCGCCGTAATAGTATTGAGTGTATGCCAATGCGCCATGGTTTGACTTCTATCTATAATCGTGATATGATACTTCACTTTTGTATTCAAAAAAATCTCATTCAATGTTCGCCGCAGTTGGTGTTGTGTGTATGCCATTGCGCATGCCTTACCAACGGCAAAATAGATTGAAACGTTTTTACGCCCAGTTGTTGGTGCCCACCCCACATCCCCTTGCACAACACGCAACAACGGCGGCATGGGGATTTGTTCAGGAATAAAAATTAGGCTAAACGAAATTATAAATTGAATTTTGAATTATCGATGATATTGTATTCATGTCCCATAGGGACATTTGGTGGGTAGCTTCGATGTTCCCCTGAATTGACGTGCCGTAGGTACGTTTGAATACCCTGTGTTGATTCGAAAGAAATCGTGGAATGATAATATAATCTTGTATTCCAAAAAATCTCATGCTATGTTCGCCGCAGTTGGTGTTGCGTGCAAGCCAATGCGCGCGCCTCACCAACGGCCAATGGATTTTCTATAAGCTGAATTTTTAAAATGGAAATAAAGAATTGCAAAAAAAACCTAAGAGTGCTTCATAGCAAGAGGTTCATTCCTCACTGCCATGCCTCCAAACTGCTGCTTCATCGCTTCGAGAATCGTATAAATTTCTTCCAGTTGTAAGGTGTTCACCAGGCTATTACGATAATGTTTTATTCCTTCATAGCCTCTAAAATAATTGGTATAATGCTGACGCATTTCAAGTAATCCCAATACCTCTCCTTTCCATTTTACAGAAAATTCCACATGACGTTTGCAAATGGCCACACGCTCCTCAAAGCTCGGTGGAGGAAGGGTTTCCCCTGTTTTGATATAATGTTTTACTTCTCTAAAAAACCATGGATTTCCTATCGTGGCCCTCCCAATCATCACTCCATCCACTCCATAACGATTTTTATATTCAACTGCCTTTGGTCCACTATCAATATCTCCATTGCCAAATACCGGAATACGCATGCGTGGGTTTTCTTTGATCTTCGCTATCAGCGCCCAATCGGCGGCTCCCTTATACATTTGCGTACGCGTTCTTCCATGAATGGTGATGGCTGCAATACCCACATCCTGAAGCCTTTCAGCTACTTCTACCACATTCTTTGTTTGTTCATCCCAGCCCAGGCGGGTCTTTACGGTTACTGGCAACGAGGTTGATTTTACCACTTCCGAGGTAATACGTATCATCTTGGGTAAATCGCGCAAAATGCCTGCCCCCGCGCCTTTGCAGGCTACCTTCTTCACAGGGCATCCATAATTTATATCCACGAGGTCGGGCTTGGCTGTTGCTGCAATTTCTGCTGCCTTACTCATGCTCTCATCATCTCCACCAAATATTTGTATTCCAATGGGGCGCTCGTAATCAAAAATATCCAGCTTCTTCATGCAACTATCAATATCACGAATCAAACCATCGCTGCTTATGAATTCGGTATACATCAAATCGGCTCCCATCTCCTTGCATAAAATGCGAAATGGGGGGTCGCTTACATCCTCCATAGGAGCAAGTAATAATGGGAAATCGGGGAGCAGTATGGAGCCTATCTGTACCAATGAATATTGCTGATTAATTATTGAGCCATCTCTTTTTCGGCTTCTTTTATTTTGGCATAACCTCCGTATACATTTCTCACATTAACATAACCATGTTGTTTGAAAATACTGGAAGCAATCATACTTCGATAACCTCCGGCACAATGGATATAATAAGGTTTTTCTTTATCTAAATTGTCAATTTTTGATTCAAGATCTTGTAATGAAAAATGTTGTGCTTGTGGCATATGTCCGCTATCCCATTCACCAGGCTTGCGCACATCAATAATTTGTATGTCCTTCTCAAACTTAGCATCCATAAGCAATTCATCGGGTTCAATGCTAATCACCATATCGATGTCTTTGCCTGCTTCCTTCCATGCTTCATAACCTCCACTCAAATAGCCAAGGATATGATCGAAGCCGGTACGTGTGAGTCGCAATACCGATTCCTGCTCCTTGCCTGCTTCACATACCAAGAGCACAGGGCGTTTCAAATCGAGCAATGTAGCAGCCCAGATGGCATACTGTCCATCCAATCCAATATTGATAGAACCTGCAACGAATCCATTCTCAAAGTCAGCGGGTTTTCTGCTGTCGATGATGATGGCATCGGATGTAATGGCGGCTTCAAACTCTTTTACCGACAAGGCTTTCATGCCCGTATTCATCACCTCGTCGAAGGATGAATAACCACTTTTATTTAAGCTGGCATTCTTCGCAAAATACATCGGTGGTGGTTGAATTCCATCAGTGACTTCAGCAATAAAATTTTCTAATGACTGATCCTTTAATGCATAATTGGTTGCCTTCTGTATTCCAATGGTGCTCTGACGTTCAGGTCCAAGGTTTTTGCCACAGCTACTGCCGGCTCCATGTGCAGGATATACAATGACATCATCAGCCAATGTTTTAATTTTTGTGTTTAGAGAATGGTACAATCGGGTACACATTTCTTCGCGAGTAAATTTACCATCAAATAAATCGGGACGGCCTACATCACCAATAAACAAGGTATCTCCAGTGAAGATGGCATGATCCTTACCTTGCTCATCTTTCAATAAATAACATGTACTTTCTGGGGTATGCCCTGGGGTATGTATGGCAATGATTTTTATTTTTCCAATCTCAAACACTTCACCATCTTTGGCAATATGTGCTTCAAATGCGGTATCAGCCTCTGGGCCATATACAATGGGTATTCCAGCCGCTTTGGCAAGGTCGATATGACCACTTACAAAATCGGCATGTGCATGGGTTTCAAATACGAATTTAATTTTAGCGCCACGTTCGGCAGCCATGCTGATATACGATTGATAATCGCGAATGGGGTCGATTACAATAGCCTCACCTTCGCTTTCAATATAATAAGAGGCCTGGGCCAGACAGCCAGTATAAATTTGTTCGATATACATATCGTTGATTTTTTTAAATAGAATGGGTATTGGATTCGTACCGCGAATTTAAGATTTTATTGCAAGAATTAAAAGCCCTTTAAGGCTTCGGTAGGTATTGTGCTACTTCCCTGCAGGATAGCTTGCGAGCGAGTATCCGCTTGCCTTTATCGAGTACAAAAATATTTTGATTGGTTTTAGCTTGATACAATTCTTTAAAATACATGCTCGATGGAGAAGCATTCACCACCTCCTGCAATGAATTATCGTTGATGAATTTTAGCCACGATGCCAGCTCCTCTTTGCTTCCCTGCATATTCATCGACAATAGCACCACTTTCTTACTGGCCCGTTGTTTCACGAGTTCATTGAGCCACAAAATATTTTTTCGGCACGAGTCGCAATCCTGATTCCAAAATACTACCACCAAATAATCCGCATCAATGGAATAGAGTGTTGATTTGAAAAAACCAGAATCGGTAAAGAGGGTATATCCTGGTGCAGGATTGTAACGATTCAGATAAATGTTTTGTGCTTCACTCCCCACCATCGTTGGTTTGATACGTGCAATATCCAACTGCAAATTCTCCATCTGCTCCGCGCTATCCCACGATACAAAAGGGATATAGAAATTCTCGGCTACATACAAGTACAATACTTCAGCATCTTTTTTCTCGCGATAATGTTTGAGCACTGCCGCCGAAACATACTGAAACAAAGGCGTTGAAGCCAATGAATTATTGAAAAGGGTAGACAACATTACTTCAATACTATCGTTTCGTTGGGTGACAACGCTATCCAAAAAATACATTAAGCGCGATTCGTAATAAGGGGTATTAAGTAATGCCGGTGCCTTGAACGAGTTCACCGTAAGAGGGAAGAGAGATGTATTTGATACTTCACTTAAATTCGAATGAAGCAAGATTCCTAAGAATGATTTTTCATATTTTTTTATCAGTCCTTCACGAATACTGCTGTATGCTGAATCGGTTATCTTTATTCGCTTTTGTACGTTATTCGATTCCTTACCAGCAGGTAATACTTCCAGTTGCTTATGAAGCTTCGTGCTGAGCGAATCATAGCTTTTCTTCTTGGATATGTAATTTTGGTAGTCAATATTTTCGGGGCAGTTAACGAATTTTACCTGGGTGATAATGCTTCCAATATTGGCATCAATTTCAAATTGCTGTTGTGCGCCAATGATGAATTCTATGGTTTGATAATTGGGAAATAGTACCTGATAAATTCCTTCTTCCAGTGTTTTAGGGCTATTAAAAACGCCGGCCCCCAGTGCATCGATATAGGCAGTATCCTCGGCATAACGTGTTTTGGAATTGGCGTGAAAATGCACTAAAACTACATTCACATTTTTAATTCCTGTGAACTTCAATTTGATTTCGTGTGCTGCTCCTTCAGTAATGGTAAGGCCTAAGCAAAGCAAACTAAAGAGTATTAATTTCATTCGATGCATACCCATGGTTCTAAAAATATTCGTTCAGATTTCCAAAATAAACTTCATCCCAGCCAGCGATGATATCATCATAGGCCTCGTCGGGAATATTCGTATGATTCAATTCTACAGAGGTGCCTTCCTTATGGTCGTGGAGTTTGATGGTAACAACGGAAGGTACCGCTTCTTCTTCTCCGAAATACCATTGTTGAACAATTTTTTTATTGGTGATGAACTCCAGATTTTTACCTACGATATTGCCACTCAGCATAGAGAATTCTGTGCCCGGTTCGGTACTCATAATAGCAGGCTCACTCGTCCAAAGGCTGATGGTAAATGGGTTGGTGAGGGCAATATAAATTTCTTCAGGCGTGGCGTTGATGATATAATATTTTTTAAAGTCTTTCATGTGGTGGTGGTGCCTTGTTGAGGCAGTGCAAAGAAAGACAAAAATAATTGCTGAATAACCATTCAATCCTTCATTTCACAAATCTTAGGGAAGACATGAAAAGGCATTACAAAATGTGGTGATGCTAACCAGTTTAAAGTTTCGCAAAGGCAATGGTAGCAATGCTGATGCTGGTTCCAGCCACTTGCAATATTTTATTGGCGCAGGCTTCGAGGGTCGCACCCGTGGTGATAACATCATCTACCAAAAGCACATGTTTATCCTTCAGGGCATCGGCAGCGGTAATTGAGAATACATCGGCTACATTCTCCCATCGTTCCATTCTGTTCTTTTTTGTTTGGGTTGATGTTGCCGTATTTCTTATCACCGATTGCAAATCAACAGGGCGCTCGAAAGTATTCGATAGACCATGGGCGAAGAGCGCACTCTGATTGTATCCTCGTTGTTGTAATTTACTTAAATGCAATGGGATGGGGATGATGAGGTCGATATTTTCGAAGGCATGATCATTTCGCAAAGATGTTCCGTACCATTCGCCAATGCTGGTTCCGAGCTTGGTGGCATTGCCATATTTTAAGGCATGAAGGAGATGTTGCACTGCACTTTCTTTTACAAAATAGCAGAAGGAGGCGGCATGCACCAAAGGGATACGCCCCGTAAACAGTTGTGTGATGGGGTTCTGTTCGTAGCGATGAAAATGGGTAAGTGGTAAATTATTGCGGCAATAGGAGCAGAGCCAATTTTCTGTTTTTGCCAGATCGGTAGTGCAGCCATAGCATACCCTGGGGAATACCGTTTGGTAGAGGTCTTTAAGCATAAGAATTATTTTATTGAAACGAAGGTATAAAATTTTCTGTGCGTATATTATTTTTTTTACACCCATCCTCCCACAAACACGCCCCACTCACCCCTCACCTCACCAGCATCACCTTCCCACTAAACGTATGCCTGTTATTATCGCCATCGCGTGCGATGATTTGATAGAGATAGGTTTCTGATGGATAGTTGCCACCATCCCATCCTGTTATTGTTGATTGTCCTGCGATATA
>CAIVZR010000076.1 GCA_903910445.1 uncultured Bacteroidota bacterium
AATTTTCCATTCATCGATAAATTTCCACTTATTCCTCATCTAAGTCATAGCGATGGAAAGAAACTAGATTTAGCCTTTTGCTATATTGATGCAAAAACGGGAAATGCTACTAATGAATGCCCATCTAAAATTGGATACGGCATTTGCGAAGAACCTAGACCCAATGAAAAGAACACCGCTGAATATTGCGATGAGAAAGGGTTTTGGCAATACAGTTTAATGTTGGAATTGATGCCACAAGCCAATAAACAAAATTTCATTTTCGATAGTAGCAAGACCAAAGAATTAGTGAACCTATTTGCTGCACAACCAAACATTGGAATGATATTTATTGAACCACACCTGAAAATGCGCATGAATCTGAGTTCCGAGAAAATAAAGTTTCATGGGTGCCATGCAGTAAGACATGACGACCATATTCATATTCAATTAAAATAGAAAATACTCTGATTTAAGAATACTAAATAGAAAACGAAATTCCTACTGTGCTTTCGTGCTATACTCTTTCATGAATTCGCAGGCTTTGTCGACCATATTGGTAGAGCCAACAAATATGGGAGTGCGCTGATGAATTGAAGTAGGCACCACATCCAACATTCGTTCGAAGCCATTAGAAGCCTTTCCACCCGCTTGCTCAATCAAGAAACTCATGGGATTGCACTCATACAAGACACGCAATTTCCCATTCGGATCTTTCTCGGTACTCGGATAAATAAAGACCCCCCCTTTCTTTAAATTTCGGTGAAAATCGGCCACCATGCTACCTATATAACGGCTGCTGTATGGACGATTGGTTTCTTTATCATTTTCCTGGCAATACTTCAAGTATTTCTTCACGCCTTCTGGAAACTTGATATAGTTACCTTCATTCAATGAGTAAATTTTCCCATCTTTTGGAGTTCTTACATGAGTATCCGACAAATAAAATTTATCGATATGTGGTTCTAATGTAAATGAGTGAACGCCATTTCCCGTTGTCATCACCAAAATTGTTGATGAACCATAAATGATATAGCCTGCAGCCAATTGATTTTTTCCGGCTTGTAAGCAATCTTCTTCAGTGATGGGACCGCTGGTGCTAATGCGTTTATACACCGAGAAGATGGTACCAATAGAAACATTCACATCAATATTACTGCTTCCATCTACGGGGTCGAAGGCTACAATATACTCTGCATCAGGGAACGGAGTATGAATAATAACTTCCGTTTCTTCACTGATCATGGCAGCACAATGGGTGCATTCACTCAACGATTTAATGAACTCATCATTGGCATATACATCCAATTTTTTCTGTTCTTCACCTTGCACATTGGTTACCTCCGCTTCTCCTAAAATATCTTCTAGTCCGGCAATATTTATCTTGCGACTCAAATCCTTCGAAGGTTTAATAATGTATTGAATAATATTGTAGAGCGGCATCTGTATGCTGCTTTCAATTAAAAATCGATTTAGTGTTTGCATGGGAGAATGTATTTAATTTCTTTATTAAAAATCCTTAGTTGAGGATGTTATTTATTATTTTGGTGTTCCTTTTTATAATTTTATCGTCCGTACTCATTCATCATCCCCATCACCACATCATAAATTTCCTCTGCATTGGGTTTGCTGAAATAGTCGCCATCCGTGCCATACGCAGGGCGATGTGCTTTGGCCGAGATGGTTAATGGAGCTGAATCTAAATATTTATACGCTTCTTGCTTTTCAAGTACTTGTTGCATCATATATGCTGTAGCACCACCGGGAACATCTTCATCAATAAAAATCACTTTATTGGTTTTCTTGACGCTCTCTACAATTTTATGATTGATATCGAATGGTAATAAAGTTTGAACATCAATGAGTTCGCACGATACCCCATCTTCTTGCAGCATATTCATGGCATCTTCAATCACACGCAAGGTGCTTCCATAACTTACAATAGTGACATCCGTACCTGTATGAAGCACTTCAGGAATTCCCAACGGCACATTGTATTGCCCCATATTCGCTGGCAATTTTTCTTTTAAGCGATAGCCGTTCAAGCACTCAATAACCAATGCAGGCTCATCGGCTTGCAAGAGCAAAGTATACATTCCAGCGGCCTGCGCCATATTACGAGGCACACATACATTGATACCACGCACCGAATTGATGATCATTCCCATGGGAGAGCCACTATGCCAAACGCCCTCGAGGCGATGACCGCGGGTACGAATAATCACTGGCGCTTTTTGTCCGCCACGAGTACGCCATTGCAAAGTAGCAATATCATCGCTCATTAATTGAATGGCATATAATAAGTAATCGAGATATTGAATTTCGATGATTGGACGCAAGCCTCTCAAGGCGGCGCCGTATCCCTGACCAACGATGGTATTTTCGCGAATGCCTGTATCGGTAACACGAATCTCTCCGTGCTTTTCTTGTAAGCCTGAGAATCCTTGATTTACATCTCCAATTTTTCCAACATCTTCACCCAAGGCAAATACCAATGGATTATTTGTTAGATGATAATCGAAGCATGCTTGCATCAGTAAATAACCATCTGTAAGTTTTGAATCTTCATCATAAATTGGCTTCACCTCTGCAATTTTCAAAACGGCTTCATCACTCTGGCTATTTAAAAAGGAGCTATATCGCTCGGCATTCTGAGTATAGAAATTTTGCTTAAAGTTTTTAAGGAGGTAATTATTCGGAATGATTCGCTGTACCTTGTTTATAGCGATACCAATATCTTTTCTAATGGGTTCACTGATACGACGCAATTCACCAATGATTTCTTCGAACGAACGGGCATCCAATGATTCCAAAAGCGCACAGAATTCGTTCACTTCATTTTTTATAGGAGTAAGAAATGCATCGAAGGAGCGCTTCTTCGCAGCGAGTACCTCTTCCTTTGCTTTAGTTTCCAAATCGGCAATTTGCGACTCACTGGCCATATCACTTTCCAGCATCCATTCGCGCATACGTTTCAGGCAATCGTTCTCTTGTTCCCAGGCCAGGCGCTCTTTGCTCTTATATCGCTCGTGCGAACCAGAGGTACTGTGCCCTTGAGGCTGGGTGAGTTCACGTACATGTATCAATTGAGGCACATGCTCGGTGCGGGCGGTTTCGGTAGCTTTGGCAAATACGCTGCATAAATCGGCATAATCCCATCCGTTCACCACTTGTATATCGAATCCATGACCCTTCTCATCACGCTGAAATCCTTTCAGAATTTCACTTATGTTTTCTTTGGTTGTTTGGTACTTGGCAGGTACAGAAATTCCATAGTCATCGTCCCAAACACAAACAACTAAAGGTACTTGCAATACCCCGGCCGCGTTGATCGTTTCAAAAAAATGACCTTCACTCGTACTTGCATTTCCAATATTTACGAATACTACTTCATTCCCTTTTTGTGTGAATTGAGAGTGATTGTGTAACGATGTATTGTTTCTATAAAGTTTCGACGCGTAGGCCATTCCAAGCGCCCGGCTCATTTGTCCGGCTGTTGGAGAAATATCGCTTGATGAATGTTTTTCCTCTACCAAGTTTTTGAAGGACCCATCTGCATTTAAGAATCGGGTTCCAAAATGACCATTCATGGAGCGTCCGGCACTGGCTGGTTCTGCTTCAATATCGGTATGCGCGTATAGTTGCGCAAAGAATTTTTGAGTATCGCTGAGTCCTGTAGCAAACATAAATGTTTGATCGCGGTAGTATCCAGCACGCAGGTCACCATTCTTAAACACCTTTGCCTGGGCTATTTGGGCGATCTCTTTTCCGTCGCCAAAAATCCCAAATTTGGCTTTCCCTGTAAGCACTTCCTTACGTCCCAGCAACGAGGCCTGACGGCTCTCGTAGGCTATACGATAATCATTGAGTACAATTTTCTTAAAATCATCGAAAGTTAGGTTCGTAGCGGCTTCACTGCTCATGGGTAATATTTGAATTTTCCGAGCAAAAATACAATTTTTAGGGGAAGTACAAGATTCGATTTATACCCCGAAAAAGCAGTGGTAACGTGGCTATTTAAAATAAACTAAGTTGCTGATGTATTTGTGGAGGCACTTTAAAAGCAGCGGTATTTAGAGCGGGCATAGATGCATTGGGCAGGTATTTCTGAACCGACATTTTATACAATTGCTTGATACTATCGGCGATATTTCCTTCACCTCGCATGCGTCGTCCGTAGTTTGAATCGTGCAGGTTACCGCCATGGCATTCTTTGATTTGTGAGAGTACTTTCGATGCCCGATCGGGGAATGTTTTCTCCAGCCAGTCGGTAAATACCTCACCAATGGGGCCATTGAGTCGCACAATATTATAGCCTGAAGTAGTAGCTCCGGCATTGGCAGCCAGTCGAATCACTTCCGGAATTTCCATACTATTGAGGGCGGGGATGATGGGTGCGTTCATCACACCAACAGGAATATTATTAGCAGCCAGCATCTCAATTACCTTCAATCGCTGGGTAGCAGAAGCGGTGCGGGGTTCCATTTTTTGGCGAAGTGCTTCATTCATGGTGGTGATTGAAACCATCACATGAACCAAATTATTTTCAGCCAGGGCTTTTAATAAATCGAGGTCGCGTAGGATGAGTTGATTTTTAGTGATGATATTTACCGGATGTTGAAAGCGAAGTAGTACTTCGAGCAATCCACGGGTGAGTTTGTATTTGCGTTCGATGGGCTGATAGCAATCGGTATTGCCAGAGAGCATGATGGGGGTGGGCACCCAGGTTTTGCGACGCAATGTTTTTTCGAGCAGCGCAGGTGCATTTTCTTTGATGACGATATTGCGTTCGAAATCGAGACCAGCGCTGAATCCCCAGTATTGATGTGTGTTTCGGGCATAGCAGTACACGCATCCATGTTCACAGCCCTGGTATGGGTTCATACTGTACTCCATTCGCAGGTCGGGGCTCTCCACTTTATTTACGATATTCTTTGCCTGTTCATGGTAAACTTGCGTTTTGCGTTCCGCATTAATTAAATCGGGAGCATCGATGCCTTCCCAGTGTTGTTGCACATATTCAGTTTTAAGAAATGGGTTAACAGTATTAAGCTGTGCACCGCGTCCTTTAAGGTAGATGGCTGGAGATGTAAGTGTATCCATGAATTAAATTTTGGTAAAAATACCAACCCGAGGCCCTAGAATAAGCTGTTTTGGAAAATTGTTGCTAATGGATTTAGCAGGTATTTTTCTTTAAACTCCAGCCTGCAATGGATTTTTCGATTGATGTCATCGACACCTCAGCCACGAGCACCTCTCCGACCTAGAACAAAAGCGTCCGTCGTTGCGTCTCCGACCAACGACCGCATTACACTTCGGCCTTAAATGTATTCATAATCATATCACCTAGGAGATGAATATTCAACCAATAATACATTCCTTTACGAGAAGTTCGGGGCCGTTGGTCGGAGACGCAACGGCGGCCTCATTGTTAAGAGATTGAGGATTGAAATACCGCAATCCTCATCCCATCAATACGTAAAGAAACTATACGTGGCTTTTCCGCCGTCGGCGTAGTAGCCCTCGATGAGGATGCGGCCACTCACGTTTTCTAAATCATGTATCAAATCGGCCGGCTCGGTATAGGTTTTATTATTGAGTTTATAAATAACAAACCCTTCAGGAATATTCATTTGACGCAATGCACCATTCTTAATATTAGTCACCTTTACTCCAGCATTGATTCCGAGCTTGCTCTTCTCGGCTGCTGTCAATGGCTTGAAATCGGCGCCCAGTCGGGTACTCGATACGGTGTACTTCTGCGTGATGGCTTTATTCGTTTCCTTATTCATGAGCTTCAAATCAACGGTCGCCTCCTTGCCTCCTCTCAAATAAGTAACTTTCACCATATCGCCTGGACGATGATAACTAATTTGTTCTTCATAAATAGCTTTGCTATCCATCAGCTTATTATCCACTTTGGTGATGATGTCCTCGCTCTTCAGTCCAGCCTTTGCAGCAGGACCATCTTCATAGACATCATTAACCAATACCCCATTATTAATATTATCCTTTGATGCGGTTTCGGCATCAATATCTTTCACTTCCATACCCGTGAATCCTTTTTGTACATCTCCAAAATCAATCAGGTCTTTCACAATCTTCGCCACCATATTGCCTGGTATCGCAAAGCCATAACCAACATAACTACCCGTCTGACTTTGAATTGCGGTATTGATGCCCACCAGTTCTCCATTTAAATTCACCAGTGCTCCTCCGCTATTGCCAGGGTTGATGGCAGCATCGGTTTGTATGAAAGACTCGATAGGAAACTGAGCATTTTGATTCACATTGATATTTCTGCCCTTCGCACTTACAATTCCTGCGGTAACTGTTGAGGTTAAATTGAATGGATTCCCAACTGCCAATACCCATTCCCCTGTTTTTAAATTATCGCTATTGGCAAAGGTGATGGCTTGCAAGTCTTTGGCATCAATCTTTATCAAGGCCAAATCGGTATTGGGATCGGCTCCAATAAGCTTGGCGCTAAAGGTGCGTTTATTATTATTTAAGATGACATCAATTTTATCTGCATCTTTTATAACATGATTATTGGTAACGATATACCCATCCTTACTGATGATTACGCCCGAACCAGAACTATAGGAAGGGCCACGTTGTCCGAAGAAATCCCACATATCCCAGATATCATTGCTCCGTTGATTTTGTGAATTGGAAACTGTTTTAATAAATACTACCGTGGGGGTTGCCAGTGCTGAAGCCTTTACAAAATCGGCATTCTCGGCACTCGATTGTGAATAGCTCGCATTCGAATAGGTCACTTCGGGGGCAGTGGTAATGAATCCTTCCGAACGATTAAATAGTTGATGATAGCCATAGCTGCCTACCATACCAAACATCATGCTTATCGCAGCAAAAACTAGGTACTTTTTCATAACAATGCGAATTTAATATAAGGCGGGGGCAATTGTCAAGTACGAAATTTTAAATTTTCGTTAAGGAGATTTGAAATTTAGGGGTAACAGGATTCTGAATTAATTTTTAATTATTATTTTTAGATATTCAAATGAACTAGAAAAATATCTATATCCAATATAGCTTTCAAAGGATTCCACACGACTTCGGGAATATGAGGCTTTTGACTTATTTTTGCATCAAACACAACCATGTATCCAACCCTCTCCTATTTAATTTTTGATATCACTGGAAAATACTATCCGCTCCCGTTTTTCACCTTTGGGATTATGATGGCCATTTCTTTCGCTGCGGCGTATATCATCTTCGTTCGTGAGTTCAAACGCAAAGAGCAAGAAGGCATTGTGCCTTTTGAACGCGTGAATAAAACTTTTGGAACGGTTCCCTCCATGACTGATAATATCGTCAACGCCCTTGTGGGTGGAATCATTGGATTTAAGATTATTGGGCTCATCATGGATTATAGCAAACACTCTGAAAATCCTCAGGAGTATATTTTATCGATGCAGGGAAGTTTCATTGGCCTTCTGGTGGGTGTTGCCATCGCGGTTTATACTTCCTATGCCGATACCTTGAAAATAAAAAAACAATATCCAGAGCCTATCACGAAAGAAGTGAATCAGTATCCTCATGAGCTCATGGGAAATATATTGATGGTGGCTGCGCTCAGCGGATTATTTGGTGCCAAACTATTTGATGCCATGGAGCGCTGGGATGAATTTGTTGCACATCCAATTGAACAACTGGCATCGTTTAGTGGCTTAACATTTTATGGTGGCTTAATATGTGGTGCCATCGGCGTCATCTGGTATACACGCAAACATAAAATTCCATTACTTCCATTATTAGATATTGGTGCACCGGCGATGATGTTGGCTTATGGTGTGGGACGTATTGGTTGCCAACTAGCGGGCGATGGCGATTGGGGCATTGTGAATACGGCTCCAAAACCAGGATGGATGAGCTTCCTGCCCGATTGGATGTGGGCTTTCGACTACCCTCGAAACGTAGCGCATGAAGGAACACGAATATTATACGATGCTCCAGGAACATTTAATACTGCATTAGAAGCACCTGTATTTCCAACCCCATTTTATGAAGCCATCCTTGGAATTTTACTATTCATTTTCTTATGGAATATTCGCAAACGCCTTGTCAAACCAGGATTGTTATGGTGCGTTTACCTCATCGTAAATGGTATTGAACGCTTTTGTGTTGAACGCATCCGTGTGAATCCACCTTACCATTTCGCAGGACTGGCTTTCTCTCAAGCAACGATGATTGCGAGTATGTTATTTATTGTTGGGATAGGAATGGGGGCCTACTTATTGCTAAGAAAAGAGAAACCCCAACAAGATGAAACCCTTGCATAAATTTTTTCTTTTATTGGTATGCGGCCTCCTATTGATAGGCCATCAAAGCCATGCACAGGTGGATACCGTACGATACAATGTACTTAGAAGACAAATTGTAGATGGCGATACTTTCTTAGTAGTAAACTTAAGAGAAGTAGAAAAAAAAGGAAAGAAAAGAAAACGAAATATTGATGATGAAAAACGTTTCGCCAAATTGGTTAGAGATGTGAAACGTGCTCTCCCCTATGCAAAACTTGCTGCTTTCAGGATGCAATTGATAGAGCAAAATTTGGCGCAGATGACCGATGAGGACATGAAGAAAGCCTATTTAAAAAAGGCAGAGGCAGGCTTAAAGAAACAGTTTGAAGAACAACTCAAAAACCTGACGATGGATCAAGGGCATATTCTTGTGAAATTGATTTATCGCGAAACAGGCAAGACCACTTATAGTATTATCAAACAATATCAGGGTGGTGCCAAAGCCTTTATGTGGAGCAATTTTGGAAAGGTATATGGTCATAATTTAAAAGATGAATACGACCCAGCGGAAGAATATGAAATTGAATTCATCATTAAAAAATTAGGCTTCGATTGATTGCTCAAAACATGTTATATATACTTAGTTAAATTTAAAATCTAGTGATTGTTTATCCCAACGCCAAAATAAATATCGGACTGAAGGTTCTTGAAAAAAGAAAAGATGGCTATCATAATTTGGAATCACATTTTATTCCATTGCCCTGGTATGATGCCTTAGAAATTATTGAGAATAAAAAACCCGTGAAGAAGAAGGTTCAATTTACTACCACCGGACTTCCAATTGCTGGCGACCCAAATACCAACTTATGCCTAAAAGCGTATCGCTTGCTCGATCTCGATTTTGATTTGCCTCCCATAAAAATGCATCTTCACAAGGAAATTCCCATGGGTGCCGGATTGGGTGGTGGTAGCAGTGATGGTGCCTTCGCACTAAAACTCTTAAACGATTTATTCGAACTAAACCTCAACGCTACAGCGCTCAAAAAATATGCAGCCCAGCTGGGAAGTGACTGTCCCTTTTTCATACAAAACAAAAACTCCTTCGTTACAGGTCGCGGAGAAAAAATAACGAACTCCTTATTGGATGTAAGTGGAATGCATATCGTGGTTATTTATCCTTCCCTACATATCAGTACTGGTGAGGCCTACCAGAATATTCAGCGCACTCCTATTCGCCACGAATTAAAATCGTTGCCCACCTGGACAAAAAAAACATGGTCGAAACGAATTGAAAATGATTTTGAAGGATATGCATTAGAGCGTTACCCGATGCTTTCATCTATCAAAGAATCGCTATACCAAAAAGGCGCTATCTATGCTGGCATGAGCGGCAGTGGCAGTGCCATGTTTGGGCTTTTTGAAACGGCTCCGAAGCTTCTCCCATCGTGGAAGAAACATATCGTATTTCAGGCGATACTCTAATTTCTAATCCAGTTCCTGATTGCTGAAAAGGCTTGCGATATAAAGCAATACTGCACAAAAGGCTGCGCTATACACAATCGTAATATTTCCGTTGCCTTTTGTAATATAGAACATCACCCGATTGAAAATATTGTAATCGAAAAAATCAACAGGTAAATTATCCATGTTCTCACTTACCCATTTCATTCCAAAGCCTGTATTTACAATAACGGTAACCAAAGGAGTGAGTACAGCAATAATTGCCACATAAGTATCCTTCACTTTTTTGCGAGTGATGATTCCAAAGAAGAACATACCCAAAAGTGGTGCGTACGTATAGCTTGCCACCAGGAGCACATTATCGATGGCGGCACCTTGCATGCTTGCACAAACGGTAACGATGATTGCAAATAAAAATAAGGCAACCCCAGCATGCAATAGTTTGCGTTTCCATTCGGGCTTGCTATCATCCCATTTTAGAAAGTCGACCGCAAACGAAGTGGTGATGGCGGTCATGGCATCATCGCTACTTGAAAAGGTGGATGCCGCAAAGCCCAAAATAAAAATCACTCCTGCATATACTTCAAAAGAATTGGTGGCGACTTGAAAAAACATATTGTCGGTTTTGCCCAATGGAATTGCATTCTTAGCGAAATAATAAGATAAGAGGGCACCAATACACAATAACACAAAATTAACCAGTACAATCACCCAGCTAAACGTGAGTAAGTTCTTCTGAGCATCCTTCAAATTGCGTGCACTCAAACTTCTTTGCATCATGGCCTGGTCGAGGCCCGTCATCCCTACCGTGAGGAATACACCCGATACAAAGAGTTCAACAAAACTATTCTTGCCCAAAAATCCATTGGGAAATAAATCAGTGATTTTCGAATGATATAATGATTTTGAAATATCGCCCCAACCTTCATGAATTAAATTTTTCACCATCACAAAGGAAACTACCAACGTGAGCAATAACAACGTGGTTTGTAAGGTATCTGTCCAAATAATGGTTTTGATTCCCCCTTTGAATGTATAGAGATAGATCATAGCCAAAATGATGAGTACCGTGAGCCAAAAAGGAAATCCGTTTGTTTCATTTCCTGGCAAACCAGTAACACCTAATTTAGAAAACACAAAATTGTGAAGTATCACCGCCATCAAGCTCAATCGAATTGCGGCACCCATGCTTCTCGATACCAAAAACAAAATGGAACCCGATACCTGTGATGCCTTACCATAGCGCAATTGAAGGTATTGATAAATAGATGTTACATTATAGCGATAGTAGATAGGAAGCAGTACATAAGCAATTACAAAATACCCGAATGCAAATCCTAAAGCCGTTTGCATATACCCAAAGGAAGAACCCATTACCTTACCTGTTACCGAAAGTAAAGAGATACCTGAGATGCTGGTACCGATGAGTCCGTAAACCAAAATATACCAAGGCGATTGATGGTTACCCAAATAAAATGAGTTGTTATCCGCTTTGCGTGAAGTATACCAGGAGATTCCAAATAATACAAAGAAGTATCCTATCAATACATATAAAATAAGGGATGGATCGAGTTGTGGCATAACGTGAGGTCGAGTAAATTAGAGATTGGAAAATTAATTCATTTATCCATTATCGAAGCACCAACGAATCCTGAAATATCGTTGATAACTTAAGGAAGTATAGTTTTGGATACTTATAATAACATACCGGCAATGGTCGCCGACAAGTAGGAAGCCAAGGTACCACAGAGCAATGCTTTCATTCCTAATTTGGCAAGGTCACCTCTACGCTCGGGAGCCAAAGCACCAATCCCTCCTATTTGCATTCCTACACTACTGAAATTGGCAAATCCACAAATGGCGAAACTCGCAATGAGCAAGCCTTTCTCGGTTACCGGTTTCAATCCGTGATGGGTCAAATTATCGAAGGCGATGAATTCGTTGATGGTTAATTTTTGTCCCATCAAAGTGGCCACAGTATCAACGTCGACACCCGGAGTGCCCATACACCAGGCGAGCGGATAAAATATTTTAGCAAAGAAATAATCCAGGCTTAAAGCAGGCAAGCCCACGAAGTATCCAAATTTTTGCAATAAGAAATTGATTAATGCAATGAGTCCAATGAATCCGATGAGCATTGCGATGACGTTCACACTAATTTTCATTCCATCGCTGGCTCCATGACTGATGGCATCGATAACATTACTATATGGCGTTTTCACTTCTAACTTCACCGAGCCCATGGTTTCACTCGATTCGGTTTCGGGCATTACAATTTTACTGATGACGAGTGCTGCAGGAGCCGCCATGATACTCGCCGCTAATAAGTATTCGGCTTTTGCACCAAAGCTAACATACACCACCAAAATACCGCCAGCGATACATGCCAAACTACCACTCATGCTCGCAAGCAATTCGCTCTTGGTCATTCCTTTGAGGTAAGGGCGAATCATTACTTGTGCTTCTACCTGGCCTACAAAGGCACTGGCTACGTTACTTAAAGCTTCGGCACCACTTACACGCATTATATAATTCATAGCCTTAGCAACCACCGCAATCACTTTCTGCATGATTCCAAAATGATAAAATACTGCCACAATAACACAAACCAAAATAATAGTTGCCAATACACTAAACCCAAAAACGAAGGCGCCTGGAGTGGCATAAGGCACCGCACCTCCTGCATGGTTATCGGTCATGAGTCCGCCGTAAACGAAAGATGCTCCTTGTTTTGCAAAGGCTTCTATATGGGTGATGATACCGCCAAGCCATTGAAAGAATTGCTTTACAGGCCCTACCTTCAATATTAAAATGGCAATCACCAGCTGCAAACCAACACCGCTGGCTACAAGTCGGTAATTTATTTTTCTTTTATTGTCGGATGCCAGAAAAGCAATACCGAATATCACTGCGATACCTATCAAACCCTGAAAACGCTCCATGTAGAATTTTTAATTTTGGTGCAAATTAGAAAAAAAAGCGGGATTTATGGGGTCGATTTATACATTAGGAACCGTTCCTATCGAGTGCCAAAAATACTACTGCCTACCCTCACCATCGTGCTTCCTTCGGCAATGGCAAGCTCATAGTCGCTGCTCATTCCCATACTTATTTCGTTGAAAGGGTGCGCTTCCGATGCGTATAAGTTTTTTAATTTTTCGGAAAGCAATTTTAATTGATGAAACTCATTTCGCACCTGATTCATATCGTCGGTATTGGTTGCCATGCCCATCACCCCCGCGATGCGAATATTTTTAAGTGAAGAAAAAGAAGCATCATTGAGTAATGCTATCACCTCGGTTTCATCCAGTCCAAATTTTGTTTCTTCCTTAGCGATATAAATTTGGAGCAGGCAAGAAATAATTCGCTGATGCTTTTCAGCTTGTTTATTTATCTCGATAAGCAGTTTCAAACTATCTACCGAATGAATCATTCCAACGAACGATGCGATGTATTTTACCTTATTGGTTTGAAGATGTCCCACCAAATGCCATTCGATATCGGAAGGTAATTGCGATTGTTTCTCCACCATCTCTTGTACCTTGTTTTCGCCAAACCTACGCTGGCCTGCATCGTAGCACTCTTTCAATAAGGAAACAGGTTTCGTTTTACTAATCGCAATGAGTTTGGTACTTTTGCCTAATTTCCCATTTATGTATTTTAAATTCTCTTCTATACTCATGCTGGTGGTTTTGTTTACCCATTGCAAAAATAGCAATCAAACGAATACCTCAAAAAATACCATCGGCGAAACGCAAATGATTGCATTGCTCACCGAAATTCATTTGGTAGAAGGATCGACCAATCAAATGAATTTATATGGTGATAGCCTCACACAATATGTGCTGAATAACTATGAATTTTTATTTCAGAAATATCATACCAACCAGGCCGGATTTCGCGAAACCATGGATTATTATGTACAACATCCCAAGGAAATGGATAAAGTATATGAGAAGGTGGTAGAGAATTTGAGTAAGATGCAAAGTGAGATTAAGAACTAACCCAACAACCGAAACTTATCGCATCAAAACTTTTTCAAGTTAAACTGCCCACAAGAACCCATGCTTTATCCGAAAAATATAGAAACAAAACTATCGTTTGATACCCTGAAAGAGAACCTGGAACGAAAGTGTTTAAGCACCCTGGGGATGTATCATGTGGGAATGATTAAATATAGTCAGGACTACGGCCAAATTCACCTCTGGCTGCGTCAAACACAGGAGATGAAGGAATTGCTGACCACCGATCAGCCTCTTCCATTAGATACCATTTACGATATGCATTCGGCCTTGCAAAAGGCAATTACTCCCGGAAGTTATTTAACCGAAGAGGAATTACATCGTTTGCGGTTATCGCTTATCACCATCAAAGGCATTACCGATTATTTTTTAAAACGTAAAGAACAATACAGTACCTTCTATAATATCATCGCCGATGTGCAGTATGATACCACCTTAGTAAATCAGATTGAATTTATTTTGGATAAGGATGGGAATATGAAAAAGAATGCGAGCAAGGAGTTGATGGATATTATTACTTCCATCAGTAATAAGGAAGCCACTGCCCGCAAGCGCATTCAATCGATTTTTAAAAATGCCGAAAGCAATGGCTGGCTGGCATCCACAGGAATCACACTGAGAGAGGGCCGCATGGTATTGCCCATCTTAGCCGAGCACAAGCGCAAGATCAAAGGAATCACGCATGATGTGAGTGCCACAGGACAGACCCTCTTCATTGAACCCGAGGAAATTCTTGAAATCAATAATGAAATTAATGAGCTTCATTTTGAAAAGAGAAGAGAGATCATAAAAATTTTGATTCGCATCACCGACGCGCTTCGTCCTTCGATTCCAACCATTAAAAATTATTTTAAGAAATTAGGTGTCATCGATTTTGTAAGAGCGAAAGCATTGCTCGCCATTGAACTCAAGGCCGTGATGCCCATCCTGAAAAAGGAGGCCATGTTGAATTATAAGGATGCCTTTCATCCATTGTTGTTTCTTGCCTTGCAAAAAGATCATAAGCAGGTGGTGCCTTTGAGCTTGCAACTCAATCGTGAAAATAGAATTTGCGTGATTTCTGGTCCCAATGCTGGTGGTAAATCGGTGAGTTTAAAAACCATTGGGCTATTGCAGTACATGCTGCAATGCGGACTCCTTGTATGTATGGAGGCGCACAGTGAAGCCGGCATCTTCGACGATTTATTTATTGATATTGGGGATGAACAAAGCATCGAAAATGATTTGAGCACCTATAGCTCCCATCTGAAAAACATGAAGCATTTTGTGAATTTCAGTGGAAAGAAATCACTGGTATTGATTGATGAATTATGCACTGGTACTGACCCGCAATTTGGCGGCCCCATTGGTGAAGCGGTATTGAGTGAGATTACCAATAATATCAGCTTTGGTGTGATTACAACCCATTTTAGCAATATAAAAACCTTTGCCAATAATACACCTGGAGTATTTAATGCCTCCATGGGATTTGATACCAGCACCTTACAACCGCTGTATCAATTGCAGGTGGGTAACCCTGGAAGTAGCTATGCCATTGAGATTGCACAAAAAATCGGTTTGAATAAAACAGTGGTGAATTATGCCAAGAGTAAGCTCGATGCCAAGCAACAAAGGGTGGAGCAACTTTTGGTGGAACTGGAGAAAGAACGTGTGCTACTTCATAAATCGAAAAATGAAAATGCACAACATGCCATCGAGCTCAAGCGTGCTATCGACGAAAACCAGCGATTGAATAAAGACCTTACACTAAATAAGAAAAAAATAATTGCAGAGGCGCAGCAACAAGCCAAGACCTTGCTTGCACAAACCAATAGAGATATTGAAGCCATCATCAAAGAAATTCGCGAAACACAAGCCGATAAAGAACGTACTGTTCAACTACGCAAACAGTTGAAACAACAAGAAGTGCAACTCGAGAAGCAAGTGATACCCATGGAACCCGATGCTGCTAAAACAGAAAATTCGGAAGCCATTATTTTAGGCGATTATGTGAAGATGAGTGGCAAGACAGTAGTTGGTGAAGTGATTAAAATTCAAAACAATAAGGCAACAGTAGCCTTCGAAAATATTCATAGTACCGTACCACTAAACCAGCTGGAGAAGGTAAGCAAACCTGCGAAGGGATTGAGCAATTCGAATATCGACCTCACCTCCAAGGCTGCAATATTTACTACCACTTTGGATATTCGTGGAGAGCGCGGAAACGATGCCTTATTAAAGACGGAGAAATTTATTGACGATGCTTTGCTCCTCGGCTTCGATACCTTGAAAGTACTTCACGGCAAAGGCGATGGCATCTTGAAAAATCTATTATGGCAACTCTTCAAGAAGCATAAGAATATTGCAAACTATGAAAGTGAAAAAGAAGAATTCGGTGGAACAGGTATTACCATTATTCATTTGAAATAAGGGAATACATTGATAAGAAGGATTGAATTACTCCATCCATCATCAAACCAAAAATCAAAAAAAAGAAACCTACTCGTCTTCGCGGTTTAAGCTAAACTTGTCGATTTTATTATAGAGGTGACTACGCTGAATGTCAATCTCAGAAGCCGTTTTGGCCACATTCCAATTGTTCTTGCGTAATTTATCCTGGATGAAAATTTTCTCGGTATGATCTTTAAAATCCTGAAACTTGGTGAAGTTATCGAGCAAGCCTTGCACGGTACTGGTACCTCTTGTTGGGTTGGTATAGGTACGCACATCGAGTTCGGTAATTCGCGGTCCGCAAAGAATTACGAATCGTTCAATTACATTGCGCAGCTCGCGGATATTTCCACTCCAGTTTACTTTTTTCATTTCCTCCAAACCTTCTGGGGTGAATGCTTTCAATGGAATCTTATTGTCTTCGCAAGCCTCATTCAGGAAGTTCTCGGCGAGCAATGGAATATCATCTACACGCTCATTCAACGATGGCAAGTGAATTAGAATTACACTAATACGATGGTATAAATCCAGACGGAAATTATTCTTTTCAATTTCAGAGATAAGGTCTTTGTTCGTTGCACAAATAACACGCACATTCACATCAATATCTTTATCTCCACCTACACGTGTAATTTTATTTTCTTGCAAAGCACGTAATACTTTCGCTTGTGCCGAGAGGCTCATATCGCCCACCTCATCTAAGAAAAGCGTTCCACCATTGGCTTGTTCAAACTTACCAATACGTTGCTTAACAGCAGAGGTGAAAGATCCTTTTTCGTGACCGAATAATTCGCTCTCGATGAGTTCGCTAGGAATGGCAGCACAGTTCACTTCGATTAATGGTCCAGAAGCTCTATTACTACGCTCATGAATCCAGCGTGCCACGAGTTCCTTACCTGTACCATTTTGTCCGGTAACCATTACGCGTGCATCGGTTGGAGCCACCTTTTCGATGGTATCAATAATTTTATTGATAGCAGATGATTCGCCAATGATTTCACGGGTTTTAGAAACTTTGCGCTTCAGTACTTTTGTTTCAGAAACCAGATTTGTTTTTTCTGTTGCGTTTCTTAACGTGATAAGCAAACGATTCAAATCGGGTGGTTTTTGCAAGAAATCGTAGGCCCCTTTGCGAGTTGCATCAATGGCTGTTTCGGTGGTACCGTGTCCAGTAAGCATAATCACTGGGGTATCGGGATTGAGGTCTTGCAGTTTTTGCAATACTTCAATTCCATCCATCTTAGGCATTTTGATATCACAAAGAACCACATCAAAATCGTTGGTAGCAGTGAATTTCTGAATGGCTGTTTGCCCATCCTCCGCTTCTACTGTTTCAAACCCTTCGAATTCTAAAATTTCTTTCAGGGTATTGCGAATTGCTTTTTCGTCGTCGACAATAAGTACTTTCGGCATAATTATTTTTTGTTCTATTTATACTCTTTAAAAAAATGCAAATCAAATAAGCCGGGTTCTGTACAGCCTTTGGATACATCCATTGGCCTGCTATCATTTATCTTGGCCAGGTATCACTACCTGGCTCCATCTGCCTACCCTTCGCTGCTACAACTTACGTTGTACAAAGCGAGCAGCCTTTGACAGCGATTTATTTGGCTTTTCAACATGTAAGGTTTACCATAAATAATGTTGCCATTATCTATCGTGGGCTTTTAACCCGCGTTTTCACCTGTACCTTAACGCAAGCGAGAAGGTAGTTTAATTTTCTGCGGCACTCTCTGTAGAAATACCATTATAGTACTCCCCCTACCTGTTAGGTAGTACATTGCTCTGTGTTGCCCGGACTTTCCTCCCTCCCATTTCTGGAAGAGCGATAGCATGATTTGCGCCGTAAAAGTAATAAAAATTGGACACGAACAAAAGAAATCGTGCATAAATTTGTACACGTGACTAATTTTAAATACTAATATTTGTAAGATAAATTATACAAAGCCCTCCCATGAAAAAATTAATCTTAGTATCCAGTGTTCTTATTTTGCTGGTTTCTTGTGTTAATCCTCGAAAATTCGAAGATTTAAATACTTCCTATACCAAAAATCAAGGCTCATTGCGCGACTGTCGCGACAGTACTAAGTACCTCTTAGCAGAAAACAATGCTTTGCGGGTAGGTGCCGAGCAGGATCAGAAGCGGGTTACCCGACTGGTGGCAGACTCGACCGAGATGAGTTTTGTATATAATAAACAAAAGAGACTTTACGACGATTTGAACTCCTTGTATGAGCAATTATTGAAACGCAATGAGAATGAGAATCAGAAGAACTTAGGCAGCCTGAAAGAGATGGAAGCCAGTCTGATGGAACGCGAACGTAAGCTGCGTGCACAGGAAGAAGCGATGGTGAAGAAAGATGCAGCCAATAAAGAATTGCAAGCCGATATTGAAAACAAACAAAAAGAGCTGGATACCAAAGCCAAGGAACTTGCCGAAAAAGCCAACCGTGTGAAAGAACTAGAAGCGAAGATTGCTGCGAAAGATTCGATTACCAATGCCTTGAAGAAAACCATTAGTGATGCCCTTACCGGATTTAGCGATAACGATTTAACGGTGACCATTCGTGATGGGAAAGTGTATGTGAGTTTATCTGAACAATTATTATTTGCATCGGGAAGTACGGTAGTAGATAAGAAAGGAAAAGATGCTTTGGTACAATTAGGAAAAGTATTGCAAGGCAAAACCGATATCAATATTTTAGTTGAAGGTCATACCGATGATGTACCAATGAATGGGGTGGTGATAAAAGACAATTGGGATTTAAGTGTACTTCGTGCCACTTCAATCACAAAAATATTAGTAGGCGATGGAGGCATTGATCCTACGCGCGTTATTGCCAGCGGACGCAGTCAGTATTTCCCAGTAGCACAAGGCAAAACGCCCGAAGCCCGCAAGAAAAACCGCCGCACCGAAATTATCCTTTCACCAAAACTGGATGAATTGTATAAACTGTTGAACGAGAAATAGGTTCGAAGTACATAAGATTTTTTTGGATTCGGATTCGTTCGAATTAATGTACTAGTGCAAATCGGAGATTTGCTTACGCTTCCACGAAGTCAGAGACTTCGCGGAGCGGGGGAGCCGAGTGAATCAATAAGGTAGAGGAAATCAAATTATCTAAAATTAAAATCACAAAGCTTACGTATTTATTAAAATTATTATTTAGGTTTGAATTAATGTGAAACCCTCCTTAAGAAATAGTCCACTTTACTTTGAATACATACATGTTTAATTTAAATTTTTATCATTTAAACCGGATGAATAAAGTGATTACATTTATAGTCCTTATTTTAGCTTTCAGTTTAATTAAGGCACAAAACTTAGTATCCAACCCAGGATTTGAGAAATATTCTTCCGTTAATGACAGTTTATCAATAAATACCACAATAATAGATGGCTCCAATTCATCATTTTCAACAACAAGGTTTAATGCAAGATATGATTTTTCAGGAAGATATTGTATAGATTGGATTGGTCCACCATTTAGCCTAAGAAACAGATGTTTGGATTCACTTGGGTTTCATGAAGGCAAACAAAAGATTGAAAAATTTGAAAACAAGAGGGATACTTCTAGGCTCACTCATTCGGGTATGTCGTCTATTAGCATATTATTTACCGACTTCTGGGATGTTTCCAATATAATAGGAACAGCACTAATAGATACTTTATGCGAAGGATGTAAGTATAACATATCATTTTATATTTATGTTACCGAAGAGTCGAATGTTATTTTCAATAATATTGGTATATCATTTAACCTACCGAAAGATGTGGTAACAGATCCAATGCCTGATATAAAAATATTATCTAATTATTATTTAAAACACGACAAACAATTACTACAGGGTGAATGGCAAAAAATTGAGTACTCATATATTGCCAGAGGTGATGAAATTGGATTTGGTTTTGGAAAATATTACACCTCCCAAAAAGTGAAACCCCTTAAAAAAAACCAAGAATCATATGCAATGCGAATTTATTTAGATGATTTCTCGATTGTAGAAGTGCAAGAAGTTGAGCAGGAAATCCCAAAATGACCATTACAATTCTATTACAATATTGTTTTGTGAAGATATTATTCTATTTGATTACTTAATTTTAATACCTGAAAATTTAAGAGTTAATGCAATTGAGTTTTCATAAAATGGGCCGAAAAATAAATAGAAGATAATATTTATTTTATTCGAATGTTTTGCAATCTCAGTAACAAACAAACCTTAGTATTGCTTTCACCGCTCCTCAAACTTTTCCAAAGTTCAATCACGAATAATCGAAAGTATCTCGAAGTTTCAAACTTTGGAAAAGTTAGGGACGATTCAAGAGAATTCAAGGCGCTGGCTCCGCGAAGTATCTGACTTCTTTGCAGTGTAAGCCAATCTCTAATTTTAATTTTTTCTCTTAAAACTTTTCCAAAGTTCAATCACGAATAATCGAAAGTATCTCGAAGTTTCAAACTTTGGAAAAGTTAGGGACGATTCAAGATAATTCGAGTCCCTGGCTCCGCGAAGTCTCTGACTTCGTGGAAGGGTAAGCAAATCTCAGCTTTGCAAAAGTGCTGAACAAATTATGTTTCCTATTATAAAAAAATTGTCGGCCTGGCTCCGCGAAGTCTCTGACTTCGTGGAAGTGTATGCAAATCTTAGATTTGCGATAGTGCTGAATAAATAGTGTTTCCAAAAAAAACCTATCCCACACGCTCCTCAATCACCTTCACCAGCATTTCCAAATTAACGCGCTCCAATAAATGAGGCTGGGCGGGAAGGCTTAGGAATTGTGCATTTGGAATTTGTAATTGGGTTTTGATTGATTCTTCCTGATTCACCATCTTATCGTTTTCGCCACGTAAAATAATTACGGGTATGCTAATTTTTTGCAATAAGGAATCCGTTAATACTGGCTGGTCGCCTAAGGAAATCAATAAGCGCTTCACCTCGTGAACCAGTTGCTCCCACTGCATTCCATGCTGTTGCTCCAATTGCGCTACAAATGATGGCAACTTTATTTTTAAAGTTGCCACATCAAACATCGATGATTCTTTCGCAGCAATTTCATGAGTCCACTCAAACTTGGTACCTAAGGTGATGATTTTATTTATTCGGGTATTGCCCATCGCACTGGCATAAAGCGCTGCATAGCCTCCCATACTGTGACCAAATACCGTAGCATCGGCAATATCATTTTGCTCCATGAAGGTATTGAGCTCCGCAGCAAATTGTTCAATGGAAAACTCCGCTTGAAAAGGCGCGCCACCATGTCCGCTGAAATTGAAGCGATAACACTGGTACTTGCTTTGGAGTGCTTCAACCAAAGGCACAAAGAGCGCTTCGTTGCCAAGCGCACCATGTAATAAGATTAAATTTTTCATGAAAAGATTATCGAATTAAAGTCACCGGGCCTCTGTTTTGCTGGGCCTTTTTCTTCGAATCGGTATAGTTTATTTTGAAATAATACACGCCATCTGGAAGGTTATCACCACTCCATTTGAAATGCATATCGTTACTCGAAAATATCATCTCACCCCAGCGATTATAAATTACAATACTGAAGTTGGTAACATTCTTAACGAAGAGTTCAAAATTATCATTCTCACCATCATTATTAGGTGTAAATACATTGGGTATGGTGATCTCTGTAAAGAGCGTATCAGGGAAGATGCACTGACGAACAGAGACATTAATTTTGGTGGAAGCAAAGCATCCATTGGCATTATAACCAGTCACGAAATAAGTAATGTCTTTGGTCACTTTAATTCGTGGGTCGGCAATGGTGGTATCACTAATATTTACATTCGGGCTCCATACATAACGTGTGGCACCTGTCACATGCAATTGCATCGAATCGTCGATACAAACCGTGGTGTCTTTTCCAATTTTTAAATTCGGTTGTTGTACTACCGTGATATGGATAGTATCAATCTTCACACAGCCATTGGTGGTAGCCTTAATAACATACTTGGCATCTGTTGATGGCCATACTTTTGGATTGTCGGCGGTAAGGCTGCTAATCGCTACGGGCGGACTCCATGCATACGTGGTACCTCCCGATGCAAATAACTGTAAGGTATCGCCATAACAAATGGAGGTATCACGTGTATGCACCAAAGCCGGCAATGGCAATACATTGACGGTAACCGTATCATACGAGTAATTGCATAAATCGAATGCCTTCAAAATATATGTTGTGGTAGTATCGGGCGATGCTTTTGGGTTTCTAATTTTATCGTTACTCAATCCAGTTGAAGGCGTCCATTCGAAAACCTGACCCATATTGGCATTCAACTGTGCTGAGTCGCCTTTACAAATGGTTTGATCGGCTCCTAAGGAAACTTGAAAGGTTCGAAATATCACCGGATTTTCATTGTAAATATAATTTCTGAAAGTATGTCCTACCACCCCATTCGCTGCATTGCTCGAGGTATTATTACAAGGTCCTGTTGAGTTAAAAACCAATCCTGCCTTGCCACCTAAGGTATCAAACAACACATTGGTTACTTTAAATTTTGAGCTGATGGTAGCCACTCCCCCACCGCCACCGCCACCGGGGCCATAGCATTCATTCTTGCCGCTATTGTCCACCGATTGTCCGTTGCCGCCTTTTACACTCAGCATAATTTTACCATATACCGAATCTGTTTTCATAATGATGGTACCTCCAGCACCGCCACCACTACCACCATCTTCGAGACAAGCGGCTGTAACACTTTCTCCATTGGCAAAAATGGTATCGTTCACACATTTAATAATCCTGCCAACGATAAACGCAATACCACCGCCACTTCCAGAGATACCACTATAATTATTATTTTCATGTCCGCAACCACCGGAAGCGCCCATGAAAATTTTATTCTTTAAAAGATTATTGTAATAAGGTGATAAACTTTCACCGCCTATACCAGGAAAATTACCCGGACAACTCAATAAATTTTTCACGCGTTCGCCCCCATCTCCTCCTGTACCGTAGTTAGCACCACCCCCACCTCCGCTATTATGCTCGTTGCCACCGCCGCCTCCATTACCAGCTTTTCCTCTTCCGCATTCATACGCTGATGAAAAACTAACGATTCCTTCACCCTTGCGTGCAGCGAGGTTGGAAGTAGTGGTAGTGAAATAACTGGTATAGGGTACGCCCTGGCAATTGCCTGCATTTATGGGATTGCTTCCTCTGAATCCTTTGCCACTCACATCTATTTTTGATAATACGCGAATGGTATCCGTGGCATAAAGCACCAATACACCGCCTGTCTTGCCATTCCAAGGCTTACATGTGAGAAGGCAGGTAGTATTCACACTTCTGAAGGCTGGGAACTGTATTACCTGAACCGCTTGGGTTGGGTCGTAATTATTTAAAAACTTTAAACTGAAGGTGATTAAAGTATCGGTAACGACATCACTAACTACATTGAATTCGTAATTACCTGCGCCGTTTACACTTGAGATGGATCCGAAGGTATTGGTATTGGTGAGATTGGCGGTGGCTCCATTCATTTGCATGATGACTACGCGGTCGCCCTTCACCAAACCTTTTGCACTTACCGTGAGCTTATTATTACAGGTATCGATTGTTGATACACTGTAATAGGTATTAATTACCCCACACACATTTTGAGCACGCGACACTTGAAGTATGGAAATACAAAATAAAAAAAATAAAATTCTCTGCATCCTATCTAAAAGTTACGAATGTAAGATATATATCATTTAGAAAATAGCTCCCCAAAAAAATAAGTGTAAAATTTACGAATCAACTTCTTGTTTATGAAGTTGATGCAGACTAACTCACCCGAATATTATGAACTTGATGTTTTAAAGCAAAGGAGATGATATCGGGGGAAGGCACCCATAAGGCAATGGCCAGGCGATTGTTATTGCTTTTCACTTCCCCTTCACTGATAGTGGCCACATGCATACCAAATATTTTTTCTTCTAAAGTAAATCCAGGACAGCCACTCGAACCACCATACATCAAGGCATCCGTTTCATAAAAATCGTAGGGCGTATTGCTTGGTGAATTGAGTTTCTGAAAGGCTGAAATATATGCCCCTTGAAAACGCTCCACCAAATTGAAAGCCATTTGATGATTTACTTCTGTTACATTAGATAACGGAAAACCCAAGGAACCACAGCTCGTGCCGCGTTCTTGAATGCTGCGATAGAGAGTAACACAGGTAGTATCGGTAGGTTCCACAATTCTTATTAAGGCAATATCACGCTCCAGATCTTCGGCAATAAATACGGCAACGCGCATGGCGCTTCCAATATCGGGTGCACGTATCACTTCTATTTTCTGATGCAATGGCTTGCTGCGATCGCCTTCTATATGCAGTACATGCGCAGCCGTGGCACATATTCCAGGGGCAATCATGAAGGCGGTTCCATTCCCAAAATTCACTTGGTTATTTCCTATTGGCGACTGACATAATACCCCATAAATGGCGTTGCGTATGGTTTTATTGGCTTTTCTAAACATGATGAATTAGTATAATTCGGATATAACGAATAGTAGTTAGAAGACAGTTACAATCAGAATTTTAACCTGAAATATATTTACCCCAACGCTGGCGATGAATCAATGAAACCACCATCCCCGAAAAAAACAAACAAAGAAGTGTAGTAATAATAATACCAAATATCGGATGGATTAATTGCCAGGATATGCCTGCCAAACTCAATAACCATAAGATAATAAGGTGTACCATGCTTATCCCATAACTGTACTTCGATAAAAAATGTAAGGCACTTAAAGCATAAGAATTATTTATCGTGAATCGTTGCACTAATAAAAAAATCGAGAGCGACATCAGCACGATATTCGGACTCAAATAGCTATAGTATTGATCGTAGAAAATTCCATCAACTGAGGTAGTAGTATACGTGCGAATGGCAGTATAGGAAAGCATCCCAAGCCACAATAAAATAAGTAGTGGAGTTGATTTCACCATATGATTCATCAGATAAAATCCAAGCACAGGATAACCCAGAAAATGGACAAAGTACAGCGTTTTTTTAATGAAATTACTATCACTCGCATTTGGAATTTGAAGTACCAATAATAAATACCATATGGCTAAAAAAATTAAGAGACTCCGATTGCTTTGCTTTTGAATCCAGGTGCGAAAGAAGGGCATGATTAAATACATCATGATGACCATGTACACATACCAAAAATGAACACTGACACCTATTTCCAGCTTTGAATAAATCCAATCAAAGAAGGAAGTTAGCGTGTAATGTTCTTGATGATAAATACTTAAAGCAAAATAAAACGCCAGATATACCGCACCCCAAAAAATAAGTGGGGGCAATAAACGAAGCATGCGTTTCTGATAAAAGAGAAGTACACCATCTTTTGTTTGAAGCAAAGTTGCTCCGATAAGCATTCCAAAAATGGGTAAGGCAAAACGAGAGGCACTATCGAAAATATTACCAATCCACCATGCCGATAATTCAACCTTATTGTATCGATATAGCAGTCCTCCGGCCACATGAATACATACCACGCCCGATACTGCCAAAGCCCTTAAGTGATCAATCCAGAGATAACGTCGGATCGACTCCATGATTTATTTAAACATCGTCAAAAGAAAAGCAATCAGTGCAATAGCAATGAAGATGGTAGAGACAATTTGCTTGACAGAAATTTTATTTTTCATACGGTGTGATTAAGTTAAAACTTCACTACTTTCTCGGTATGAACGATATCATTTCCGCTTACAATTTTCAAAAGATAAACTCCTGGAGTCAGGTTAGTGATATCAATTTGTTTCATGGTTGAATTATTAATCCATGAAGTGTTCAATACTTGTTTGCCATTGATATCAAAGCAAGCCACCTCGTACGAGGCGCCATTTCCAAACTCATAACTTAAATTAATTTGGTTATTGGCAGGATTAGGATATAATTTAAATCCATCTTGCACTGGTGCTGAGATACCCGTTTTATAAAATGCCGTAATGGTATCCATCACACCAATACTATTGTTGATATAAGAACCACTCGAAGTTGTTTCAGACTTAATTGCTTTTACCATCACATAGTTCAAACCATTGAACGGTGCGTTTTGTGTGTAGGTATAAATATTAGCTGCCACTGTTCCTGTCAAAACAAATGGGTCGTTTTTCGACGCTGAACAATAAATGGCATAGCCTGTTACAGCTGGGTCGTTTGACTTGGTAAATGAAACAGTAATTTTTAATTTATCAGTACTGCGTGTAAGCACTACATTAGATACTGGTAATACTGGATTCATTCTCAAACTTGGGTCGCCCATGAGCGCGTTATAAATAAATGTAGGGTAAATATTATACGTGTATGTTGGATAATTATTTTGTGATTTGAGCATACAATATCCCAAGTTTTCGCCCATGGCCATAGGATGGTAGAAATGATAAGGGCGACCACTCCATGAGCAGCTCAATGCCCAGCCTTTAGATGCCAATGGGGCACGTAAGAAATTATCCTGGCTATCCCAGTCGCCGAAATAGCTTCCAAATAACATACTGAAGTTGAAGAGGGTACTATCCGTAACAAAGTTGGATGTAGCTCCAATGCCACCGCATGAATTATAAGAACCACCGCCGCAACCGTAAACGAATTGTGCCGATTTAGTTTTAAGTGTTGAGAAAAAAGTATTCGTTGCAAGGCTGGTAATTGAATCCCCAAACATGGGAGTCATCGACCTCCATCCGCTGCTGGCGAAGGCTTCTCCGGCCATGTATCCAAAATTGTCAGCAATAAATCCACGTTTCTCACCTACGTTAATTCCCATTTTATATGCATGTGCTTTCGCGAGATAACGTTTAACCAAGAAAGTATCGGTTGTAATAAAAGCAGGCATATTAAATAAATCAACACGCCCTACTTGTAAGGTAACGCTATCTGGATACAAATAGGCTGGGTCAAATTTTCCATCTCCGGGTTTGTTTCTGTTCTGAACTCTGGAGCCAGTGGTATCCGTGAAATCGGCATCTGTCCAAATCGATTCCTTCATTGTACCATAATACAAATCGCAAGGCCAGGCCCCAACATGGTCGGGATGTCCATCGGGCGGATAAACTGCTTGATTAGCAGGAACAGTAAAGAAACCACCAGAATAAGGAACAGGTACATGGCCTAGAATATACACTGCCTTAACATTTTGTTTGTCGGCATTATAATCGTTTAAAATCAACTGTTTTACGCTGGTCACCGCATCGGTACGGTTCACGTCATGACGAATCACCACCCATCCATCACCTCTCAAATCATTCTCTAACTGGGCGATATCGGTGCTTAGTGGGGTTGAATAATTTTTGTCGACCAACAGGATTAGTTTACCACGATTTGAAGGTAAACTATAGTTGATACCTGACAAAATATAACCTACCGCCTCCACTCCTGTGGTGCGTTTGATCACCATATATTCATAGGTTTTACCTACGGCTACCGATAAATCCTCATAACTCGTAATCGTATTGGCCACCTTAGTTACCGAATCCCAAAGGATGGCAGCAGGTGTTTTTTTGTAAACAGCAAAGTATTTCGAAGCGGCATCTGTAGGCCATTTCAAGGTAATTGAAGGCTTTGCACTATTGGCCGCAGCCGTTAGTGATAAAGCAGGATCTTTAGATGATTGTGAGAAAATCTCAGTGACACTGAGGGCAATAAATAGTAATGTAGAAAATAATTTCATGGGGTAAATGCTTTGTTCGAATTAAGGAGTTTCAAACTCAAAATCCAATAGTTTGACGCAAGATACGCGAAAAGTGCATAAGAAAGAAAAATCCAGTATTTTGTACTGATGATTTTTAAGGATTTATTGAGCAACAAAAAAAGCCCTTCCGCTAAGCAGAAGGGCTCTTGTATTTTGAAGAATCCGAAATTAAGCTTCTAAGAAAGTAACTTCGTTTGGTGATTTAACGGTTACTTTTTGAGTAGCTACTTTACGAGAAGTGATCTTGTTTTTAGCTACAACCTTATTTTTTCGGTCTTTACGTTTTAGTCTAGTGGTTGCCATGAGAAATATGAATTTTGCCGCGAATATACTGAATTAAATGAAAATTGAAAATTGAATCTCTAAAAATAATGATGAATGGTTCATGTGATTGAGTTTTAATTGAGTTGAGAATATTCAAAACCACCTATATTTAGCTTTAAAATAAAGGTTTTGGGGATTTTAGGTGCAAGGTTACTTCAAGCTATTGATTTCCAAACTACGAAGTAGTTTAATAATAATAGCCATGGGTGAAACCCATGGTAATATGATGGATTGTATTCTCAACCCCAACGGGGTTGAACTAAAAATGTTGAACCCTTTCAGGGTTCTGTCTTTGGCGTAATTTTCAACCATAGGTTTCACCTATGGCTATTGTTGTTCAACTGCGTTGCAGTTGGGAAGTTTGGGTATAATAGAAGTATGAAGAAAGACAGCAGACATTCAGCAAAAGACGAGAGCGTTTATAGGGTATCGAACCACGAAATATATGTATTGTTGGAAATAGTTCCTTGAGAATTGAATCAACTACGGAGTAGTTCAACAATAATAGCCATGGGTGAAACCCATGGTAATGTGATGGATTGTATTCTCAACCCTTCCGGCTATTAAAGGTCAGGAGCTGAATTTAATGAATCCACCGGAAGGGTTGAACTGCTATAGTCG
>CAIVZR010000077.1 GCA_903910445.1 uncultured Bacteroidota bacterium
CGAACGATGTATGTAGTAATAACCCGGTAACGCTTACCGCAACGCCATTAGGAGGTGCGCTCAAAAATTATACTTACCAATGGCGACGTGCTGGAAGTACTGCGATTCTCGGCACCAATGCATCGCTCAATATTGCCGATATTATTTCTACCCGCTATGTGGTGACACTAAGAGATGGTTGTACTGCTGCCAGCGCTTCCGACTCCATCATGGTGAATATTGAAAAGCCCGATCCGGTGTTTTCAATCACCTATAGCAATGGTCAAGACTTCGCCTATTTCAGTGCCGCGCACTCAGGGTACAAATCGTACTTCTGGAAATTTGGTGATGGCGATACTACTTCTGAATTCCAGCCCAACCACCGCTATAAATTGAAAGGAAATTATAAGGTGTGTTTAAAAATCACTACATTTAATAATTGCGATTCGGAATATTGCGATACGGTGAAAGTGTATTTCAATAACGGGATCAATCAATATGGTGCCAGTGGGTTCACGTATTCACCAAACCCTTTTCATGAATCATTGCAATTGCAGTTCGATGATTTGCTGCCTTCAGAAATGAAATTATTCGATGCACTAGGACGCGAAATTTCAATCGAATTGAATCCTTCTCAGAATATGCTTGTCAATACTTCATCGCTTATTCCAGGGAATTATATCTTGAAATTGGTATTCCAAGATCAGGTACAATACCTCAAATTGATTAAGCAATAGTTCGTGCAAATCAATCAATGGTACAGAAGAAAATTTAGTGGGATAACATGCTCTGAAATGATTCTTCGGTTTATATATTTATTATAATGCAAAAAATTATCATCTTCTTGTGTGCATTCGTATGCACTGGTATTACTACCTTCAAGGTTGCATCTGAATCATTTAGAGATGAAGAGGAGCAAGGACCTCAATGGTTTTCTCAATGGTACGATATGAAGAAGAATGCACAAGGTGAAATCCCTCAGCTTCTTCATCATCAATGGGCAACTCAAGATGCCAAACTCTATAAAACAAATGGAGGTGCTATCTTGGATTCGGTAACCGCTTATGGTCCCGATAATGTAGGTGGAAGAACCCGAGCAATCATTGTAGACTGGTCGGATACTACCCACTATTTTGCAGGAAGCGTCGCAGGTGGATTATGGGAAAGTAAAAACGAAGGGGCTACCTGGAAACCAGTTAACGATAATCAGGAAAATTTAAATATCAGCGCTATCACACAAAGTCCATTCAATAAAAATATTTATTACTATTGTACTGGAGAGCCCTACCCAATCGCCGATTTGAGTAGTAATACGGGAGGCCAATTGGGAGGAGGAATTTTTAAATCAACGGATGGTGGCATTTCATTTTCAGTTCTTCCATCTACTTTAAATGCCAATTTCACCAGCACCTGGGATATCAAACACGATAAGGTGGACCCCAATACAATTTATGTAGCTACCGAGAATAAAGGCCTTTTCAAAAGTACCGATGGAGGTACAACCTTCGCCAATGTATATAGCACCTCTGCATCCATCACACGAATAGAAACATTGAATGATGGCTCAATCATGTTCGCTTGCACTGGCAGCGGCATCTTCAAATCGGCAAGTGGTAATTTGGGATCATTCACAAAATTAAGTACTGGATTTGCCAGTGGCAGTTTTGGTTTGATAGAATTTTCTGTCTGTACTAATTTCCCAAATGTGATGTTCGCCTTGGTATCGAGTTCGGCCAATTCATCACTACTTGCCTCCTATAAATCGAGCGATGGTGGCAATACTTGGAGAACCTGCCCAACGGCATCTGTTGGATATAGTTATACTTGGTTTTGTTTGGCTGCTGCCATTTGCGCCACCGATACTAATAAGATTATGCTAGGTAGTGTGGCCTACGGTTCTTCTGTGAATGGGGGCGCCACTTGGATTACTAGTTCGGGATATAATTCGCATTCCGATTATCATATATTTTACAATGTACCTGGAAGCACTAAAGTGCTCTGTGGTAATGATGGTGGGGTATACAAGTACGATTGGAATACCATGGGAAATTTCATTCCTTTAAATAACGGTTATCATGTAACTCAATTTTATGCAGGAAGTTTTTTTAAGTCTGGAGTATCGATGATCATGGGTGCTCAGGATAATGGCTCACATCGCATATTGAATGGAAATAAGACAGCATACAATGTTTATGGGGCTGATGGATGCTTCACAGGCATCAATCAACAGGACGATGCTAAAGGGTATTTTTCTTATCAAGGGGCGAATATTTATAAAGCAACGAATGTGAAGAGCTCTCCAACAACCGGTGGCTTCATGTCGTTTTCTAATACCGACTCCAAATGGTTTATTAATCCATTTGAAATTAATCCTGCCGATGGAAATCAAATTTATGTTCCTACAAAATCAAGAGTTTATCGTAGCACAGGCACCACGTTTACGCCTATTATCAACGTCTCCACAGTAAAACAGCCATACGCTATTGGCATGTCTAGCGAAGTAAATCCAGTATTGTATTATGGTGGATCCAGCATGTTATTATCGCGAGTCGACTCGGCAGCGACCTCAGTCGCGGGCAAAGAAAAAAGTTTAATAAGCACGATGCCTTCCGGTTTGACTACCGATTTTGTGGGCAGTATCAAAGTGCATCCTTCCAATAGAAATACAATTTACATCACACTCACCAATTATAATGCGCAACCTCGTGTTTGGAAAATCACCAACTGCGATTCGGTTCCTGTTTGGACCAATATCTCTGGAAACTTACCGGCAAGCTTGCCATGCAATAGTATTGAAGTTGACCCTTGGAGCCCCGATTCACGATTCATCGTTGCCACCGATTTTGGACTTTATGTAACTGATAATGGAGGCGCTACCTGGACTAAAGATACACGCATTCCCAATGTATGCATCTATAATATTCGACTTCGTATTGGGGATCGTAAATTATTTATTTTCACTCATGGCAGGAGTGTATGGACCGCCAACGTATTGCCTTACAGCACCGTGAAACCAACTGCTGAATTCACTTTCTCAGGTACAACGGTTTGCGAAGGGGTTCCTGTTACATTTACTGATAACAGCGTGAATAGCCCAACACAATACCTCTGGAAGTTTGAGAATGGAACTCCTGCAACCGCCGCAAATTATTCGAGTACTTGCGTGTTCTCTGGGTCAGGTGTAAAGAAAGTAAAATTAATCGTGAGCAATTCTTATGGTACCGACTCCATCGAAAAGTTAATAACGGTATTGGCGAATCCCAAACCAGGACTCATACAAACTGGCATGGTACTTAGTTGTACTGTAAGTTCAAGTACGTATACATGGTATCGAGGCACTACATTATTATCGGGCAATACGCCAAGTTTTACTGCCACCTTCCCTGGATGGTATCGCGTGAAAGTCACGAATAGTAATGGTTGTACCGCCACATCCGATTCAATACAGGTGTTCTCTGCAGGCATTCAAAGTTCATTGAACAAAGATGGTTTTTATGTATATCCAAATCCAGCATCGCACCAAATTTATATTGTAAATGCAAAGGAAGCTAATTTTAAAATTATTACGCTAGATGGGAAAGTGATGATGGAGAAAACATGCAATGGAAATACGCCTACCATACTTTCAATTGAGCAATTGAAATCAGGTGTTTATATCATAGTATGGTCAACCCAAGAGGGAACGAGAACCTTACGCTTTATTAAAAGTAATTAGTCATTGAAATATAATATATCCGATAAATACATTCGCATTGTTTCCGTTATGGCAACAATATTTATTTTTTTTGCGAGCCTTTTTATTGGCCTGCGACATAATAAGGGCAATACACTTAGCGATTATCACCGAGAGTTAAAGGCCGACAAGTCGGGCTATAATGTATACCTGCCCGCGTTGTTTATCTATAACTTTAATTCAAAAAATTTACCCGCAGATATTGAAAATAAAGTAGGAAAGGGTTTTAGTATCGATACCACGAATGATAAGATTATCACTAAATATCCATATGGGGTTGCCTTGCTTCAATTGCCTTTTTGGGCCATTGCACATTCCGTTGCAGAAATAAAAGATGGATATTCCTCCGTGGCCTATTATAGCGCTATCGACTGGGCAGCCTCCTTTTATTTGGCTCTCGGCCTCTTACTTATTTTCAAGTTAGCCTCCTTCTATTTCGAAAATAAAACTCGTTTATTATGGATAACCTTTCTGGTATTGCCCTTTGCCACAAACTTGTTTTATTATGCCACTTACGATGGAGGTATGTCGCATGTGTACTCTTTCTTTGTGATTGCAGCATTTCTTTATAGCTACGTACGATATTTAAAAAATAAGTTAACGAGTTTTATTGTTCCTGCAATGCTCTTCGCATTGGCTATAATTATTCGTCCGGTTAATGTAATATTTATATGGGTCTTACTATTTATAGAATGTGGAAGCGGGATGGATTTTTGGAATCGGATTAAATTTTTATTAAAACCAAAACATAGTCTGATGCTTGTTGGCTTCTTAGTCCTTTTTTTAATTCCGCAATTGGGATATAATTATTATGCCACCTCCAAACTTACCATCAGCCTATATACTGATGAGAAATTCATTCATTTTCCAGCCATGAAGCTTCCTGAGGTATTGATGGCTACCAATAATGGAATATTCACCTATACCCCAGCATTTATTTTTGTACTCCTAGGCTGTTGGTTTTTTACGAAAAATCAGCGGTTCTTTGCTTTATCTACGTTATATGTTTTCCTAGTTTATATCATCTTTTATGGCTCCTGGTGGTCATACTACTTGGGATGTGCTTTTGGACATCGTGGGCTCGTTGATTTTTATCCGCTCTTTGTTTTTCCAATCATGGCATTCTTTGATAAACAAAGCCGAAATAAATTTAGATATAATACAGTTACTGCACTGCTAATATTTTTTATGATTTGCACTACCCTCATGGCAAAGCGCTACGACTGTTGCTATTATGGCAATGGCGACTGGGATTGGAATTATTATTTTAATTATCTCCTACGTACATTATTGTTTAAGTAAGCCATTTTTAACAAACATTTTGAGGTGATATTAAACCTTTGATGCATCTTTGCATCCTAATTATTACATTTATATAAATCCAAAATGTTTCCTATGAGAAATTTATTTTTAGCAATCACACTTCTAGTATTTAGCGCATCCTTCGCTCAAAAAGGAAAGATGAAAGAATTCTCACCATCTGAGAAAACTCAAAAATTCATTAAACGTTGGACCAAAGAATTAACACTTACTGAGGCGCAACAAAGCAAAGCCAATCCAGTTGTTTTGGATATGTTTACCAAGATTGCCAAGTACCGCAACGATACCAACATGACCGTTTCATCAAGAAACTTAGCCATCAAAGGAATGCGTAAAATTGGTTTGGATAATTTCAGAGGCATCTTAACTCCTGAACAAGCTATTTTATTCGATAAGAAAATGGAGGAACTAGCCGCAAAAGGAAGAATGGCAAAATCAAAGGATGCTGAAAAGAGAGAAAAGAAAGGACTTAAGGAAGCAGCTTCAGAAGAATTAGATAACGAAAATATTTTCTAAGTTAATTCAATAACAACAAATTAAAACCGGTTGCAAAATTGCAATCGGTTTTTTTATGCCAGCTTTGGTTTTTGAAACCAGCCCTTAGCAACGCGACCCATGCCTATGAACGAATGGAAGTTCAATGGGAACTCCAAATACACATGCATGAAACTCAATAAAAACAAGACTTTCAAGCCAAGGTTGTAATTATACGCATAAAACCCGATGGCAGATAACCACAAAATCAGAACAATCGCCATGCGCACTTTAGGTACTTCATGCCATTTGATCACGGATGTTTTTGAGAACCAGTTCAGGTAATGATAGGTATAAGCAAAGGCAATGAAACGCATCACCACCACACCTGTTGAAGAGTTATAAATCACCCCAAAAATATCGGCACCCGCATGACTCAAATCCTGCAGATGAAAGAGGTTGATAATATGAAAATTAACGGCTGAAAAATCTTTATAGCTTTCTCGCACATAGTCGCTTATTTGATGTCCCGTATAACCAGGGAATAAAAACAAACAAGCTATTGAACAGCCTATCATGACCACTGCCGATGCATAACCCGAAGCGCTGTTGCTCTTCATTGCGCCATAAAGCAAGAAGATGAATGTGAAGATGAATACGTGTATGAGGGTAGGCAGGAATACTGTGAAGAACAGGGCATAGAAATTATTATCCTGGAAAATGAATGAGATGATCACCAAAAGAAAAACTGCTAGAAATCGCACATAATTTGTTTTAATTAATACGAAGATGAGCGAAAGCATGAACCCAACAAAAATCACATTTGACCCAATATCCCATGTTTCCAGTCCGGGCAATATTGTAACCACGGCCTTAGTAATTTTCTCCATGATCTTTGGGAATATACTCGATATGGTAGTTAACAAACCGAAGACCACCAGCCACAAAAAATCATATTTGTTCTTGGTGTAATAATTACTCTTATGTAACCAACTAATCTCTGTCAAATAATGCAATGGGCCAAGCACCGCGTAGGAGAATAGAAACAATTCAAAGGGTAAAACGAAGGCAATCGCACAGGATACCAACATCAATATAATATTGGCGAAGTTAATTCCGCGAGTCGTTGTAAGATTGATGAGCATAGCCTAGCAAAGAAACAAAATAGTATTCAATAGCAAAAATAATCGCAAGGTTGCGCAATTTTGTATTTAATTTGCCCTCAGCATTTTGAAGAATATCTATTTTTTATCCGACTTCCATCTGGGAGTACCCAACTATGAAAACAGTAGGGAAAGGGAGCGGTATTTATGCGATTTTTTGAATGAAATTAAGGATCAAGCTGACGAGATTTTTCTCGCAGGCGATATCTTCGATATGTGGTACGAATATAAAACCGTGGTGCCTAAAGGTTATGTAAGATTGCTTGGAACCTTGGCCAGCTTGAGCGATAGCGGAGTGAAGATTACCGCTTTTACAGGCAATCACGATATGTGGATGTTTGGATATTTGAAGCAAGAGCTCAATATTGAAGTGCATCGGGAGCCCATCGAAAGAACCTGGAACGGAGTTGATTTTTTAATCGGCCACGGCGATGGATTGGGTCCAGGCGATTATGGATACAAATTCATCAAGAAAATTTTTGCAAATAAAGTATGCCAGTGGCTCTTTGGCTGGATTCATCCCGATTGGGGATTGCGACTCGCCAATGCCTTGAGCCGCAGAAGCCGCATTGCTACTGGTACAACCGATGCTACCTGGCTTGGCGACGACAAAGAACATTTGTATATTTATTGCCAGGAATATCTTCAGCAACACCCCATCAATTATTTTATTTTTGGTCATCGCCATCTGCCTCTCACCAAAGCCATCAACCCACAATCAACGTATATAAACCTGGGCGATTGGGTGAAATACTTTACCTATGCAGTGTTTGATGGCGCGGCCTGCGAATTGAAAACCTATCAGCCCAAACAGTAAGTACCGGTTTTGAATTCCAAACCTTATTTTGGGAACTAATACAGTGATTAATTTTTCATAGAATTTAGCATGATTTCTCATTTTTATTTGTACTGCTCCCATGATTTTTCTTTCAGGAACCAATCCCCTGCCGCCGTTGTTGCGTGTTGTGAGTTAGGCTAAGCGGCAGGTCCACCAACAACTGGGCGTAAAGGATTTTATATTGGAATTTGACTAACGGGTCGCCCCGCTGGGGGCTAAATACAAAGGTATTGCACGATGCTATTAACGGGCCGCCCCGCTGGGGCTTAATGCAAGGGTATTGCACGATGCTATTAACGGGTCGCCCCGCTGGGGCTTAATGCAGTTGCATCGATATAATGTGATCGGATTTTATTGGTTTTTTTTATTCTCATAGAAATTATTTTCCCTCATTTAGTAAATTTCCAATTTAGAATTTGTACTTGTATTAAGCCCTAGAAGGGCGCCCTGTTAGTAGCAAGAATTATAATGTATCGTGTATTAAGCGCCGTAGGTGCGACCCGTTATTATGAATGTTTTCATGAATACAATATTAAATTATTACATCATGATTTCATATTCATCAAAATGATACATTCAAACGTACCTACGGCACGTCAATACAGGGACACGTTTATGCTACCCACCAGATGTGCCTATTGGGACATGAATACAACAGCGATGGTGAAATTAGGATTGCTCCTGTATTTTTCTCTTTTCTCGCACTGATCTATGCTACCCACCAAATGTCCCTAAGGGACATGAACACAATGAGGAATTATAATCTGAATTTGGAATTATAAAGGGCGCTGCATTAGCCTCTTTCATTGAATTTTGTTAGAAGTTCACATTATAGCTTGAAATTTAAGCGCTACATTAATACCTCCCTTAAATTAAATCAACAACCAGCCAAAACTTAGGTTCCGAAAATCCTCTTTGTCCTACCCTGCAAATTCTCTATATTCGCCATTTAATGTCGTTCCTGTATCCTTCGTTTCTTTGGGCTCTCCTAGCACTGGGTATTCCCATCATCATCCATTTATTTAATTTTAGAAGGTATAAAAGGATCTATTTCACCAATGTTCGATTTTTACAAGAACTAAAAGAGGAAACGCAGTCGAAACAAAAACTTAAGCACCTTCTCATTTTATTAGCTCGTTGTTTAGCAATTGCTGCCATCGTATTTGCATTTGCTCAACCCTATTTTAAAAAGCAACAAACGAATACCACCGTTGGCGATAATGTGGTGAGTATCTATATCGACAACTCCTTCAGCATGGGTGCGCATGGCACAGAAGGCGAACTTCTGGAACAAGCAAAAAATAAGGCCCGAGATATTGCCAACTACTTTCGCAGTAGCGATTTGTTTCAATTACTCACCAACGATTTTGAAGGCCGTCACCAGCGCCTTGTAAGCCGTGAAGAATTTTTGAAGCTCGTTGATGAAGTGAAACTGACTCCCCAATGTCATACGATCACAGAGGTGCTCAACCGGCAAAAAGAATGTTTGAGTAATGCACAGGGCAATAAGCAAGTGTATTGGCTCAGCGATTTTCAACGCTCGGGTGTCGACCTGAAATCATTGCCCAATGATAGCACCTTAAATATTCAAGCATATAATTTACCTCCCATCGATCAGCAAAATATTTATATCGATAGCTGCTGGTTCGAGTCGCCTTATGTTGCGCTCAATGAAAGCAATAAATTAATGGTGAGAATTAAAAATGCTTCATCCAACGATGCCGATAATGGCTCTCTCAATTTAAAATTAAACAATGTGCAAAAAGCCATTGCCTCTTATAGCGTAAGTAAAAATTCGGCGACTACGGTGGAGATGAATATCACCATCAATAGCACTGGCTGGAATGCCGCCGAACTCTCCATCAGCGACCACCCTATTACGTTCGACGATAATTTGTTTTTCTCTTTTTATGTAGATGCACAGATTCCTGTATTGGCCATCAACCAAAAGGAAACCAACACCTATATCAAAGCGGTTTATGAAAGCAACCCTTACTTCGCGGTGAAACAAATCAATGTGAAGAATATCAATTATGATGAACTAAAAAATTATCATTTCATCATTCTCAATGAAGTGGAAGAGGTGAGTAGCGGATTGCAGCAGCAGTTGAAACA
>CAIVZR010000078.1 GCA_903910445.1 uncultured Bacteroidota bacterium
CCGAAGGTTCTTGAAAACCGACTCATTAATCCTGGTGAGGCTCGCCCATGTTTTATTGTATAGGTTCACGATAAAGCCAGCCAATACTTCATCACCAAAAACTGTGGTAAGTTCAATATTGCTATTTTTAATATTATTGCACAGTGTGCTGAACGGCAACCAGATAAGGCTATTATGGTACCCTTCCAACGCCACTTCTGCTTCAACACTTTCATTTAAAACTGTTGCGAGCTTTGGATTTTGGTTCAGTATGTTTTCATTTTCCGGAATGAATTTTTGAATCATATAAGCTCCTAAAGTATTCTCATCCCAATTAGGTTCAGGTAGATTTAGTTTTTTTGTTTTTGTCATGTTCTTCATTTTACTCTAAGTTACTTTATTATTTCGTTTAGTCTCTTTGCGTGTTCCATCATATATTTATTGGTGATTTTGCCATAGACCTGCGTTGACTTAATGCTATTATGTCCGAGCCATTTGCTTACCACCTCAAGTGGCACATTCTGACTTAACAACACCGTTGTCGCACAAGTATGTCGGGCCATATGGTGTGTGAGTCTTTTTTTAATTCCAACAGCGTCAGCAATCATTTTTAAAAATGCATTCACTTTCTGATTACTTATTTGTGGTAAAACCTTACCGGTAATTTTACGGTACTCTCCATCATACCTGTCGATTATGGCTTGTGTTTGCTTCAAGACGGGCATTTCAACGTATTCATCTGTCTTCTCCTGTTTTATCCTGATGCTGTTTCCATTTGCTTTAGAGAACACTATTTTATTCATATCTAAGCTCAATGCATCCTTGAAACGTAAACCCGTATAACAGCTGAACAAGAAAATATCTCTCGATTTTTGAAGGCTTTCATTCCCGCTTAAATCATGCGCTTCAAGCATATCTAATTCCTCCTGAGTCAAATAGGTGATTGTTGTAGGGGTATATTTCACCCGAATATTCGTGAATGGATTTTTTTTAATAATCCCCTCATTGAAAGCTTTCAGGATCACCGTTTTAAATCGCGTAATATGCTTATTGGCAGTATTTCTATGTAGAGTGCTTGTTAGGGTTTTGCCTGATGGCTGATTTAAAAGAAACAGATCAAAGTCACTGATGAATTTATAGTCTACACTTTCAATCGAAACATCACTTCGTTTTTTCACGCTCTTAATAAACTTGATCAAATGCTTCTGGGTATCAAGATACCTGTTCTTGGTGTTTTTTGCCAGTTGTGGATTGCTCTGGACATATTTTAAATGTTCGTTGTAATACTCCAATAATTTTTTATCAAACTTACTCTTCCCTTTCAATTCGTCTTTTATAGCAGAAAGGTCGATAAAAGCCCCCGCATCTTCGAGTTTTCTTACCGAACTATGGATTTTCGCCTCCATTTTGGTCAGACCCTCATTGATAGCATGGTTCCTTATTGTTCTTTGCTGCTTAATATTAAAGTCTTTCTCCTCGCAATCATAATCGGTTGCAATCTCGATCTTTTTGCTTTTATAAACGAGACGTAAATAGATGGGATGTTTCCCGTCGCCCCTGCTCTTATTGAGTTGTAGGTAGAATTTAAAACTGAGTCCTGTAGTTATATCCATAATATTTTCCACTTCACCTTTTGGCGGGATTGAGGTTTTTAGGTGAAGTATAGAGAGCGAAAATAGTGTTTTATTATGAACTCGAGCGAACTGGTGAAAAACAAAAACCCGCTGTGGTGGCGGGTTTTGAAGTTTCGTGAACGTTAAAAACGTGAAAAAGTGGAGCTGTCGGGAGTCGAACCCGAGTCCGAAATAGGAACTCAAATGTTTTCTACATGCTTAGCTGTGCTTAGTTGTCGGAAGATATCTGGCGCGCCGCGTACCGAATATCAACGTAGGTTTTATATAATTACGCAGCTATTAAAACCCACTTCGCTGATAATACCATGCTGAGTGAACCCACTATACAAGCCTCCGCATGACAGAAAGACTTAGTGAGTGCGGGCGGGTTAATCTATCCAGATTAAGCGGCCAATGCGTAGTTGTTGCCAACTAAAAGTTGAATGTATTGATTAAAGAGAACGCAAACAAATCTCTGCATGCTTACACCTGCGCTGCACTACCCGTCAAAACCGGTCAGCCCCAAGTAATAAGGTTGCAAAGATAAACAAAAAGCAAAGGATGAAAAATGAGGACTTCATTCGAAGCTCGTCCCATACGTTATCATCTCCAGTAAAATTAGTATTCCAGGAATTTCAGGAACAAGGTCTTGTCGCGCAAATTCGCAATCTGTAACTTATACGTCTCATCGCTAATCTTCGCAATATTATCCTTGATGGCTTTGTTGAACGATTCATCACTACTCAATACACTCAAGGTCTTACCCTTGAAATTGAAATAGTACCAGGTATCGGCATTGGTCTCGAAATAAATTCCAATGATATCTCCACTGCGCTTCTTGGTAATTTGAACTTTACCAAATAATCGCTTGGCAATCTCTTTCTTTCCTATCGAGTTGATTCCCAATCCTCCAATGGCTACAAACGCACGGTTCTGAGGCTTCCACAACATCTTCAAATCGGTAAACATCAAGGTCTTTTGAAACTCGTCCAGCAAGGTTACGGTATTGTCGTTCTCCAATTTCTTAATCACTTCTCCATAATTTTTCTCTTCCGCCAGTTCTCCCAATCCTACTTTCAACACATATCTATCGTTGGCCAAATCAGGTAAATCACGGGAAGTATTATAAATCGAATCGGCCATCATCTCTAAAGCTTCCTTCGGTAATAAGAAATCGAAGAGGGCAATGACATCCAAATTATAAGTGCTATCGGCCAGCTTGTTGGTGATGATTCCCGCAGCATTAATCTTGAACTTATCACCGTTAGCATTGAAATTTATTTTTCCTTCACCGGTAATCTTCTGCTGGGGCTCATTAAAGGTAACCACACTTCCCTGGTACGATTTTCCTCTCAACTTCTTCGCATCACCTACTTTGAATTCACCCAGACGCTCATCATAAAACATCTTGCCACTGCGCGCAATCAATATCATATCATCGCTATAAGCATGTCGGCGACTGAAGAAAGAGGTATACATACCAGTACTATCATTCGCTACATTGAATCCAATACTCAACGGATTTTTATCTGCATCAATAGGATCGTCGATTACCAGTGTCACCGAATCCTGATTGATTCCATCATTGAAACGAAACCATACACTTCGAGGTGGTGCTTCATGCAATGGCAAGACAAACCCATTGAAATTTAATTCTTTCTTCACCCCGGTAAGTAAGATCTCGCCTTTGAAATCGAAATGCCTGTTTATCACAAACGCACTGGTATCGGCTATCACCGCCTTGGCAGTAGTTTGCTTATCATTATTCACCCGGATATCTCCAAAATAAACTACCTGCTTGTTCTTCAACTTATCGGTGAAATTATAATAGCCACTTCCGGTCATGCTTCTGCGCCCTAAAATATTGATAGAACAATTATATAACTCATGATAATTGTTCACCGTATCGGTCTTCAACAAACACTTATACAAGGTATTCATCACTGCATTTTGGTTGATGACTACCTTATTACTATCTGGAATTATTTTTGAATCGGCTACATAAATATATGGCACCTTGCTACATGTAAGTACATAGGTTTTTAAATCGAAGAGGGCGGTGGCCGACATGAAATTCAATGAATCCTGCTCATACAAAGTAGAGATGAACACTGCATTGGCAGGCTTTTGGGTCTTGCCTGTATTGAGAATAATTTTCTTCTCATCAATTTTCCAGGTCATATCACTCAATGTAGAACGATACATATTGTATGGCAATTCCACATTCGCTGGCTCCTTATTGGCTTTGAAGTCGGCATACCGTTTCTCCATATCCACAAAGGCTTTGACGTTGGTGGCATTGAATGCAAACTTATTTGGTTCCACCGATTTAATTTTGAAAGTGGCCACATTCGAACTGAAGGTATGATTGGCAAATGCAAAATTCTTTGAAGAGATTTCTGCGTCGTCAAATGAAGTGGTTCCAGCTCCTCCCATTCCTTTGGGTGTGATGATGAGATTTCCAATCATGCTCACCTTGTTCTCATACATCGCAAAGGGTTCTTTTTGCTGGAAGATATTCATGGTGTCCTTATACGGTCTCCACTCAACATAGGCACTGTGTGTTGTTGCCGATGGGAACAAAGCCGACTTGGTTACTACCACATCATCGGCAACAGTATTCATTGAATCGAGCAATAATAAAAATTTGCTGGAGGTAAGATGGGTCGTTAAATAATCAATCGATCCTGCTCCAAAAAATCCTGCATTGCTCAAACTCATCTCAAAATCGCCCGTTCCTTTTCCTTTGTATAATGGATATCCTCCCGGTGGGGTATGCTTCTTGAATCCGAGTGAGTAGTCGTCTTGTAAAGTAAGCTGGTAGCGGAAATCAGGCACAATGCCTCCCGATACAAACTCGCCTTCAAAGTTCAATCCTTCACGGGTAAAATTGTCCAAACTATCAATCGTAAATGGATCCACCTTGAAATAAAATCGTTCGCGCTTATACGATCCACCTTGCGTAGTTGGATAATCATAGAACACATTCGATCCTTTATCACTCTTAAAAATGGGGTATTCGGGATAGTTAATCCGACTCGATTTATTATTGGCCTGATCGATATACAAGGTCCCATAAATATTTTGAAGTACGGTATTGATACGCACCAAATATTCGCGACCCAATTCATCTTTTTCTTTGGCAGGGAAGGAGAATTTCAAGGAGTCGACATTGGTGAGTTTGATTAAAAAATTTTGATAATCGAAATCGAAACCTGCTCCATAAAAATCGAAACGCCCTGCATGCACCCTGCCCGAAAACTCCATTCCTCGGTTCTTTTTGATATTGAGTTTCTGGTCATCTAAAATAACATATACATTTTGTGAATCGCTAAACTGTAAGCGAGGCACGCCTTCTACGGTGAGGTTGTAGTTGATGAAGTTCATCGTTGCATTGGGATGCGCAGCAATAATCGATTCCATCTTTAAGATATCATAATCGGCAACCCCATTATGCGCATTTACATAGTCGTACACTTTATTGTAAATATGTACTTGCTTCTTATCGATATCATAATTACAAAATCCTTTATCGGCCATCAATAAAACAAATGGCAAAACGTATTCCTCTTTCACACCCATGAATGCACCAAATTCCTCCAGTGTGAAATCGGGCGATTTACGCATGCGACAAAACTGCGCCACCTTCGCAAGTGGGTTATAATCGAGTGCTCCTTGCATTTGCTCATAACGCTGATCCTTATAAAAATTCAATGATTCAATTCGTGCAGCCTGGTCTTTGGTGCTCATCACCAAATCCATTTTCGGTCCATCAATTTTCCAATTCACCTCATCCACATACATCTCAACACGGTGGTAAGAGTCGAACAGCGGGCTCGATTGCACGCCTTCTGTACCGCGGTAAAGGGAGAGTTTGCGCTCTGTTCTCAAGAAGCTAAACTTCATCTTCGGATGGTACAAAGAGTCTTTGTCGATGATTACTTTTAATCGAGAATCTTCGGCAGCAATTTTATCTTTTGAAATATAAAATTCCACTGCTTTCACTTGGCATCGCATCGTGTCATTATAAAAGAAGGAGAAGGTAGCTCGCTCATCAATGGTGCCCGTACCCGCAACTTGTTTGCCGTACATCCCAAAGCCACCTTTGTATTTGATGCCTTTTCCAAAATCTTCAATGAAGATATCATTACTATATGATTTAAATTTAGGATAACTTAAATTGGTGGGCTCGTTGGTAGAAATTAATTTTTCTGTCATCCTACCCGGCACCTTATTTATTTTATAATCTTTGTTGGTGAGGTAAACCGAGTCGATAGTAAACTCGTACTTCTCTGTACTTAAATTATAATTTACAATATCAATCCATGCGCTATTGGTATCGACGCCTACTCTCAAAAATCCCATCTTGCCCCCTTTGCCAATCCATTGCTTGCGGTTGGGATAATACACCCCCGAAGTATGATAGATGGTGGTATTGTTACCATTGGCAAAACATTTCAAATCGGTATTGTCAAAAACGATGAAGGGTTCTCCTTCAAATTTAAGTTCGTAGTTCGGGCTCGTGCATTGCCAGCTCTTCGAGTTGCTTGAGTAAATGGTATTATCGTTGAAGAGGTTATAAGAAAAGTCAAGAAAATCTTTGAATGATTTTTTATTATCGTTCAGCGTCTTCTCCGAAATTTTTTGCCAGTTCATGAAAATCGTCTCCCCCTTGTTTTGTTTGGAGTAGGCGGTGAGTGTTTTTAGCAAGAGCACGAACTCAGGATTCGCTTTCAATTTATTCACGAGCATCTTATTGCTGATGCGTACAATGAATCGTTTCTGATCTTCGGTGAATACCGTATTTTTCCATTCAACCAAAAAATCTTTGTAAGCATTTATCGCCTCCTCATTCTTTTCTTCTTTCATAAATTCTCCCAGCTCTTTGATATATACTCCTGTATCCTGGGAAAAACTTTTAAAGGTTTGCGAGAAGGAAGATACACTTGCAAAAAGCAGAAAAATAAATATTATACGTACTCTCATGATCATTTTTTACTGTTGAATAAATACGGCAGCACACCAGTTATTTTTAGTCTTCGATTTTACGAATTTCATTCCATACTTCTCCGCCTCATTTCGTAAATCTTGTAAATCGGTTTCGTAAAAACCACTGATTTGGATAACGGTTCCAGACTGAGATATATTGTGGTACATGCCCAGATTTTCGAGGTTATAATTTTTGGTGATATTACTCAAGATGATGCGATGCTGATAAGGCAACCATTCTTGAAGAAATTCTTCTTCTGCCAATACTTTCACATCACCATACACCACCGAGGCATGCGACATATTATTGAGTTCAAAATTTTCCTGCGTATTTTCATAACACCATTCATCGTAGTCGATGGCCATGGTATACGCAGCGCCCAGCTGTTCGCCCAGGATGGCCAATACGCCAGTGCCACAGCCCATATCCAAGCAAGCAGCGCCATTGAAATCGTGTTCCAGCATCAGTTCCATCATAAGCTGGGTGGTTTCATGGTGCCCAGTACCAAAACTCATTTTGGGTTGTATAATGATTTGATGTTTGAATCCTTCGCGGGGTGCATGAAAGGCAGCGCGTACAAATATTTCCTCCCCAATGATGATGGGCTCGAAGCTATCTTCCCATTGCTGATTCCAGTTGATATTATTTTCAATATCCTTCACGCCCAATAATTTCGCGCTGTAGCAGGTGATGAGTTCATGAATCTCTTCTTTGGCTTGCTCATAGTGGCTTGTAAGTGCATAGGCCATGAGGGAATCTTCTTCTTGGGTGAAATTATCGAAATGCAATTCACTCAGTTCAGCCACGAGCAGTTCTTGTATTTCTTGAGATGCTTCAATGCTTAGTTCGGTATAATGATCCATGGTGTTTTTTTAATGATTAATTTGTTTCTAAAGTTTTGGGTTTGATAAAATAGTCGGAAACATAAAACCAGATGATGGCTGTTAATCCGGCAAAAAACAGGTATTTGGCATCGCCACGAAGGGAATCCTGCCCGATAAATTCACCAAGCATCCAGAGACTATTGGCCGAAATCCAGAAGCAAACAGCAATATTATGATACATTTCCTTTCGGTGTTGCCTGGTAATGAAGGTGATAAAGATGGCTAGGCTAATTGTGGGGATGATCATGGCCATCCCAAGTACCTTCCATTCCAGGCACCAGCTGATGTCTTTCCCAAGCCAGAAGAGGATATGGAGGTTTTCCATTTTACGTGCGCGTTCAAACATAATATTCTGAATTTTTGCTTTTTTTTTGGCAAAGATGTGTGTAAATTTACGGCCTGAAAAATTAAATGCTTCGAATTATCATTTTCTTCTGTTTTTGTGTTGCAGGCGTATCGCGTTTGCAAGCCCAGGCGCATATGGCCATGGACAGCACCACCCATACTTTTGGGGAGGTGAAGCAGGGAGAGAATCCAATTTACACTTTCATGGTAAAAAATACTGGCAACAGCCCGCTCATCATCAATAGTGTAGAGCCTTCGTGTGGCTGCGTAACGGCAAGCTATACTGGTGAGCCCATTCCTCCCGGAGGAAGTGGAGCCATTCAGTTGGTATTTGTAACCGAAACACATTTGGGGTTTCAGTTGCGTTCCACTACCATTAGCACCAATGCCGACAATGCCGAAACCGTGCTCTATATGAAAGGCACCGTGATTAAACGCAAAGGGCTTTTATAAATTCAATTTATTTTTTTGGGGTATTATTAATGGGTCGCTCCTATGGAGCTAAAAATATTATTGTTATAGAATCAATTTTCGCCCTGGATCTTTTCAAGAACCATTACGCTCCACCGCCGTTGTTGTGTGTTGTGCGCTGGGTGATGTGGCAGGACCACCAACAACTGGGCGTAAATGTTGCTTCGACCTAAAATGTTTTTTATCGATAGGTGATGAGGGTAAAGTCAAACGCATCTATAAACTTATATTCACAAATACCAACAATTGCAAAGAAGCACATCTGCTTCGAATTGATTAAATTTGCATAACTAACGATGTATAAAAGATATTTCCTAATTTCCATTGCCTTTGTTGCCGTCATTATTGGTTTCTTATTTCTCAATGGCCGTTTAACTGAGAAAGATAAGTACCAGCAAGAGTTTGCCGACCGCTATCGGGTTTATGCAGTAACAGTGCCTACCCATCTCAACTTCTGCAATGAAAAGGTTCCCACCCACGATTTTGAAATCTTCGAACGCTTCGATCGGGAGCTTACCATCAATACGTATTTTCAATCGCAAACAATACTCAATATTAAAAGAGGAAGCCGCTATTTCCCAATCATTGAACCCATTTTAAAGCGCAACGGAATCCCCGACGATTTCAAGTATTTATGTATGGTTGAAAGTGGATTGAGCAATGTAACCTCACCAAGTAATGCGGTAGGTTTTTGGCAATTCATTGAAGAAACGGGTCGCCGATATGGTTTGCGCATCAATGAGGAGGTAGATGAGCGCTATGATATAGCAAAGAGCACCCAGGCTGCTTGTTTGTATTTCAAAGATGCTTATGCCGAATTCAATAACTGGACTTTGGCTGCAGCGTCATATAATATGGGCATCAATGGAATCAAGGGCGCGTTGAACAAACAAGATGTGAATAGCTTCTACGATTTATATGTCAACTCCGAAACATCGCGTTATATCATGCGACTTTTGGCCATCAAAGAAATCTACGAACATCCTCGCGTGTATGGATATTATATTCCGCAGTTCCTGCGCTATCCTCCGGTGCCAGTGTATTCGGAGCAAATCACGGGGCCCATTGCCGACCTCATCGAATATGCCAAAGCACATAAGATTACGTATAAAACTTTCAAGACTTTGAACCCATGGCTTCGCAAAAATGAGTTGAAGAATAAGGACACCGATACCTATGTAATTTATTTCCCGCAGGAAGGAGCGGAGCATTTGGTAAGCGATTTTTATGGATATGACGAACCCAGCGATAGCACCGATATGTCTGTCGATGCAACAGAGCCCATCATTGTGAGAAGCGACTCCGCCTTGGCAAAGGTCAAGGCCCAGGATTCGATGGTTTATGTAGAAATTAATCATACCGTAGAACGCAAAGAAGACCTGAATAGCATTGCGATGAAGTATCATACCACCGTTCCTAAAATCATGATTTGGAACAACCTCGAATTCACCACCGTGAAAAAAGATCAAGTCCTCCGCATTTTAGTTCGCAAGGATGTGCTGCCTTTGGTGAAGTAATTTCATTACGCTTCGGCATGCATTGTATTCCAGATTGAAGTCTTCAACACCGCGGCCACTAGCACCTCTTCGACCTAATAACCCGGCGTCCGTCGTTGCGTCTCCGACCAACGACCTCATTAATCTTCGACCAACAATGTATTCTTAGCGGAAGTCAATTAAGGAAAGGAATATTCAAACAATAATACATTACAGTTCGAGAAGCTCGGAGCCGTTGGTCGGAGACGCAACGGCGGACAGAGCGTGGGCAGGTCGAGAATTCTAGAGTGAGAAGCTATGATGGAAAAGGATGTTTTTGCCTTCTTAGATTTTGAAAGATTAAGTGCTCCGTGTATTGGTTCGCAAGGATGCGTTGCTATTGGTGAAATACTCTGATGCTATTCATATTTAACCTCCATTATCTGCACTTTTCCCCGTTCCCTAATTACAGTTCATTTTCCTTACATTTGCTGCGTTTCAATAGCCAAATTATATTAATGGACAAACCAGCCAAACGAATTGAGGTACTTGAAGAATCACAAACCATTGCTATGGCTAAGGCCTCCAGGCAATTAAAAGCTCAAGGCTTCGATGTGGTTAACCTCAGTTTCGGTGAACCCGACTTTAAAACTCCCGAACATATACGCGACGCCGCCAAGAAATTCCTCGATGGAGGCTACGTATATTATACTCCTGTAGCCGGTATCCCGGAATTACGAAAAGCCATCAGCGAAAAGTTCCAGCGCGAGAATAATCTCAACATCCTTCCCGAACAAATTGTAGTCTCCACAGGTGCCAAGCACTCTCTCATGAACCTCATTTTGGTTTTGGTAGAAAAAGGAGATGAGGTGATTATCCCAACACCATACTGGGTAAGCTATAGCGAAATGGTGAAACTGGCAGAGGGCACTTCTGTTTATGTTACAGGTGTTGAAGCCAACGACTTTAAAATCACTCCCGAACAACTCGAAAATTCCATCACAGATAAATCAAGGGTCTTCCTTTTTTCTTCTCCATGCAATCCAACGGGTAGTGTTTACTCCAAAGAAGAATTACATGCACTCGCGAAGGTGCTTGCCAAATACCCTCGAATATATGTTGTTGCCGATGAAATTTATGAGCATATCAATTTCAATGGCCCACACCAATCTATCGCACAGTTCGAAGAACTGAAAGATCGTGTGGTCGTGGTGAATGGTGTTTCTAAAGCATTTGCGATGACAGGCTGGCGCCTCGGCTATATCGGAGCCCCCGCCTGGATTGCCGCGGCTTGCGATAAATTACAAAGTCAGTTTACCAGTGGCACCAACGCCATCTCACAGCATGCTGCCATTGCCGCCCTCAATAGCCCGATGGAATCGACCAAGGAAATGTGTGAAATATTCCGCGGCCGCCGTGATGTCGTATTCGAAAGAATCAAAAAAATTAAGGGATTTGAAACAAGAGAACCCCATGGTGCCTTCTATTTCTTCCCCAACGTATCCTATTATTTTGGGAAAAAGGCTGGCGATAAAATCATCAGCAACGGGGAGGAGCTCTGTAATTATTTGCTTCACGAAGCCCATGTAGCCATCGTTCCAGGCAGTGCCTTTGGTGCCGAAGGGTATGTGCGTATCAGCTACGCCGCCAGCGAAGCCGATTTGCTAAAGGCAATGGATAGAATTGAAATGGCACTCAACAAACTACAATAATTTCATCGCGCGATTGGCAATGTTTGATATCGAAAAAATAAAAAATCAGAAAATCATCATCGTGGGCGATGTCATGCTCGATGCGTATATCTTCGGAAACGTCGATCGCATATCGCCCGAAGCCCCCGTGCCTGTGGTGGCGCAGCGCTCCCAGGAATTCCGACTTGGTGGAGCCGCCAATGTAGCACTCAATCTCAAAGCCATGGGAGCAACACCGCTTTTGTTTGGGGTGTCAGGCAACGACGATGATGCCATAATATTAAAAGCCGAACTCGAAAAAAATAAAATCGCTTCGAACTTTATCATCGAAGAACCACAACGTCCTACCACCGTTAAAACGCGAATCATTGGCAATAATCATCAGTTGCTGCGCGTAGATAAGGAGGTGACATCGAGTATACTTTCATCTACAGAAAATGAATTGCTGGTGCTTTTGAAATTGCATATCAAAGATGCGAAGGCACTCATCTTCGAAGATTACGAAAAGGGTTTATTGCAGGAGTCATTCATACAAGCCATCACACAATTATGTATCGCACACGAAGTGCCGGTGATTGTCGACCCAAAGAAAAATAATTTCATGGCATACTCCCATGCCACCCTCTTCAAACCCAATTTGAAAGAGATACGCGAAGGTCTCAAACTCAACCGTCTCGATACTTTGGAGGAGATTGAATCTGCGGCTCGTCAGCTCATTCAGCAAATGAATTTGAAATATGTGATGGTCACGCTAAGCGATCGTGGCGTGATGATTTGTGATGCACAGCATACCCATCATATCCCTGCACATATTCGCAAGATCGCCGATGTATCGGGCGCTGGTGATACCGTGGTAAGTATCGCAGCACTCTGTATGGCGCAGCAGTTAGCACCCGCAAGCATCGCAGCACTCAGCAACCTGGCTGGAGGATTGGTATGCGAAGAAGTAGGCGTCGTGCCATTGAATAAAGAGCACTTCTTTGCCGAAATAAAACGACTGGGATTGGAATAGGAATTGGTGAATCTTTTGGTAAAGATTACATCAATTCATCTTAGAATATTTACGCTTCTATCTTCTCAATTTTTACTCTTGCATAATAATACAAGGCAATTAAAAAGCATGCACTGTAACCTAAAATCGCATTTCGTAAACTACCCGTCATCGTGATGATGAGTCCGGTACTCAAAGTGCCAATCGTGATGGCTGCTTTTTCGGTAACATCTAAGAAACTATAAAACGAAGAGAGCTCATCTTCCTGAATAGGAATGAGCTTGCTAAAGGTAGAGCGATTCAACGATTGCAAGGCTCCCATTACGAGTCCTACAAAAGAGGCAACAATGAAAAACGGAAGCTTCTCAGTCACCATATAGGCTGCAATACATACAAAAATCCAAATGATAACCGCAATGCAAATAGCTTTGATATTTCCAATTTTCATACTAATGCGAGAAAATAAAATGGCGCCAATCGTACCTACAAATTGTAATAATAATACCATCATAATGGTTTCACTATCTTCCAAATGAATAACATCTTTGGCAAATAAAACCGCGATATACATGATGGTTTGTAAAGCCATTGCACAAAAGAAAAATCCAATCAAGAACCTACGGGTATTGGGCAAATGACGAACACTATTATAAGCAATTTTCAATTTCTCCATGCCCGCTTTAAAATAATTAATTCCTTTATCGGTGCCAACAGGCTCTATGGGCAAGGCATTGAAGGTAAGTTGTGCAAAGCCTACCCACCAAACAGCAACCATGGCAAAGGAAAGTTGACAAGCTACAGTAGTTGGATGTTCGAAGCCACCCAGTCCAAACCAGGCAGGGTTTTTAATCATCAATAAATTAACGATCAATAAAATCACACTTCCTAAATAACCATAGGCATAACCACGTGCACTCACTTTATCATAATTCTCTTCAGTGGTTACCAAGGGAAGAAAAGAGTTATAGTAGATGATACTTCCATTGTATCCAATCATTCCTAAAATAATTCCAACAACACCAATCCAATAGTTATCCGCATCAAAAAACATCAATCCAAAACTCGCGAAGGAGCCCAGGTAACAGAAAATTTTCATCATGCGTTTCTTCAAACCTTCAGCATCGGCAATACCTGATAATAAAGGGCTAAGTACCATGAGAATACAAAAGGCTAGTGCTAAGGCATAGCTGTATAAGGCATTGCTTTCAATATCCAATCCCATAATATTCACATATACTTCTTTGGCATCGGCGGTGGCGCCCGCGAGTTTGCGCGATACATTTGCAAAAAAAGTAGGAAAGATGGCAGCAGTAATTACGAGGGCAAAGGCAGAGTTGGCCCAATCGTACATGGCCCATCGGTTAATGAGTTTCTTACTATTGAAAGGTACTTTATATTCCATGATGGTGGTGAGAGACTAATAAAGCAAAGAAAGGGAAAATTATGAGAATAGGAAATTTTCAAGGGAATGAGCTTTGGTTAGCGTGAGCATTGGTTTGAATGGTGGGCACGAGAAATAATTTTCATTCTATGTTCGCCGCAGTTGGTGTTGTGTTTGAGCCTTTGCGGATGCCTCACCAACGGCCTAAAAAAAATAATTTCAATGTTTTGTCTTTTAACGGGTCGCACCTACGGTGCTTAATACAAGGTGCGGTGTAATTGTTGCTACTAACAGGTCGCCCTTCTAGGGCTTAATACAAGAACAAATTCTAATTCTAATTTTTTCTAAATGTGTGGGATATAAAATTCATAAGAGTAAAAACTCCTATAAAATCCGAATACAATCTATCTGTTTCATTGTATTAAGACCCAGCGGGTCGTCCCGTTAATAGCAAAAATTCAATATCCATAATTTAGCCCCAGCGGGGCGTCCCGTTAATAAATTTTATTTCAGAACATAATCTACGCCCAGTTGTTGGTGACCTTCCACACAGCCATACACACAACACGCAACAACGGCGGCGAGGGGATTTGTACAGGAAGAAATGCATTCAAACGTTCTTATGGAACGTCGGTCGGGGGGCATTGTTTTCTACCCACCAGATGTTCCGAAGGAACATAATACAGCATCCTCCATAAATCAATTTTCAAATAATAATTTCCTCTTGTATTATGTCCCAATAGGGACATTTGGTGGGTAGCACATTATTGCCCCCTGTATTGACGTGCCGTAGGTACGTTTGAATGTATTGCTTTTGATGAATATGAAATCATAATTTAATCTTGTATTCAAAAAAAATTCATTCTATGTTCGCCGCAGTTGGTGTTGCGTTTGAGCCTTTGCACCTGCCTCACCAACGGCAAAAAAATTATTTCAATATATTGTCTTTTAACGGGTCGCACCTACGGCGCTTAATACAAGATGCGGTGTAATGCATGCTACTAAAAGTTCGCCCTTCTAGGGCTTAATACAAATACAAATTCTAATTCTAATTCTAATTTTTTCTAAATGTGTGGGATATAAAATTCATAAGAGTAAAAACTCCTATAAAATCCGAATACAATCTATATGTTTCATTGTATTAAGACCCAGCGGGCCGTCCCGTTAATAATTTTTATTCAGAAAATAATATACGCTCAGTTGTTGGTGACCTTTCACTCAACCTGGAAGCGATAAGCAAGGTGGCGATGGTGGACAGCCAGAATAGTTTTCTTTTTATGTACATGTTATTTTAATTTAGAGGGTGATAAAAATATCAGTGTACAAAGGACTTATACTATTCAACCGAAAGCATTACATAAAGAATAGAATTGATTACATGATTCATACCTGAAGTCATGCAACACGATGATAAGTAAGCAGAAGGAATGAAGATATTTTGCTAACGAATAGATTTGTAGGAGCGTGAAGCATTTAATTCTTATTCTCCTCTTCTGTCAATCTCGCGCTTGGCATCTTTTAGTTTCAAGTCGTCGCGCTTATCATAAAGCTTTTTTCCCTTCGCTAAGGCTATTTCTAATTTTGCTAAGCCTTTTTCACTAAAAAATATTTTAATGGGAACAATAGTATACCCTTTCTCTTGGGTTTTGTTAAGTAGTTTTTTTAGTTCCGTTTTTTTGAGAAGCAATTTGCGATCATGTACGGGCTCATGATTATTGATGCTTGCAAATTTCCATTCACTGATATGCACATTGCGCAAGAATAACTCTTCATTATGAAAAGAGCAGTAACCATCGGTGATATTGGCTTTGCCTGCACGAATTGATTTTATCTCACTTCCAGTCAATACAATCCCCGCCGAAAATCGATCGGTAATAAAATACTCGTAACCTGCTCTTCTGTTTTCTATAATCACTATTTAAAATTTAAAATTATTTAGGAGAGCGTCTTTTCTATTAGGTTTTTCTACCCCATCTGACCACTATTTATTTTTTTGAAAATAAAAAACCCTATAAAGCACGAACTCCACCAGTTCACAATCACCCCAAATGTAGGATGAAATAAAGGACAAAAATAGTGAAACTCAACGACAATTTCTTATGTTAACGGTTCTTGCAATTCGCCAAATTATGATATGTCAACACATTCAAACTACCATTCTAAAATATTACTAAGACTCCTTTTATAAAAAATCAATTGCCTGACTTTTAGTACTTTCAGGGCGCTAGCTCATTTTTTATTCCCCAACTGATTATTAATTGACTATAATGCCATTTATCAGGAGTTGTATAATCATTTTTAAGTACGGCAACTAATACATAAAAGCAATCAAATGCTTTTATGTAAGCGTGAAGTTGGATATTTTTTTAATTCATTTGTAATACATAAAAATAAATACCTAATATATTAATAAACTTTTTGAATTATAAAAACACATGAAACACCTGTTTACTCTTCTTGCTTTTTTATTTCACGGCTTCACCCCTTCATTGTTAAATGCACAGGGCATTTATGTAGCTTCGGGCACTACCTTCGAAGTTGCCACAGGTACTACATTTCATGTAGATGGATTAACTTTAATTAATTCTGCTCCTTTTGATTTTAATGGTTTGACCGTTACAAAAAATGCAACACGTACCAATAATGCGGGAGCTTCTCCTCCTCCAGCGGCCGACAGGTATTATTTATTTAACACCAATACCCCTTCCTTTAGTGGTACAGTGCAGGTAAATTATGAAGATGTTGAAGTAATAGGCCTGGTCGAAAGTTCATTGCAAGTTAATAACTATTCGGGAACAGGTACTGTATGGAATAATTATACCAGCACTACCAATGACGTGACCAATAATTATGTTTTAAGCACAACGCTGAGTGGGGTTACCCTTCGCGAAATAGCCCTAGCCTCTTCGTCGGCACCCTTACCTGTGACATGGTTGAATTTCACAGCCACCAAACAAGGAGATAACGTGCTGCTTCATTGGAGCACTGCACAAGAAAAAAATAGCCTCGACTTCGTGATACAGCATAGCTTTGATGGGAGAAATTTTACTGATCTAAATACGCAGTCAGCAGCCGGAACCAGTAGTACTATTTTACACTATAATTATATGCACAACACCCCGATTTCGGGTTTCAATTTTTATCGCATACTCCAACGCGATTTCAATGGTTTAAGTTCCTATAGTGTAGTGCGACAAATTAATTTTAGCAAAGAAAAAATGGCCCCAAAAGTGCAAATTGTTGAAAACCCGATACAAGGTAACGATTTGCAAATTGTGATCCAAGGCGAGGAGGATATTTCAATATATAATATGGTAGGTCAATTATTTTTTGAGAAGCATTTTGATAAAGGAATACATTCTATTGACATGAGCCATTTTGAAATAGGCACTTACCTCTTACGAACCAATACTAACACCATTAAACTATTAAAATTATAAACCACCCTAAATTTCTATTTCCACCTTATGAAAAAAATTATTTTAAGTATTGGCCTACTGCTCTCAGTATATCTAATCCAAGCCCAAGTAGGTATTGGTACGGCCTCGCCCGCTACCTCCTCACAATTAGATGTAACCTCTACCACCAAAGGGTTTTTGCCCCCGAGAATGACCACTGCACAGAGAGATGCCATCTCAACGCCAGCCACGGGCTTGCAAATTTACAATACCGATAATAAAGCCATAGAAACATTTACCGGCACCACTGGCGAATGGCTTACTGTAGGTCAAGGGAAAGGTGCTATTGCTACCAATATATCAATAGGAGTGAATGCACTTTATGCGAACACTACTGGGTTTGAGAATTCGGCTTTCGGTATTGAATCCCTTAAAAACAATACTAATGGATCTGTGAATACGGCTTTTGGCGCATATTCTCTTAATACAAACGTAAATGGAGCCAGAAACACAGCATTCGGTAGAAAGGCTTTGTATACTGCAAATGGGGCCTATGACAATACCGCTTTGGGCTATATAGCGTTACTAAGTAACAGCACCGGAAGCCATAATGTTGCAGTAGGTTCTGAAGCACTAGTTGCAAATACAACAGCAGAATATAATACAGCTGTTGGATCATTTTCATTGTGGACCAATACAACCGGAGGTGATAATACAGCAATTGGGTATTCTTCTTTAATTTTCAATCAAACGGGCTATCGCAATATCGCAGCTGGATTTGGCGCATTATACGCTAATACCACGGCTTCCTATAATGCTGCTTTTGGCGCACAATCGCTCTCAGCGAATACTACCGGCGAAAGAAATACTGCCATTGGTGCTGGAGCAATAGATTTTAATACAACCGGCAGTTATAATGCCGTATTAGGATTTTTAGCTGGCAGATATATTGGTGACGCTACCACATATAATACAGAAATTAATAATGCTGTTTTAATCGGAGCCAATGCAATGCCATTAGCAGACCACGGTACCAATGAAATTGTAATCGGATACAATGCTGTTGGTAATGGAAGCAATACCGTTCAGCTCGGTAACACCGCTATAACGAATGTGAAAACTAGTGGCACTGTCACTGTGGGAGCTGTTACTTATCCAAAAACCGATGGAACTGCGGGCCAGGTATTAACCACCAATGGCAGTGGAACACCTTCCTGGACCACCCCTAGCAGCACTGGCAACCACTACCTTGGCGAAGAATACCTTGGAGGTATTATTTTTAATCTATTTACAACCAGCGATGGAATGCAACATGGTTTACTAGTTTCAAAAACGGAAACAACTGCTACATGGAGTGGCGCATCTTTAGTAGGTGCCGACAGAACAGAAGGTGGCGCCTATAATACGAATTTAATGCCCACAGGTGCAGGTACAGCAAGCACTTGGGTAGCAACACTTGGTGCAGGTTGGTACCTTCCATCTGTTGACGAATTAGTATTACTTTGGCATAATAGATATTATGTAAATAAAACAGCTAGAGCGATTAGTTCCACTTTGTTATCCTCTACGGCGGGCTATTGGAGTAGCACCGAGACTAGTGCGTCAAACGCTTTCTATTTATACTTCTACAACGGCGCCACAGACGCCAACGGCAAGACGACTACTTTTAGCGTGCGTGCCTTAAGGACTTTTTAATAATTTTCTATTTAGTAATTACAAGGAAGCAATCAGTTTTTTTGGAGTGCATTGTTATGTACTAGGACTACTCTACCGTAACACTCTTTGCTAAGTTTCTTGGCTGGTCTACATTACAGCCACGCATGATGGCAATATGGTAACTCAATAATTGCAATGGAATGGTAGCAACCAACGGGATCAAACAATCTTCTGTATGAGGAATCTCAATTACATATTCAGCCATCTCACGTATCTTGGTATCACCTTCCGATACAATGGCGATGATACGTCCTTTACGAGCTTTCACTTCCTGGATATTGCTCACCACCTTTTCGTAATTTGCACCTTCGGTAGCGATAACTACCACAGGCATATTTTCATCAATCAAGGCAATCGGGCCATGTTTCATTTCTGCAGCCGGATATCCTTCTGCATGGATGTATGAAATTTCTTTCAATTTCAAGGCGCCTTCTAAGGCAACTGGAAAGCAATAGCCTCTTCCTAAATATAAAAAGTTTTGAGCGTCCTTAAATTTCTCGGCAATTTTTACAATCAACGAGTCCGACAATAATGCCTTTTCCACCTTTGCTGGAATGGCTTCTAGCTCACTAAATAAACGACGTAAATCTTTATCAGCAATTTTACCTCGCAATTGTGCAATATGCAATGCAATCAAAGTAAGTACTGTTACTTGTGCAGTAAATGCTTTGGTGGAGGCTACCCCAATTTCTGGCCCGGCATGGGTATAAGCACCCGCATGCGTCATGCGTGGGATACTGCTTCCTACTACATTACAGATGCCAAAAATCATAGCTCCTTTGCTTTTTGCCAGTTCAATGGCGGCTAATGTATCCGCGGTTTCCCCACTTTGAGAAATAGCAATCACAATATCATCTTCGGTTACAACAGGGTTGCGGTATCTAAATTCCGAAGCATATTCAACCTCAACTGGGATGCGGGCAAAATCTTCAAATAAATATTCGGCTACCAGGCCTGCATGCCAGCTGGTGCCACAAGCAACAATGATAATTCGTTTGGCATTGATGAATTTATGTTCGTACTCACGCAATCCACTCATCTGAAAAGTTCCATTCTTTGCATTGATACGACCACGCATACTATCCAAAATACTACGAGGTTGCTCATAGATTTCTTTCAACATGAAATTTTCGTATCCACCTTTTTCAATGCTCTCCAAACTCAAATTTAATTCTTTGATATATGGATTTTCAATCACACGATTCTCAATGGTTTTGATGGTGAGTTTATTATCACGGATAATCGCAATTTCGCGGTCTTCCAAATAAATCACATTACGAGTATATTCAATGATTGGCGTGGCATCGCTGGCAACAAAATATTCACCAACTCCTACACCTACCACTAACGGACTACCTTTACGAGCCGCGATTAATAAGTCGGGATGATTTTTACTGATGATGGCGATGGCATATGCACCAACTACTTCATTGAGTGCTAAACGTACCGCTTCATCTAATTCTACTTTAGCATTATCACGAATATCTTCTATGAAATGAATCAATACTTCTGTATCTGTATCGCTATTGAAAGTATGACCTTTCTTCACTAAGGCTTCTTTAATTGAAGCATAGTTTTCAATGATACCATTATGTATGATGGCCAAGGTACCATCCTGGCTCAAATGAGGATGTGCATTGCGGTCGTTGGGTTCGCCATGGGTAGCCCAGCGGGTATGTCCGATGCCTACATGGCCCTGAACATTTTTATTGGATGCAAACTCTTCCAGTTCCGATACCTTACCCGCTTTTTTATAAACGTTGAGTGAGTTATTCAAGAGTGCAACTCCCGCACTATCATAACCGCGGTATTCCAGCCTTTTCAAACCGTTGATTAAAATGGGATAAGCTTCTTTGCTACCAATGTATCCTACAATGCCACACATAGATTTTCTGAGATGTAATTTTACCTGCGAAAATACGGTTTTTTGGGTGGATAATTAAATGACATATGACGGGAAGACATACGACGGGAATCATGGCGAGAGTATTATCTCTAATTGAATTAATTAAATATGTGATTCGTCGAAAATAATTCCAAGAGCAATGTATTAACTACAACTTAGTTCAACAAATTTAGTTCAACCCCGTTGGGGTTGAGAATACAATCCATCATTTAACCATAGGTTTCACCTATGGCTATTATTATTCAACTGCTTCGCAGTTGGGAAGTATTGATGAGGATATAAGTAGGACATAAGACATGTGACGGGAAGACATATGACTTGAAGACTTACGACGGGAACCAGGGATGTGTTTCTGAGATGTGAGTTTAAAAATTTCTTTTTGATCTATTCTTACTGCTGTATTGAAAAACGATTTACGTCTTACGGTTTACGATTCACCATTCACCATTCCGCCCCCCCTCCAAGCAACCAATCCACAAAACATCTCGATTACTTATTCAATAAGCCTCTTTAATGATGAAAAGAAAAGAACTACAGCTCACCATCGAGAAACCCTGCTTGGCTTCCTGGGATGCCATGAAACCCAATACACTCGGGCGCCATTGCGATCATTGCGCAAAGCAGGTATACGACGCCACGAATCTCACTCCAGAAGAAATTTTTGAAATCTTCATCGAGCAAAAAGGAAATGCTTGTATGCGCGTTCCCTCAAATTTGCTCGAGGAGCCATTCGTGATTTCATTACCTGAGAAAAATTTTTCGGTTAAGAATATTTACAGGAAAGTAGCACTTTTTATTGGTATGCAAATGCTCTTCTTCCAGCAAATAAAAGCACAAATCAACCAACTTGCGAATAATGATAAGTTGAGTGATGGCACCGTCAAACGAAATACGAAAAGTATTTGTATTACTGGAACAGTAGCGTTTCGTAAAGACACCTTCCCATTGGAAAACATGAAGATTGAACTGAAAAGAAATAATATAGTTCTCGCCTGTACGCAAGCATTTAAAGATGGTTCATTTATCTTAGAATTACCCAACTATGAACAGGAGGAAGGAAGATTAAGCATCTTGTTCAGCCATCCTAATTATTCCGATGTTTTATCAAAACCATTTTTAATAAATAAGCCGCGTATTGTAATGGATACAGTGTATTATGATCTGGAATTAAAGACAAGAAAACCAAATATACAAGGTATGCTAACCTCAACCGAAAAAAGAGTGCATGTAAATCAAATTGATATGTCATCACTTGTTTCTAGAACTGGATCTATTAATATAACCAAAAAAGTTAATAATAGGGCAGACGATCGAACTGATCAACTAGAACGTAATTACCAGCTAATCAAAGAGGCAAATGTTATCCTAAGAAAAAATGAAATTCCAGCGATTGATGTGAATCGTTTGAGAAATATCAAAGACAACGAATTATAAATTTAAAACCGATTATTATGAAAAAGAAAGAACTGCAACTCCAAATCGAGAAACCCTGCCTTGCCAATTGGGATGCCATGAAACCCAATACGCTTGGGCGACATTGCGATCATTGCGCAAAGCAGGTTTACGATGCTACCAATTTATCTCCAGAAGAAATTCTCGCCTTCTACGCCCGTAATAACGGACAAGCATGCATGCGCATTCGCACCGATCTCATCAATAAACCGTTTATCATGCAAGAACCCGTATGGTATCAAAATCTTATTCAATTTCCTAAACGTGTGGCTTTTATTCTCGGTTTGCAGTTCTTGTTTTTTCAACAAATCAAAGCACAAGTAAAAGGAATCGTGAGCTCCGATAAAAACCGAGATGGTGTTTTGAAAAGATATTTTAAATCGGTGAGTATTTCTGGTACTGTAGCCGATAGCGCTACCCAGGAACCGATTCCTTACGTTCAGGTGCGCGTGCTTCAAGGCAATAAAGTAATAGGCACCACCACCTGCAAATTCGATGGCACTTACAAAATTGATCTCCGCGATTCTGTCGAACCCAATGCACCTGCTTCCATAGAGTTTATGCAAACAGCCTTCGATACCGCCATCATCAAATCATTTCAATTCAATAAAAACAAAATTGTAATTGATACAGTTTTTCTTGATCAATCGTTTTCGATGCTGAAGGAAATTGATATTGACGCTCCAAAGATTGAAGAACGAGATTATAATGCATATATGACTCGCAGAATCGGTAATAGCAGTTATTCTGTGGGGCTAATGAGTATTACACAAATGGAATATAAATTAAGTCCTGCCGAACTCTCCAAACTCATCCCTCCAATCATCGACCCTTCTCCACGTAATACACAGAATGATTTGAAGCCAGGTGCCACGCCTTTCTTGCAATAATTATTCAAGCAAGATTTGTTCGCGCTTCATCTCCTTGTTTCCTGCCAGCATCACAATATAATAAGTGCCGGCTTTGTAATCGGTATTCTTCACGCTATAATTAATTCTTAAGATGCCAGCTTCCTTGCTCTCTTTCACAAATACTTTCACCACACGGTTTTGAGCGTCAACCATCTGTACCACCACGGGGGCTTTGTTTACTAATACAATATCGAAAGTGCCTTCTACCATGGCTTCCTTGCGTACCTTGGGTTTGGCTTTGGTATAATTGGTAATATGTTTTTCGGTGGCCACAAAGCCTCTCAAGGCATTGGTCATCTCATAATCATCGCCTTCATCGCTTCCAATAGTTGCCAGCGAATTATTATCGGTGATGGTCCAAACGGCACTCTGAGCATGTGCATTCTGATATTTCTTTTGTTCGATAAATTTCGTCAACCGCAATAAAGCACCCTGTGCCATCTGCCCCAGTTTGAAGGGTATTTTTCCTGGCGACGACTTATGGGCATTGATACACATGGCATATACCGCCGTGGTCACAATGCGCTTGGGAGTTAGGCGTACATGCTCACTTTGAGTAATCACTAAGTTTTGTGAGCTGCTATCGCTACAAGTGATTTTTTGTCCGCAGTCAATATCCACATCCAAAGTTTGCGCCGTAGTATTTTCGGTAATCACCGTCGCACAACGCCCAGTATGGCCATCGTTGCCCATGATCTTCAGTTTTACAAATCCTTTGGCTACAGCATCGCTGAGTTTGAGTCGGGTTTGGGCCTGCACCGAGAGGCAGAACACCAATAATAGGAGGGAGGTGAGGATGGATATTTTCATGATGTAAGTGAATTGGTATAACCCTTAATGAGGTATTCTTTGATAAAGTAAATGCGTTTAGGGATTTTTTAGCTTAAGTAATGCTCAGAACGATTAATATTGCAACCTTATTTTATTTTATCATGAGAAAATATTTTGTCCTCATTACGGTTTTGGCCTTGGGTGTGTTTTCATTTACGATGAATAACCTCCGCTCCATTTCCGGTAGCCGCAAGTTTATTGATTCGGCTAACTTTGATTTCAGCGTGAAGCCCGCCGATAATTTTTACCAATATGCCAATGGCATGTGGTTAAAAAACAATCCCATCCCACCAAGCGAAAGCCGCTGGGGTAGCTTTAGCGAAATTCAAGAATTTAACTACCAGGCATTGCACGGTTTACTCGATGAGTATGCCGCCAAACAAAACAAAGCAGGTAGTATTGAGCAAAAGGTTGCCGACTTCTACAAAAGTGGAATGGATAGCGCTACCCTTGAAGCGAGAGGCTTTCAAGATATCGTTCCAGATATCGAACGCATCAACAAAATCACCAACATCAATGAATTGCTTAACGAGCTTTGCCAGCAACAAATTGAAGGGGGCAATCCAGTAATTGGATTCTATGCCGATCAGGATGCTAAAAATAGCACCAAGATTGTTGCTCAACTTTGGCAAGCTGGTATTGGAATGCCTAACAAAGATTATTATTTCAAAGATGATGATCGTACCCGCAAAATTCGTGATGCATACAAAACATTATTCGTAACGCTATTCCACCTCACTGGCGATGGTGATAGCGAACGTAAATATGAAGCGGTATTTGCTTTAGAGAAAAGATTGGCATCTGCATGTAAAGCGCCTGTTGAATTGCGCGACCCTGAAGCGAACTACAACAAATATTCAATCGATGGATTAACCATGCTTACTCCCAATTTGAATTGGAGTATGTTGCTTACCAAGTTCAATGTATCGAAGCAAGATTCAATCATTGTAGGTCAGCCAAAATACTACGAAGAAGTAAATCGTCAGTTGGTAGAAACAAGTATCGAAGATTGGAAAACATATTTAATCTGGCATACTATCAAAGGTTCAGCACCGTATTTAAGTTCGGCATTTGTGGAAGCTAATTTCGAGTACAGTGGCAAAGCTTTGAGCGGACAAAAAGCTATGAAACCTCGTTGGAAACGCGTTTTGCAAACTGTTGATGGCGGATTGGGTGAGGCATTAGGACAATTGTATGTAAACAAATATTTCAATGCAGAAGCCAAAACTCGTATGATGGGATTGGTAAAAAATCTTCAGGAAACTTTTGCTGAGCATATCAAAGCATTGGAGTGGATGAGCAAACCAACCAAAGAAAAAGCATTGGGTAAATTGAATTCATTCATGTTGAAAATTGGGTATCCTGATAAATGGAGAGATTATAGCAGCGTGAAAATTGTTCCAAATTCATACAGCTTAAACCTACGTGCCATTGGTAAATTCGAATACCAGCGGATGATTGCCAAAATTGGTAAGCCTATCGATAAAACCGAATGGGGCATGAGTCCTCCAACAGTAAACGCTTACTATAACCCAGGATTCAATGAAATCGTATTCCCTGCAGGTATCTTGCATTTCCCTTTCTTCGAATTCAATGCCGATGATGCCATTAACTATGGTGGTATTGGAGCGGTTATCGGACATGAGATGACCCATGGTTTCGACGACCAGGGAAGTCAGTACGATGCTTTAGGTAATCTTAAAACATGGTGGACTGATGAAGACCGCGCGAAGTTTGAAACACTTACACAAAAAGTAGTGAAACAATTTGATGCATACACGGTGCTCGATTCAGTTCACGTGAATGGAAGTCTTACTCAAGGCGAGAATATTGCCGATTTAGGAGGAGTAAGTATTTCGTATGCAGCCTTCCAAAAAACCAAGCAAGCCAAAGGTTCCGTATTGATTAACGGGTTCACTCCGAATCAACGCTTCTTCTTATCATGGGCTCAGGTATGGCGCAGCAATATCACCGATGAGGCAGCAGCATTGCGTATCAATACCGATCCACATTCACCAGGGTTGTATCGCTGCAATGGTCCATTAACCAATTTCACACCATTCTATGAAGCCTTTGGTGTGAAGCAAGGTGATGCCATGTGGAAGCCGGAAGCCGATCGTATCAAAATCTGGTAATCCAGTACAACAATAATTTATCAAAACCCGTGGCCTTCAAGCCGCGGGTTTTTTATTTACTTTTGAAAACGAATGCAAACCGGGCGTAAGAAAATTTTATTTGTAGTCAACCCTATTTCCGGGGGATTGAATAAGAAGAAGCTGCCCGAATTAATTGCACGCAACCTCGACCCCAAAGTTTTTATCCCTGAGCTCTTTTATACCTCCCTTACCCTCAATGCACGGGAGATTACCCTCAAAGCCATTGAGGAGAAGTTTGATATTGTGATTGCTGCGGGAGGCGATGGCACCATGAATGCGGTGGCCCAGTGCCTGGTGAATACCGATATCATCATGGGCATTTTGCCTTTAGGCTCAGGCAATGGACTGGCGAGGCATTTACATATTCCATTGAAAGTAAAAGATGCCATTGCCTTCATTAATAAATTATCACATCGTCGTATCGATACCATTCGAATCAATGGGCAGTACAGTGTGAATTGTATTGGCATGGGCTTCGATGCCTTTGTAGCGTACCATTTCAGCAAGTTACCCAAGCGGGGTTTAAAAACGTATGTAACTACCACGATGAAGCATTTCAAAAACTACCATCGTCAATTGTATACGTTAGATATTGATGGGGTAGAATTTAAGGGCAAGGCTGCCATTGTAACTTTTGCCAACTCTTCACAGTGGGGAAATAATTTTTATATCGCCAGCATGGCCGATATCGCAGATGGTAAGATTGATGTCACCATCATCCAGCATCTCAACTATCGTAATATTTTGCAATTAGCATATCGTCTCATTTCAAAAACCATTCATCGCTCTTCCCAGGCCATCACCTTCAAAGCCGAAAAAATAAATATCCATCTCGAAGAAAACACCCCGCTCCATATCGACGGAGAACCCATGCTTGTCAAAGGCAACAATACCATCGAAATCGTACCAAGCTCCTTGAATATTTTGTGTGATTTGTAAGCGGGGAATGTGAGAAGAACTAGTATTGAACTATCCGCCGTTGCGTCTCCGACCAACGGCCCCGAGTATTTCGAACTGAAATGTATTATTAGTTAAATTCACCTAGGAATACCATCTAGCTCGAAGAGCAATGAGGTCGTTGGTCGGAGACGCAACGACGGACGCTGGGTTATAAGGTCGAGGAGGTGCTAGTGGTTAGAGTGTTGGTAATTTCAACCAAGAATACATTGTAGGTAGAAGGTTAATGAGGCAGTTGCTTCTCCGACCAACGGCAATTCGAACCGATGAACTAACTTGTTATCATTTTAAATGCCCTCTCACTTCCTCTCTCCATTCTCATCAAACAGATTTTTCATATGCATTTCGGTGAGGAAATAAATGCCTGTGCAGGAGATGATGAGCACAAAAGCATAAAGGGATAATTCTAAAATACTGAAATGAATGAAGTTGGTGCTGATTAATGCTGCGGCTAAAAATATAATACTCAAAAGCAAGAGCAATCGAGAGGCATACGTATTGGCTTCCTTCCAGGTAGCCTCATTGCGCATCGACGATCGCATATGATACCCATACCAGGTATTGATTTTTTTTGGTGGAAAGAATTTGTAAATGAGCGCTAATACATTTAGCGCAATGGCGATAAGTACTGCTGCATTCGAATACATAATATTTGATATTTAGGTTATTCTTTTATAAAACGTGCCATGGCATGCTGGCCATTATTTTCTAAATCGATAATATAAACTCCTGCACTCAAAGCACTCACATCAATTGCCTCTCCCGATTTTGCATCGCCTTCCATCACCAGCTTTCCAAAACTATCATACACTCGAAGCTTGGATGTTACGAATTCGGGCGTCTCAAATTGTAATTGTTTTGTTACTGGATTGGGATATACCGCCATGCCAGAAGTATTGCTTGCATTGATTCCTGCAGGGAAATTAATCCATATATAATTGGTCTTGGTGGTCTGGTCGCTTCCCCATGGGTTGGTTACTTTTAAATCAACCGTATAAAATCCAGCTTTTGAAAATGATACTACCACATTTTTCAAAGTATCTACACTGCCTGTATTATAAGTATACGAAGAAGGAAGAATAGTCCACTTCCATCGCGTTGGGGTATTGCTCGAACTATCGTTGATATTAATTAAATCGGCAATATTCGCATTGAGCTTACTCGCCCCAAATTTAATTACAGGCACATCGCCCACCTTGATATAGGCGTTCTTGGTTGATGTAGTATTTCCTATGGCATTGGTAGCTCTCAAGCTCACATTATAATTTCCATTGGCAGTAAATTTCACTTGTATATTTTGTAAGGTATCGTTGGTGCCATTGGCAAAGGTATAGGTGGCAGGAGTAATCGTCCATTTCCAGCGTGTAGGCAAATTGGCAGATTGATCAGTGAGTGTTACGGTATTGCCAATCTTTGGAAATAAAATATCGGCTGTGAAATTGGCTGCTGGTGCTTGTGGTATATAATGATACTGATCGCGGTACTTGATCTCAGTGATATTAGTGCCCCCAAGTCCATTGGAAACGGTGACCTCCAAAATTGGAATATGTATTCCTTTGGCCAACCAGCGATACTCAATACGATTGTTGGTGAATGGAATGGTGAATGCAAACGGGGTGGTGATTCTAATGGTATCGGTTTCAGTGATTACCGACTTCACACGCAATACACTGAAGGTTCCAAAAGGTGTAGTAATTTGTCCCCAGCCATCTACTGTGTTTTTGCGGTTACCCGCTTGTATATAACCTCCAATGGCAGGAATGGTAGTAGATACACTGAATGTGCCCGAATCTTGATCGCTAAAGTTTAAGGGGAAATAATATAATTCATCTGGGTCGCTATAATCGCTGGCCAGCGGAATTCCAGAGGTAGTAAAGCCCGTGCCTTCAATGGTGTACTTGGCTGTTGTTGTTTTATAAAAATCCCATACATTCTTTTGTACCAATGGGCCTAAGCTAATGGAGTCGGCCCGCTTATAGCCCACCATGCCCGCAAAATATAATAAGTAGGGCGTGCTCGTCGACGACTTAAACGATTCTAATAACTGACTCGTTGGTGTTAAAAAGCCATAGTTCCATGTATAATTCGCTCCGGTGCTGGTAGCCAAATTCGCAGGGGTAAAGCTGGTGGTGGCTGCAGTACTGTATCTCAGCGTATCATTCACTACCGGCATATCTGTACTTGTTATAGTGATTTGTGCATGCGTTGGAATTAGCAACACAATTTGTAATAGGCAAAGCAGGAGGAATTGTTTCATGATAAAACAAAATTATTAGTTAGATGAATAGCAAATATACTGTTAATTTGTATCCAAAATATGCGTTTACTTTTTTTTCTCTCGGCCTTCATTTGGGGCATTCAGGCACAAAGTCAGGTGGTAAATCCCGAATGGGCAACCTCGGCGGTTTGGTATCAAATTTTTCCTGAACGATTTTGCAATGGAGATACCACCAACGACCCTATCGTGGCAACGCTCAAAGGCTCCTACCCACATGATGAGCAATCGGCATGGCAGGTGCACCCATGGACCAGCGACTGGTATGCCTTGCAGCCCTATGAGCAAGAGAACAAAAAAAATATTGGATTCAATATTCAGCGTCGTCGCTATGGTGGCGACCTTCAAGGAATCATCAATAAACTCGATTACCTGAAAAATTTAGGGGTGAACTCCTTGTATCTAACTCCCATATTCTACGCACCTTCTTCTCATAAATATGATGCGATTTGCTACCATCATGTAGATCCTTATATGGGTCCGAACCCCACCAAAGACATAGCCACCATCGCTACCGAAACACCCGATGATCCAGCCACCTGGCACTGGACGGAAGCAGATAAACTGGCGTTGCAACTTATCTCAGAAGTTCACAAACGAGGCATGCGTATCATTTTTGATGGGGTATGGAATCATATGGGTATCGAAAATTTATTCATGAAAGATATGGTTGCGAAAGGTGAAAAAAGTAAGTATGCGAACTGGTTTTATATTAAAGAATGGAATACCAAAGGCGATATGAATATGCCTTTCAAATACCAAAGCTGGTTTGGTGTGAAAGAGTTGCCCGAGTTAAGAGAAGACGAGAACGGTATTGTAAGTGGTCCTCGCGAATATATTTTCAATTGCACCAAACGATGGATGCAACCCGATGGCAATGTGAGTGCCGGAATCGATGGATGGCGCTTGGATGTAGCGTATTGCATCAGCCTTAAATTTTGGTCGGTATGGAATGCTTACGTGCATCAACTCAACCCGCAAGCTTATACCACCGCCGAAATTGTTGACCCACCACTGGAAGTAAAAAAATATCTCGATGCAGGTTTCAACGCGGTGATGAATTATAATTTTGGATTTGCTGCACACGATTATTTTATCAATCAAACCCTCGCCAGCAATGCCGCGCAGCTTGATGCCAAAAACAAAGAGATGCTCAAAATATATGGCAAGAGCATGTATGTGATGCAAAACCTATATGATAGTCACGATGCACAACGACTCGCGAGTGCGACAGCAAATCCAGATATCGGGCACTTTGCCGAATGGGGCATTTTCTTTGGCATGACCCAAGCCGAACATAATGGCAATTATAATTCGTCGAAGCCTACACCCGAACAACGACGCACGCAAAAACTCATGGTAGGTTATCAAATATGTATGCCCGGTGCTCCGATGTTTTTGTATGGAGATGAGGCAGGCATGTGGGGTGCCAACGACCCCGATTGCAGGAAGCCTATGGTTTGGGCCGACAAGCAATTCGATGCCGAACGTACCGACCCCAAAGGAAAAATATCGCGCAACGATGGAGTGAAATTTGATACCGCACTTTTTAGTTATTACAAAACATGGATCGATTTGCGCAATCAAAATCCTGTGTTGAGTCAGGGCACCTACAAGCTTTACGCAGCCATCGATACCGCGGGTATTTTAATCATCGAAAGAACCTGGAAAAAGGAAACGGTGTATATTTTAATCAATCGCAGTGAGAAGGATTACGATTTAGATTTGAAGCGAGGTTCAAAAGGAAATGCATTGACGAAATTAAAATACGATATGATGCTTGGCACTAATCCATTATTGAGCGACAATAAGATGGGGACTACCTATAAAGTGCCCGCAAAAAGTATTTCAGTACTTAAAAAAAGATAAGCACGTACCTACCAAGTTAATTTTTCTTTATTGAGGAAAGCAGCAATCCCTCTCTTGCAATCATTGGTAGCACGCGCTCCGGCATTCTTCTGAGAAGCCAATAACATCGCGGCATCCAGGCCAAGGGGTTGTATTTCGTTGATGAGATTTTTTGTAAGAGCAATGGATGCTGGTGAGGTTTCCACACAAAGTTTTTCAGCAATATTTGTTACATGCGCTTTGATGGCATCGGCTGCAACGACCTCATTAATCAATCCCATATTCGCGGCAGTTTGTGCATCAATAATTTTTCCTGTAAGTAATAATGCCTTGGTATGTGCTTCCCCAATTTTACGCAACAAGAAAAAAGATACGATGGCAGGAATGAATCCAATCTTCACTTCGGTATATCCAAATTTGCTTGTGGGAGTAGCATAACTCAAATCGCATACACTGGCTAGGCCGCATCCACCGGCAAGTGCGGCGCCCTCCACCATTGATATAATTAATTTGGTATGCGTATAGATGAGCTGGAATAGCTCGGCCAAATTTTGTGAGTCGGCCAAATTCTCTTCGTAAGTATTGTTTTGTAATTGTTGTAAGTACTCCAGGTCGGCACCCGCACAAAAGGCTTCCCCATTGGCTTGTAGCATAATCACACGCACGCTGTCATCATCTTGCAAGGCCCTGAAATAATCTTTGAGTTTATTCACCATGGCCACACTTAAAGCGTTGCGTTTTTCTGCACGGTTTAGTGTGAGGGTGACTACTTTACCAACCTGGGTTTTTAAAACAATTTCCATGGTTGCGAAATTACAAATGTTTGTTTAAAGCATTACCGACTTATTTCAATGGCCCCCGAGCTTTGTAAATCGATGGTATGGCAATGCAGGGAATCGGCTTGCTGCTGGTATTTTTTTCTGCGAGATGCACTCAGCGAACCATCCAATACGAGCGTTTTAAACTGGAAAGTATGTTGCAAAATATCAAGGGGCTTTTTACAACGATGCCTCAATACCAAATAGTCGATGGCGATAGGCATGGTATCAAATTTCATTTTCTCATCTACAAAATAAAAGGAAGCATAGGGTGTGATTAGATAATTCTTATTTAAGATATAATTATCAGTTGATATAAATTGGGGTTCATGCATGATGCTTGGAATGCCTACCCACTGCCGGTTCCAGTATCCTTTGAAATGCATCTTCATTCCTTGAGGCGAGGCACTCACCATCGTATCGCAATACAAAATATTGCTGGTGCCCGAAATAATATTCGTCGAAAATCCACCACGAATACTGTTTAATACAATAGCCTCTTGGTGTAGATGCTGATACTTTAAATAGCTCAACTGAATCATGAAAATGAAACAAAGCCACAACATCATTTTTAAATAAAATTTATAGGCATTCTCCCAAAATACTGCTCCCAATAAAATAATTAAATACAGTTCGAAGGCTTGAAACTTATCAATATACAACCCTTCAGAAACGGCCATGGGCAAGGCTTGTATGCGCAGTATGATGAGGTCGGCAAAATGAATGAGATAGCCCAAAACCCAGCCAATCCAGCCAGCAATTAATGAAATTGGGTTGACCACAAGTAATAAAATTCCCAAATACATTAAAAAAGTAGTGATGGGAATGATGATTAAATTGGAGAAGATGAAATAATTTGGAAACTGATTGAAATAGTAAAGACTAATAGGAAAGGTGGCTATTTGTGCAGCAACCGATACACTGATTAATCCCCATACTTGTTTTCCAAACCACGATTTTACAATGAAGAGGGGCGCAATTTTAGGCTGGAAAAACACGATGCCAAACACCGCCAGGTAGGAGAGTTGAAACCCTGCATCGAACAAGTAGTAAGGGTCGTAGCATAGTAGCATACAAGCAGAAGTAAATAAATTATTGTAGATACTAATATCATCACGAAGTGTTTTGCCTAAAATAATAATACTAAACATCACCGATGCCCTGCTAATGGAAGGGGCCATGCCACTCAATAAAGAGTAAAACCAAATGAGTACTAAAGTAAAGATGGCAGTAAGCCAGGCACCTGCTTTCTTCTTTTGAAATGGCCGAAATAAAAAGCTAACTACAAAATATAAGATGGCCACATGCATGCCCGAAACTGCCAGTACATGCAGGGTTCCAGTACGTGCATACGCATCAACAATATCCGAATCGAGTTCATCCTTATAGCCAAAAAGTAAAGCCCCAGCCACGCCTCGTTCTGTTTTAGTATCAATATATTTGGCCAAAATGCCGAGCAGCAAATCACGGATGCGATATACATTGCGGAGAATTTCATAATTACAACCTTCTTTCCAAAGCACATACTCATGACTTTTCAAATACACTTGCGTATGTATTTTTTGATTCGCTAAGAAATTTCGATAGTCAAATTCTCCAGGGTTTTTCGGACCTTCAATTGCATTAGCGTTGCTTGGAATTAAGAGTTCATCACCACAATAAATTTGTTGTGCCTCTATGGAGTCGATGGAAAAATAGAGTATAATTTTTCCATGGGTATTTTTTAATTCCTCGCCCTGATAAACGCCCACCACCTCTCCCAATGCTTTCCAGGCGCGCTTTTTGTGCGATAATGGTTCTTGTAATTTTACAAGTAAATATTCTTTTTGTGGCTGTTTCTCAAAATAATCATCAGCAATCAATGGGTTATTAAAAGCAGTAAGCGTTATTCCAAAACTCAGCCAAAACAATTGCAAGAAGGCGGCATATACAAACCGATATTTATACCTCGATCGCAACCATTTCGAATAAGCAAAAAGTTTAATCGGAACGAGAAAGAAAAGCAGTAAAGGAAGACAAAATCGAATGGGAATTTGAAAGCTTGCTTCCAGCACAATGCCAATAACAAACGGCAAAACATAGCGCAAGAAGGGAAACCGTGCGAATGGATTCATAACTGTTTTTATTAATAAATTTTTATTTAACGAACGATTCAAATGTAAAAAACTTTACGCAATAAAAAAGGCAACTAGTAATTAGTTGCCTTTTTTATTATTTGAATGGTATGCGATTAACGCGGCTTACGTTTGGTGGTGTCTGCAGGCAATGCACTTGGAGTGGCTCCAGTACGAGGAGTTCCTGGAGCAGGCACGGTGCGATTGGTATTTGGCGTAGTTCCAGGTGTTGTTGTTCTGTTGGTTCCTGGAGCAGGTGTAGGTGCAGGTGCTGGAGTAGGAGCAGGTGCTGGAGCCGGTGCATCGGTCTTGGTTGAGTCGCTTCCCAATGGAGCATCTTGCATCTTCTCTTTTCCTTTTCTAAATTCTTCTAGGAGTTTCTTACAAGGCTCGCATGAATCGGTATTGATACAATCGAAATCAAGCTTCATACCTTTCTTCCATTCCATAGTAATGATACGTGTAGTAGTTCTACGATTGGCTTGGTGCATGGCATCATCGCAACCAGGAGCAATATTCGTAGGCTCGCAACCGCAATTGTTTGTTAAGCGGAACTCACCATAACCTCTTGCAATTAAACGCTCACGATCGATACCATGACGTACCATATAATCAACGGCACTGTCGGCACGACGTTGACTCAAGTCGCAGTTATAATCGAAACGAGCACGACAGTCGGTATGTGATCCCAATTCTAAAGCGATATCAGGGAAGTTTTTCAATACCAATACAACGGAGTCAAGTTTCTCAGCCGCATCCGGACGAATATTGGCTTTATCCAAGTCGTAAAGGATATCGAGTACACGAGGGATATCTTGTTTTTCTAAGAATAAATCTACCACAAAATCTTTTGATTCTTCTAACCCTTTGGTTGAAATCGATTCGTTACGGCTATCGAAATAGTATTTCTTTTTACCGTAGAAGAAATAGTCGGTATTCCCTTTAATAATTTGTTTTACGGTACCGGTATTATCGGTGGTAAGCTTCATCATGATGGTATCGTATCCATTGGTTAACGGAACGGTTACCATTGGTAAAAGTTCACGAGTATTTTTATCGAAGGTGCGCACAGTTAAAGTATACACCAATGGAGTCATACTAAACGAGTAGATATCATCATCTTTTAAAGTAGCACGGTTACTAGTGAAGAAACCATTCTCTTTGCTTTGATCGCAGATGAAAGCAAAATCATCACCAGCACTATTTACTGGTTGACGCATGTTTTGTGCTTCACTCCAGCTGGTACCATCGCCTTTGGTCATGAAGATATCAAAACCACCAATACCGCAATGTCCTTTAGATGAAAAGTATAATGTTCCATCAGGGTGAATGAACGGATACATTTCATCCTTCTCAGTATTTACTGTAGGACCTAAGTTGATTGGGGTACTCCAAGTTTTTCCTTTCTTCACGTAATTACATACCCAAATATCTTGTCCACCTAAGGTACCTTCCATATCCGATACAAAATACAATTTGCTTCCATCAGCACTTAAGCTAGGTTGGCCCCAAACGTGGATGGTGTCATTACAAAATGGTAATGGGTTGGTATAATCGATTTCCGACCAGCCAGCCGATTTTTTATCGAGTTTATAAATTTGACAGTTAATTGCTTTTCCATCTTTTCCTCCGCATTGGGTAATATACATTACATTTCCTTTGGCGTCGAAGGTGATGGTTCCTTCATTGTATTGGGTATAGGTTTCAGCTACTGCTTGTGGTTTCCCCAAGTTATCGCTGGCAAATGGATTGGGGGTTCCTTTGAATTTTTTCTTGTCAACTTTAGAGATATATAAATCATAATATCCTCCGTGTCCACTCCAGTCGTAACCGCTTTTCCCTTTTGGATTTGGACGATCGGAAGTGAAATACAATCCATCTTTTCCATATACCGGAGCGAAATCATTATCGCGGCTATTTAATTTTTTCTCGTTTTGAACGATATAACGAGTTTTCAAATCTTTCCATTTCAAGGCATTCTCACAACCACTAATTTCACAATCAGCCATGGCAGTCATTTTATCAGGGAAACGCTTTTTGAAATCTTGCAAAGCAACGATGGCTTCTGCCCATTGCTGATTGGCTTTAAGCATTTTACAATACATCATCACCACTTCTGGCTCCTTAGTTTTGGCAGATGCTTTTTTGTACCATACCACTGCTTTCTTATACTGAGAAGCATTTTTATAACACTCACCTACAAGTTCGGCATACTTTAATTTTTCCTTACTGTTATCGGTATGAGCGTATAGATAAGCGTACTCCTCTGCAGCTGAGTGAAATTGCTTTTTCTCGATACTTGTTTTGGCTTTACCTGGGGTAGGCTTACAAGCGTTATTAAACATTAAAAACGGGACAAGGGCTAAAATCCAGAGTATTCTTTTTGTCATGTGTGCTGAGTAATTAAGTACTAAATATCTCTATAATGCTTCTTCGTTATAAAAGGTACAAAAGAAAGTTCCAAATAAAGCAAAATTTACCCGAAAAGAAAAATTATAGTTGAAGTAATTGAGGTATTTCGCCCATCGAATGAAGATTTTTACGGAAAAGGAGTATGGAATCTAGACAAAATACTCATTTTGGAGTGCCATAATCCACCATCATTAAATCCCTATCTAGCTTAGCTTATATCGATATATCATGATGTTGAAGATGGCTTATTTCGAATCAATCTTTTTTACTTTTTTTTCGCCTCTTTTTTCTGCTTATCGAAGAAACTCTTTAGGAAAAAATTATGCTTGGCAGCCTCCATATTCTCGTTTAAACCCTGACTGCTATTACGAAGGTTGATGATGGCTTGTTCTAAATTTCTTGCGAAAGTGCTATCCTGAATCAATTGCCCTAGGGCACCATCTCCATGATTCACCTTTATTAAAATCTCTGCCAATTGCTCACTTACAATGGCTGCATTGAAGGAGGCAATATTTAGGCTGCTCATGATGGCATCAGTTTCTACAGGTTCATTGGATGCGAGCTCATCACCATTTTCAACTTTAGGAGTGGTGGTTCCGCCTTGGCTAATAATTACCAATCGGTCGCCTATAATACCCGAGGAGCCAATGCCCACTTCACTATCCTTTTTTATGAAGGCTTGCACTTCCTTCTTTATAAGCAATTCAACCTGCACGGTGGAGTCGTTGATGATGGCGATATTATCAACAGTACCAATGGTGATGCCCGAGAATCGAACATTATTCCCCACTTCGAGTCCACTCACATTTTGAAACTTTGCCTTGATTGTGATTACAGGATTAAAAAGGTTTTTTTGATTGCCAATGATAAATATCGCCAGCAAAAAAATAGCAAGGCCCGACGCGATAAAAATTCCCAATCGAATTTTATAAGAAGATGATGGTGTTTCCATATGGTAATTTATGCGTAATTATATTTTTCCGAAAAATGATTGAATGAATGGATCGTCCGAGGTTTCAAAATCGGTTAAACTTCCTTCCTTATATATCTTCCCCTGATGCATCAGCAAGATACGATGGGCCGTAGCTCTTACACAGGCAATATCGTGCGTGATGATGATGGAAGAAGTTTTATATTGTTCTTGAATTTGATTGATGAGTTGGCTTATTTCGTTGGATGTTACCGGGTCGAGTCCCGTGGTGGGTTCATCATACAACATAATTTGTGGATCAATGATGAGGGTTCGCGCCAGGCTAATTCTCTTGCGCATTCCGCCCGAGAGTTGCGCCGGCATTTTATCGATAGCACTTGCTAGGCCCACACGTTCGAGTACAATGGCAACATGCTCTTCAATTTCTTGTTCTGTATATTTTAATTTATTTCTACGCAATGGAAATTCTAAATTCTCTCTTACATTCATCGAATCGTATAAGGCGCCACTCTGAAACAGAAACCCAATTTTTTTTCTGAGCACCTCCATATTCGCCCCCATAATATTATCAATATTTTCTCCCAATACTTCGATGTGACCAGCTTGTGATTTTAATAGTTTTACAATGCACTTGATGAGCACCGATTTGCCAGAGCCTGACTTTCCAAGTATTACCAAATTTTCGCCCTGATACAAATTAAAGGAGATGCCTTGTAATACAGCTTGGGAGCCAAACGCAAGAAATAAATCTGATACGCTGATCACAATTTCACGTTGGGTTGATGAACTTGAATTCGCCGTTGATGCTGTATTATTGGTTACTTCTTTCATATCATATCAGTTATTTGAACGGCCACCAAATCAACAATAATAACCAGCAATGAAGATACCACCACCGATGCATTGGCAGCAATTCCTACACTCTCTGTTCCTCTACCTGCATGATAACCTTTATAGCATCCTACCAAACCGATAACTGCACCGAAGAAAAAAGTCTTGATTAATGCAGGTATAAAATCACCAAAATCAACTTTGGAAAAGGCCTGATGATAATATAATGTGAAACTAACATCGCCTTTCAAATTAGCACCAATCCAACTCCCTAAAATACCCATCGCATCGGCAAACAATACCAATAATGGTATCATTAAAGTAGCGGCGATTACTCGGGTTACAATTAAGTATCTGAATGGATTGGTAGCCGAAACTTCCATTGCATCTATCTGTTCGGTAACACGCATGGAGCCAAGCTCTGCGCCGATACCTGAACCGATTTTTCCGGCGCAAATTAGCGCAGTGATTACTGGTCCCATTTCGCGAATAATGGATACGGCTACCATTCCGGGCAACATCGTGATGGCTCCAAAATCGATAAGCATCGGTCGCGATTGAATGGTTAACACCAAGCCTAAAATAAATCCTGTTAGGGCAATCAAGGGTAGCGATTTATTGCCCATATGAAAACACTGACGAAGAAATTCTTTTACTTCAAATTCGCGTGAAAATGTTTCTCTAAAGGTACGGTTAACGAATAGTGTGAAATTAGCCAGGTTGGTAAAAATGCCACCCATAATTTCTTTCTTCTCCAAGGTCTTGTCGGCCAATCGCATCGATTGTTTCGTGGCAAATTCAACCGCCTTGTGAATAGGGATAATTTTTTTCATTTGAGAATTGAAAATCTAATTTTCCAAAAGAGATAAACACCATAATAAGTAAACATAAAAGTAAGTTTCATGAAGCAAATAATTATATCCTTATATTAATCCAAGTTAGCAATTTAGCTCGCTTGGTCATCTTCACTCACTTCGGGAGTCTTCTTACTGAAAAGTTTTTTCAATAATACCAATCCGATGGTTTTTATTTTTTCAGGGTTTTTTGTTACGGCCCCCGCAATCCCAAGCTCTATCAATGTCCCCGCTAATTTAGTAATTGGGTTATTAGAACCACCAACCAATATCTTTTTTGAAATAAAGCCAGTGGTAAATCCAATGGCGGCATTCAGAATAGTTCCTGTTATATCAGGATCTGTAGCGAAATTTTTGAGGGTGGTCTTGATCGAATTAAGAGGATTTAATTGCTCAATGGATAAATGAAATTCATGCTTCAAGGCTATTTCTAGCTCTTGTTGTTTGTTTTCAAGGTCGCGAATCGCTTGTTTTAACGAGGCGCTGTTTGTAATATTTTCCATGGCTTATGATTTTAAAGATTGCTCAATAATAGTATCTGCCAAGTTTCTTTTCAATGATTTGAAAAGTAGAATTCCAAATAAGGAAAGTAATAGATAGAACCCGCTGACTATGAAAAAACCAATATATATTTTCCCACTTAATTCACCAATCCAATAAGCCAATCCAATATTTATGAAAAGGAAAAAGAAAGACAATAAAAATACAATACCTATTTGAACAACCAAAGCAGAAATAATACCCGAAGCCTTATCAATGGTTTTCAGTTTTGTCAATTCCAGTGTGGTATTGATATACTCTTTTACTTTTTCAAAGAGGGGTTCGAATGGAACTTTTTTGTCTTCCATATTTTTTTGATAATTAATTTAAATCAATCAAATTCTATTTCATTGTGGTTTTGGCTTCTTCCATCATTTCTTCAAAATCGGATTTTTCCTTCTGTACAAAATCCTTTCCTTCCTTTTTCAACTTCTCAAATTCTTCGGTCACCGACGACATAAAGTCATCGAATTTACCTTCCAAGTCATCTGCGAAATCAGTACCCTTTTTTGTGAATTTTTTGCGGGTTTCCGACCCCTTGTCAGGTGCCATCAAAATACCCAATAATGCTCCTGCTGCAAAGCCAGCCAGCACGCCTAATAATAATTTTCCTTTGCTCATAGTAATAAGAAATTTAAAATGTTTTACCGCTCTGAATTATTCTTAATAGCACCACAAAAATAGCGATAACTAATAAGATATGTATGATTCCTTTAGTATTATAGAAAAGAAAGCCAAAAGGCCAGCCAAGAACTAAAATAACTGCGATAAAACGGGGTAGATTTCCCATGTTTTTCTTGATCATTTGCTGTCCTTGTATGAACATTATCAAAGATGATAAATAAGAAAAATGATCAACGAGCGTTCTATTTGTAAAGGTTCTCAAAGGTCGATTCCCATAGCCAATAGCTTAGTACACAGCGCATTCAAAGAATTATGGTTATAAAAAAAGCAAAAACTAAAGGTGCATTCGAATGAACAACTAAAAAATATTATTGATGCGAGAGGAGAGGATCTCCATCCATGCTACCGACAATGGTTTCGAGATGAATTCTTTCACCGTTGGATAAGACTTGGCACGCTCAATATCATTGGAGTCAATGGATGATGTGAGCATATATACTGTACATTTCGCTAAAACGGTATCTGGAAATTTTCCAAAAGCGTCAAGAAATTCCCATCCATCCATATCAGGCATATTAATATCAAGAAAAATGATTTCAGGAAATTTATCAGGATCGGTATCCAAAAAATTGGTCAAGTCGTTCAACGCTTTTCTTGCGCCGAGGTAAGTGATAATATTGGGTGTGAAATTAGAAATGCTGATAATTTTTTTATTGATCATGTTCACAATTGGATCGTCATCAATTAAAAAAACACTTTTTATTGGGGTCATGCAATTTATTTATTTTGAAAATGAATAATCTTTTTCAAATTCTGGCAGGTGTAAGAATTCAAGGGTTGAAATAATGCTTTTTTGAACGAACTTTTAATTGAAATTACAAACACCACTAAGTGCTAAATCCAAATAAAGAACCACTCACTGAAGCCTTCAAATTGGGTTTATTATCACCTTCATTGAGGGTTGCAAAGATATAAAATCTATCTATTATCTTGCAAAAAAATACCGAGCAAAATGATTTTACCTAAGATTAAATCTCATCTTAAAAAAGATAAGAAGCTGAAGAAAATAATCGACCGTATTGCCATTGAACCACCAAAACCACGGACCGATCTTTACCTCAGTTTATTGAGAGCCATCGCGGGTCAGCAACTCTCTGTTAAGGCAGCAGCCACTATTTGGGGGAGGGTTTTAAACTTGTTCCCCAATAATTATCCGAGTCCCGAAGCCGTTTTGCTTATGGATACTGAAAAGCTCCGAGGTGCAGGGTTGAGTTATCAAAAAGCAGGGTATTTGAAGAATATTGCTCAATTTAGTTTGGATGAAACGCTCGATTACAAGAAACTGAAAAGGAAATCGGATAATGAATTAATCGATTACCTTACCCAGATAAAAGGGGTGGGGCGCTGGACTGTTGAAATGATTCTGATGTTTAGTTTGGTTAGAGAAAATATACTGCCACTCGACGACCTGGGCATACAGAATGCTATCAAAAAAATTTATGCGTTGAACACTACTGGCAAACAACTTAAATTAGAGATGGAGCAAATAGCTCACCCATGGCAACCCTACCGCACCTTTGCCAGTATGTTCCTCTGGCGTTCCCTCGATAATATTCCTAAATAATAATACGCGGAAACGGAATCTGGCGAATTGCTTTTAGCATAAGCAACATGCTTCTGTTGGAATGCCCTTTTTATAAGGCTTTAAAGAAGTGTAAAATTAACGTCCCAATGGGATGAATTTCCTTTTTTTTTAGTAGGTTTGAAAACACATGAAACATCTATTCGTAGCCATTATTTGTATTTTGGGATTTGCCTTTCCTTCGCAAGCGCAGTCACCTGTGTTTACTACTCGTAACTATTCGGAAAACAATTTAATTAGCGCTAGCTTTAACAAGGTTTTTAATGCCAATACCGTGGCAGGAAGTAGCTATGCATACTATCACTTCAATTCGATACCTACCGAACTCGATTGGAAAATTGCCCAGGAAAAAGGGGTGAAATTTTTAGATTATATCCCCGAAAATATTTATTTGCTTTCGGTGCCTGCCACAGCTTCAGGATTAAGCTTCATTATCAACAATCCATTAATCGTAAGTCAGGTTAGTTTTGAGAATGAAAAATATTCCGATAACCTTTTAAAACGTTTTGCTCCCTTAACAAATAAGTCATTACAATGGATTGATGTTTATGTCTATACCTACGACGATTTAGATATCACCGAAATTAGCAAATCGCTTGCTGATCAAGGTCGTATCATTAGCAATAGTGATATCTTCCACCGTGTTTCTATGTCGGTGCCATGCAATAATTTAGTATCGATTGCTGCCAATGCGGGTGTGAAAATTATTGATATAGCACCTTTCACACCTGTTACTTATAATTTACCCGGTAAAACAAATCATCGCAGTGCCGTTATAGGAAGCAGCTTTGGGCGCAACTTACAAGGCGACTCGGTAGTGCTGGGCGAATGGGATGGTGAAGGCGCAGGATCTCATGTAGATATAGATACCCCACGTGTTACTCGCATGAGCCCTTATGTGAATAACTCCAATGGAGCCCATGCAACTCACGTATGCGGAACCATGGCTGGCGCCGGAATCATCGACCCCTATGCTACCGGTATGGCACCTCGTGCTAAAGTATATAGCTGGAATTTTTATGGCGATATCACCGGACAAATGGATAGCAGTGTTCGTTTCCAAAATGTAATGATTACGCAAAATAGTTATGGTTATGGTGATGCCGATGATACCTGCGCTTACCGCGGTCGCTACGATGATATTAGCCATGAGTTAGATATCTTAGTTCGTAACCACCCCAATTTAGTACATGTATTTGCTGCCGGAAATTCGCAGTCGGTATGTGGCTTGGGTGGCTATCGCACGGTGTTTAGTGGATTCCAATCGGCCAAGAATGTAATCACGGTGGGTGCCTTAACCGATCAGGATGCGATGAGCTCCTTCAGCAGTTGGGGGCCAGTACGCGATGGTCGTATCAAGCCCGAAGTATGTGCTGTGGGCGTTAATGTGTACTCTACGCAAAATTTAAATACGTATGCAGGTGGCTGGAATGGAACCTCCATGGCTTGCCCCGGAACCAGTGGTACAGTGGCTCAGCTCGTACAACGCTACCACCAACTCAATGCTGGCAAAAATCCAGAGGCTTCCTTGATGCGTGTCATCCTTGCCAATTCGGCCGACGATGTATTCAATGCTGGTCCCGATTTTAAATCAGGATTTGGTCGTATCAATGCGCTCAATGCCGCTAAGGCCATCGAACAAAACAGATACAAATTAGATAGTATCACCAATGGAAATTATAAAGTGGATAGCTTCTTCATTAGCACTGGACTTCAACAAATAAAAGTAGCCCTAGCCTGGAGCGATAAGGAAGCCGCCATCCTGGCAAGCAAAGCATTGGTAAATAATTTGGATTTGTATATCATCACCCCAGCTAACGATACCATACGCCCTTGGGTACTCGATACCCAGTTTCGCACCAGTCCGGCAATACACGGCATCGACTCCATTAACAATATCGAACAGATAACTATCGATGCTCCAGGGCAAGGGTATTATAAAATTTATGTCAAAGGAACCAGCGTGCCATTTGGTCCTCAAATTTATGCATATACCTACGAACGTGTTGCCAAAGCCGTAACCGTGATTTTTCCTAATGGTGGCGAACAACTACTGCCTTCAAAATCATATACTATCAAGTGGGATGCAGTAGGTGTTGGTAGTACTTGTAATATTGAATTCACCTTGAACAACGGTGCCACCTGGTCGACGATGGTTTCAGGTATTTCTGTTGCACTCAAAAATTATAATTGGGGTGTTCCAAATGTCAATACCAGTCAGGCACGCATTCGTATCACCGCCGGTGCCTATACAGATATTTCCGATTCAACATTTTCTATTCTTACTACAATCGATACCATAAAAGGAGTAACATGCGATAAGCAAGTTACCTTGAAATGGAAAAAAATTACAGGGGTTACCGGTTACGATGTGATGCAATTGAAGAATGGTTTTATGCAATCGGTAGCCATCGTTACCGATACTTTTTATACTATTCAAGGCTTAACCAATGGGGTTAAATATTGGTTTACCATTAGAGGCAAATACAATAATGTTTTTGGAGAAAGAGCTTATGGCGTTTCATTCACACCAGGTTCAGCGCCTATTCCACCTCAAATTTCATTGCAACCATTCACCCCTTCAGTATGTAGTGGTACACTCATTTCTTTGAAAGCGAAAGCATCGGGTACAGCCACCATTCAACAACAATGGCAAGTGAGTATCGATAGTGGCAAAACCTTTGTCAATGTGCCTTTAGCAACTGATACAGTATTTGGTTTTATTTCAAATACCACGATTAATTATTATAAGATACGTGCGTATTTTTATAATAGTTGTCAGAATTTCCAATACACCGATACCGTTACCATTATTGTTGATACAACACTTACCTACACGCTTCAACCGCAAAATACTAGTGTATGTATTGGAGCCGATGCTGTATTCACAGCCAACGCACCTTCCTTCTCAACCACTGCCTATCAATGGCAATACAATGATGGGGTAAACGGATGGCTTTCGATAAGTGGAGCGAATGCAGCCTCTCTTACTTTAACCAATGTGCCCTTCTCGAAAAATGGATGGCAATACCGTGTGGTTGCATCTAATAAATGTACCTCGAACTTGGTGAGTAGTGTCGCTACACTTAAAGTGAAAGCACCGCTGCAAGTAAGTGCCCAAGGCGGTACAACACTTTGCTACGGACAAACTACTTCATTAAGCGCAAATGCAACAGGAGGCGATTCCACAAAATATGTTTTCGAATGGAGCTTGAATGGCACCGTGATTCAGCGTTCTCATTCATCACTTTTAAATGTAAATCCAACAGCAACTCAAACATACACCGTGATGCTTTGGGATAGCTGTTCAACATTGGCGGTTGCCGATAGTGATACCGTTACCGTCAATATATTATCACCCCTCGGTGTGGTATCTAATGCAGGCATCACCATCTGTAAAGGCAATAGCACTTCCATGCTCGCCATAGGATACGGAGGAAATAGTAATTATACTTTCGGTTGGCTTCAAGGAAATACTACACTGCAATATTCATCGAATAATACATTAACAGTATCACCCGCGGCTACCACCACCTATCGCGTATTTGTCACTGATAGTTGTAGCCCTCGAAAAGATACTGCAACCATCACAGTGTATGTTCGTCAGCCTTTAAAAGTTACACAGCTGTGTAATCCGGATACCGTATGTATTGGAGCGCAAACACAAATAACTGCAACGGCTATCGGTGGCGACTCCACATATAACTATACTTTCATTGATGCGAATACAAATTTTGTTTTGCAAAACGGATTGAATAATAAACTCACCGCCACGGTGAATCCAAACAATAATTATATTTTAGTGCTCAGCGATAATTGCACCAACCTCAATGATACCTTACGTTTTAAGATCCCTGTTCGGAATAAATTATCATTGAGCATCACTAAAAATCCATCGAACGATGTATGTAGTAATAACCCGGTAACGCTTACCGCAACGCCATTAGGAGGTGCGCTCAAAAATTATACTTACCAATGGCGACGTGCTGGAAGTACTGCGATTCTCGGCACCAATGCATCGCTCAATATTGCCGATA
>CAIVZR010000079.1 GCA_903910445.1 uncultured Bacteroidota bacterium
AGTCAATCGATGGAAATATTTGGATTCAAATGGACTCATCGCACAATTCTCACTCAAGGCATTGAACGATTATCGACAAGCAGGTGAATTTAATTTTAATCCAGTGAATGATAAATTAAAATCAACCAATTATGGAGTTGGCATCGCTGTTCAGCAATATACGTTCACTGGAAAAGTTGGATATGTATTTCCTGAGAAACTTTATAAGAGTATTGGATTTATGATTTCGGGCACCTTGTACGACGATCATGCCTACTATGGCTTGCGTACTTACAATGCCAGTCAACAGTCTATCTATGCCAATTTTATTTATCAATCAATCTTTGGTAATACCATGCATAATTACCGTACTGGCTTGAGTTATATTAATGAGCAGTATGTAGAATCGCTAAACACGAATGGATACAAGCGCAATGAAATTGTTCCCGGTGCCTTCTTCGAATATACCTTTACTCCCAACCCTAAGTTCTCTACTATCATTGGATTGCGTGCCGACTACCATAGTTATTTTGGTTGGATAACTACGCCGCGTATCCATTTGAAATATGATATTAATTTAAATAATACGCTGAGATTCTCTGGAGGTTCGGGATTTAAGATGGCCAATATTTTTGCTGAGAATACCAACTATTTTGTGAGTTCCCGCCAATACATTATCAAGAACCCAATGAATGGATATGGATATGGTTTGAATCCTGAAAAAGCCTGGAATTATGGAATGAATTTTCTACATCAATTCCGACTCTACGATAGATCAGGAACCATGTCAATTGATGTCTATCAAACACAATTTATCAATCAGGTTGTTGTTGATTTAGATGCGAACCCCAATCAAGTATTGTTTTATAATTTGAAAGGTCCATCTTATTCGAATAGTGTTCAAGCCGAACTGAATTACGAACTCCTTTCTGGATTGTCGATGCGTATGGCATACAGATGGCTAGATGTTAAAACAACGTATGATGGAGGACTTAAAAGCAAGCCATTTATCGCTTCTCATCGTGCCTTTATTAATTTGGCTTACGAAACCATTTCAAAGTGGAAGTATGATATTACAGCACAATGGCTAAGTGGAAAGCGATTGCCTGATACCCGAAGTAACCCCCAAGATTATCAACTTGGGAGCTATTCGCCAGCATATATGCAGGTGAGTGCTCAGGTTTCAAAACAATTCAATACCAAGATGGAAGTATATATTGGTGTTGAAAATCTAACCAATTATGTGCAACCACAATTAATTTTATCCAACGCTCAGCCCTTTGGTCAGTACTTCGATGCATCCATGATTTGGGGGCCGGTTAATGGGCGTTTAATTTATATCGGATTACGTTACGGAATTAAATAACATTTTATATTATGAATATCACCAAAATTTTCGCAGGGTTATTATGTATTGGATATATGGCTTGCCATACTCCCCAAGCCACTTCTACAAGTGGTACAACGGGCAATACTGAAACGGTTAAAAAGGATCAATATCAATGCCCCATGAAATGTGAAGGCACCAAAACTTACGACACAATTGGAACTTGTCCGAAGTGTAAAATGGATTTGGTAAAACTGAAAAAGTAAATTAGTTACTATATTTGGTTAGGAGGGAATAGCCACTTATTTTTCCATTGCGGTAGTTCTCCATCTTCACCATGCCTACTCCTTGCGAAAGCCATTGAGTAGTTGAGGATTCTGTTTTTACGGGCATTCCAGCATAGCTGCTGGTGACTCTACTTTTATAAGAAATTTTATAGCATGAATAAGTGCCAGCGGGTACAGTAATGGTTTCTTTTGCTTCCACTTTTCTATCATAAATTTCAATCTCCATAGTCATCATCATGATGTCGTTGTTTTTTACAGTCATAAGCATCTTACTTTGTTTAAGGGTATCGCCTATGATTAACGATTTAGGAGTTTCAAGATAGTCGCCCGTGAATTCGATGGTTACATCTTTCATATCTTTAAATGCCGCTGTTTGCTCAGGCCCCATCATGCTTTTTAGGTCCATCCTAAATACATTATTAATGCATTCTACATCATAAGATGTATTGAAGGTTTCTTTGCCTTTACCATCTTCGCCTTTTGCGCTAATATTGGCCTTGAAGCCAGTTGCGCTCTTATTGATGCTATTAATTACACTTGTTGATTTGCTAACCGCTTTATTGGTTGCGGTATAGTTGGTAGTTTCCCAGCTTATACCGGCCTTGAAAGGATAAAATCCATCGGAGCAATTCTGACAGTAAACATTACCTCCAATGAGTAATGCAAGTAAAAATATTATATATTTCATGGATAGTTCGTTTTGATAGGAGGCGAAGTTAGTTATATCTATATAACAGAACAGTCAAAAAGTATCAATATTTAGGATTCGAACATCATATTAATTAGCAGAAA
>CAIVZR010000080.1 GCA_903910445.1 uncultured Bacteroidota bacterium
GCAAATTCGCCATAGGTTCTGTATGAAATATTTGATACGGAACACATATCCCAGATGAAATTTTTATTGCTCGCAGCATCCTTCCCTCCTTCGGCATCGTATGACCCTCCCCGACCACCATAACTTGTTGGCCAGGTTTTTTCCAAATAATCTGTAGCATATGCACCCATGCTCCAGTTATGCCCATCGGCACTCACTTCTCCATCTACATAAAAATTATCAAAGAGCACAAATTCCTTCGCTAAGGCATGCTGGTTCGGGGTTACTTTTTCACCAAATAATACCAAGGAAGTGTCTCCATTGCCCCCAGATATATCTCCTAAAACCTGATCATAGGTCCGGTTTTCTTTGATGATATAAAATACATATTTGATTTTGGAAACATCACCAACCTTTGCGGGGATGGTGTTTAGGGTAGATGATGTATTCTCACGATATTTTGAATACGGTGTATTCGCATAAACCTGCATAGAATAAGTAGCCAATTCTTTTTCATTCGGTGCTTTGATAATACTTAAAGTTCCTTTAAACAATCCACCAATATATTGTACTTCCTGAGGTTTCTTCTCATCCGCTTTTTGATAGGTTACTTTTTGTTTGCGCTGATATGGATTTGGCCCATTGGGATTTGCCAATGAATTCATTCCTTTTCCATTCGATACATAGATTATATTATCATAAACCCTTACACAGGTTGGGTACCATCCGGTAGGAATGAATCCTTTGCTCTTGCTATTGCCTTTGGTGGTAATATCAAATAATGACAAACAATTATTATCTGCATTCGCAACATATAGTAAGGTATTCTCTTCATTTAAGGCCACACTATTGGTAGTTGATCCACTGGGTGCATTAGGAAACAAGGCGGTATTTAGGGTTTCAATAAGCTTATTGTTTTTAAGGTCGATTACTGAAACGGAATTATCATTTGCATTGGCAACATATAACAATGAACCATCCTTGCTAATTACCATATCATTTGGATTGTCTCCCACTTTAATCATACTGGTAATTTCTTCCTTTTTTGTATCAATTACAATTACCTGATCACAGGCCCAGCAACTAATATACAAAGTGTTACCATCGGGAGATAATACACAAGTGTATGCTTCACCTTCTAAAACAATTTTCTTTTCAATAACTTTCGTTTCTGTATTAAGTAGATATAATGAATGATCGCCTTTGGTAACGATATATAATTTCTTTTTCGAATCGTTCATTGCCATGCCCGAAATCGATAACGAATTCTTCTTATCATTATTCAACCTGAGTGTATCACTAATCACTAATTTATCATTGCTAATTATAAATTTATATACCCAGTTATCATTCCCACCCGAGGCATACACAAAACGGGAGTCGGCGCTGAAAGCTAATCCCAGCCATGCTTTACCCACTTCTTTCGTATCTAAAACCCGATTCGATTTGATATCGATTAATTGCAATGATTGGGTACTCTGACCATTATTAGTAACCACCAAATATTTTTTATTCGGTGCTATGCAAATATTTAAAGGCAAATCGCCTAAGGGCAAACTTTGTCCAGCTGGTGTTAAACTCCATCCATTGGGAAGTAGTGTAGCTTGTTTATTTTTCTCTTGTGCAAATACCTCCAGAAGTATTATGACGAATAAGGCAAGTAATAGAAACTTTTTCATTATGGAATATGTAAATTTTTATAAATATATTAATTATAATAAATCATTTGCAAGGTTTGCTAATCCTGAACGCTCTCCTTTTTCTAATGTTATATGTGCGTATAATGGATTATCCTGAACCCTATCGATTAAGTATGACAACCCGTTCGATTGTGAATCAAGGTAAGGAGTATCAATTTGATAAATATCACCAGTGAATACAATTTTAGTACCCTCCCCTGCGCGTGTAATGATAGTTTTTATTTCATGTGGAGTTAAATTTTGTGCTTCATCAATTATAAAAAGAATATTAGAAAGACTTCGCCCTCGAATATAGGCAAGGGGTACGATTACCAATTTCTCATAGGCAATCATATCATTAATCTTTTTGTATTCCTTATCAGTTTCTTTCCATTGGTTCTGAATCATTTTTAAATTATCCCATAATGGTTCCATGTAAGGATTAATTTTCGATTTGATATCACCAGGCAGGAAGCCAATATCTTTATTACTCAATGGTACAATAGGCCTTGCTAAATATATCTGATTGTATAACGACTTTTGTTCTAATGCCGCCGCAAGTGCTAATAATGTTTTACCAGTTCCTGCCACACCTTGAATAGAAACCAATGGTATCGCAGGATTTAATATTGCATGTAATGCAAATGATTGTTCAGCATTTCTGGCTTTAATACCGTAAGCGATATTCTTCCCTATTTTTTCAATTTGCTCAGTTCTTGGATTAAAGTAACTTAAGATTGAAGAATAATCGTTTTTTAATATAAAATACTGATTGGCTCTGGGTTTGCTTTTGAATAAATTTTTGTACGGAACGAATCCCTTCTTCATTAAATCATCCATCACTTGAGGTTTCACATTTTCGAAGTCGGTAATACCAGTATATAAACTTTCAACATTCTTAATTTTACCTGTCTCATAATCCTGAGCAGGCATATTCATTGATTTGCTTTTCAAACGCAGATTTACATCTTTGGTAACAAGAATCACAATACGATTGGTATTTTGTTCTTTCATTGCCAGGGCAGCATTTAAAATTCTATGATCTGCTTTCTTTTCTCCAAAAATGAGCTGAGCATCCATGCTTGCCTCCTCTTTCATGATTACTTTAAAGCGCCCCTTATTTTTACCCGTAATTGGCAACCATTCGTTGAGTTGAAATTGTCCAGAAAGCAAATCCAGATAACGAATAAACTCTCTTGCCTCAAAGTTTAAAAGATTGTTGCCTTTTTTGAAGTTATCAAGTTCTTCCAAAACGGTAATTGGTATTGCAACATCATGCTCACCAAAATTATTGATTGCATCATGATCAAATAGAATCACGGAGGTATCCAGAACAAATATTTTTGTGGCTTTGGGTGTGCTTTCCGCTTTAACAAACGTGGGTTTAGTTTGTTTACTATTGGTATTTTTTTTACTCACTTTTTTCGTCATGCAAAATTGAATTATATAGAAATCCCTTTTATTTTTCAATATTAGAAGTTAGATTTGGTTTATCGTATTAATTTAATGCTAAGCATTTAAAATTTATTCTTTTGCACTCGAAAGAATTCTAATACTATTTTTTATGTTTTGTAAGTGTTAGCAAAACTAAAATTTATCATTATACTATTATTACCCCAAAAACAATTTCTTAAAAAAATTTAAAACTTTATAAGATTCATACTCAAAATAAACCGTTTGGTAATATTGGAACTATTTATTTGAATCAAATAATTTAATACTTATGTAAATGACAGTTTAAGAACATTTCTTAACACTTTTTCTGTTCCAAAATTCAAATGCAATTCATGAAAGAAGAAAATGCAATTTCCATTGCCGATGAAATCATCTCCTACCTTATTTCTAATGGAGGGTCTGAATATATTGGTGAGCCTGTTACAAAATATGAGCATAGCCTGCAAAGTGCTATGATTGCAGAAGAAATGGGATTGACTGATGATTTGGTGATTGCCGCCTTACTTCATGATATCGGCCATATTTTAGAAGCGTCTTCCGATATGAATTCAATGGATGGTTTCGGAATTAAAGACCATGAAAAAATTGGGGCCGATTACTTAAAGGGAAAAGGATTTTCAAAACGAATACATGAATGTGTATTAAATCATGTTCCTGCAAAACGCTATTTATGTTACGCTGAAACAGAATATTACAATCAGCTATCGGAAGCTAGTAAAAAAACTCTTGAATTTCAAGGAGGCATGATGACAGAAGCGGAGGCATCACAATTTAAAAACAATCCCTACTTCGAAGAAATTATCACCATTAGAATTATTGATGAGCAAGCGAAAAAAGAAAATATCGTTTGTACCCCAATAAAAAACTATCGTAATAAAATAATATTTCACTTAATCAATGAAGAATCTTTTGAGCAAGCCTAACTTTAAAATGGTGGTCTTTGATATGGCTGGAACCACCGTTGACGAAGAGAATTTAGTATACCATACCATCCATCAGTGCCTCCATGCCGAGAATATTTTTTGTCCATTTGAAACTGTTTTGAAGTTTTGTGCTGGCAAAGAGAAAAAAGATGCAATTCGTGCAATTGTCAAAGAATTACTTTCTGAATCGAACGAAATAGTGATAGGAAAAATTTATGCTTCTTTTCAAGAGAATTTGAAATATAATTATCAAATGGCGGATATTCATCCAATGCCCCAAGCAGAAGAAGTATTTAATGCTCTGAAAAATAAAGGCATCAAAGTAATTCTGAATACTGGATATACAAAAGAGATAGCCACCTATTTGCTAAAGCGACTAGAATGGAATGTAGGCGAAACAATTGATGGATTAGTTACTGCCTCTGATGTTACAAAATCCCGACCAGAACCAGATATGATAATGCTTGCGATGGCTCAGCATCATATATCAAATTCTTCTCAAGTAATCAAAATTGGTGATTCAATCATTGATATCCAAGAGGGTATTCAGGCCAAATGTGGTTTAGCAATTGGCATTACAACAGGTGCACATACTTACGATCAACTTAAATCGGCATCTCCCGATTATATTTTTAGGAATTTAGAAGAATTGCTAACTATAGTATAAATTGTATGTATTTAAGCCAACCTATTAGAGAGAGCCGACAGCTGGCGAAATGGTTTAATACATCGCCAATCGTTTTTGTACTCTTATTATCTATTTCTTCCTTTATGATTTATTGCTGTATGTATGGCTTTCGCAAACCGTATACAGTAGGATTGTATCAAAATATTTACTTTCTTGGCATTTCCTATAAAGTGTGCCTTGTTATCGCACAAGTTATAGGTTATATGATAAGTAAGTTTTACGGTATAAAATTCATTTCTGAACTCCAGCCACAGAAACGTGCCACTTATATCATCATTGCCGTTCTCATATCCTGGTTCTCGTTATTATTATTTGCGATTGTTCCAGCACCCTATAATATCTTTTGTATGTTCTTAAATGGACTCCCATTAGGAATTATTTTTGGTTTGGTATTTGGTTATTTAGAAGGACGTAAGACCACCGAAATACTTGGTGCATTCTTGGTTTCAAGCTTTATTTTTGGTTCAGGATTCGCTAAATCAATAGGCAAATGGTTGTTAGTTGAAAAAAATGTATCCGAATGGTGGATGCCTTTTATTGCCGGTTCAATATTTATTATACCCCTATTAATATTTGTTCGCATCTTAAGTCACTCTTATGGTCCTGATAAAAATGATATCGACCATCGCACGATTCGTCAACCAATGACACCAGAAAACAGGAAGGCTTTTTTCAAAGAATTCAAATGGGCAATAATTCCAGTAGTTATTACTTATTCGTTTTTTACGGTAGTTCGCGATTTTAGTGAAGATTTTGCGAATGAGTTATTTACAGAATTGGGCTATCAATCCAGTGTAGGAATTTTTGCACAAACAAGCACCTTGATTTCATTGGTAATTTTGGTAATTTTAGGATCATTCTTTCTTATTAAAAACAATAGAATCGCATTTTACACTGCACATTTATTAATAGTTTTAGGAATATTATTATCCATAGTTACTACACTATTATTTAACTCCCATCTTATAACACCAATGACCTGGATAATAACCTCTACCTGTGGTTTATATATGGCTTATCTTCCATTTAATTGTCTGTATTTCGAACGTTTTATTTCAGTATATAAACTAAAAGGAAATGTTGGATTTCTAATGTACATCGCTGATGCCTTTGGATATCTGGGAACCATTTTCGTTTTAATCATTAAAGAATTTGTTTCATTAAAGGTTAACTGGTTAACCTTCTTTTCATACCTATACTATTTTGAAGGGATCATAGGCATAACACTTATTGGTGCTGCCTTTTATTTTCATTACAATAAATTTAAAAAGCAAACCATATCATCATGATAAAAAATGCCATCGTCGTAGGAGCCGGGATTGTAGGTTTAGCAACAGCAAGAGCGCTTACCTATAAAGGATATCAAGTAAAAATTATTGAAAGATCGGATAAGGCTGTGGGTGCATCTATTCGGAATTTTGGAATGGTATGGCCCATTGGTCAGCCTGCAGGACTTCAATTTGAACTTGCCATGCGCAGTAAATATATTTGGCAAGAGATTGCCGACAAGGCAGGCATTTGGTATCATGAGGCCGGGAGTATACATACAGCGTATAATAATGAAGAATGGGTAGTAATTCAGGAGCTATATGAGATATTCAAGAGTGAAGGAAGAAATGTAGAATTATTAAATAAAGAAGGTGTTATTCAAAGATATCCTGAGGTAAATGCCGAGAATTTACTAGGTGCCTTATACAGTGGCACAGAAACTATTGTAAATTCAAGGTTTGCCATTCCTGCCATTGCAGATTATCTGCAAAGTACTCTTAATATTCAAATCGAATTTGGGAAATCGGTATTACATGTAGAGAATAATTTGGTTTACACAACAGACAAAGTATATGAAGCCGATTTGGTTATTATATGCAATGGTGCTGATTTCGAAACACTCTATCCAGCAATATTTCAGGCGCAATCAATTACGAAATGCAAATTGCAGATGATGCGATTTAAACATCGAGCACCTGATTACAATATAGGCACATCACTTTGTGGTGGACTTTCACTCACCCATTATGATAGTTTCAAAGCCGCACCTTCACTCGATAAACTTAAAGAAAGATATAAATCCGAATTGCCAGATTATGTTTCGAATGGTATACATGTGATGGTTTCTCAAAATAATTTGGGCGAACTTACCGTGGGCGATTCTCATCATTATGGTTTAACTCATGATCCTTTCGATGAAGCTGAAATCAATTCATTAATTCTTAAATATTTAAAAGGGTTTTGCAATATCCAGGATTGGGAACTTCAACAAACATGGAATGGCACCTATGCTAAACTTACTAATGGTGCATCTCATTTCTTTCAACAAGTAGAAAAAAATGTTTATGTTTTTAACGGACTGGGGGGATGTGGAATGACACTAAGTTTTGCTACGGCCGAAATGGTATTAGAATCAATTTGAGTTAAATTAAATAGCTGCTCTAACAGAGATTACAATACTTCTTCCTGTTCCATTAATACCGCTTCCATGTGTTCGATAATCTGCATTTAAAATATTCTGAATTCCAAGGTTAAATGTAAAATGCTTCAGGGAATAATTTCCAGAGATGTTTATTATATTCCAGCCTGGTGTTCCACCTTTCTGTATTCTATTATCATCCTTATCACCTTGTGCTAATCTAGTTTGAGCCAGCGCATATTGATGTTCAATGCATAACATCATATTTTTGTGATTGTAGGAAAGCACTGAAAAACCATTGATTGGTGGAATCCTTCTCATTGGTTCATTTCTGGAAATATTCTGACCATAAGTATATGTTGCATTCGACCTTACTTGAAACCTATTCGATATTTTATACTGTATTCCACCTTCAATTCCTTCAACAAATGATTCTTGATTATTTTCCTTAATATATACATTATACCCACCAACAACGGCACCAGGAACTTGAACTCGGCTTATTAAATCGGAAAGTTTCATATAAAAAACACTCACGGTGGCTTCTATAATTCGAGAATTTAGATGGTAGCCAATTTCTGTATTATAAGACTTTTCAGGTTTTAAATTTGATGCTGGAACTTCATATCGAAAATCAACCAATCCTAAAGTACCCATATCATCTATATTAGGAATTCGATAACAATTACTGAACGATATATAAATATTTTGAAAGTTATTAATTGGATATAAGACTGCCAGATTTCCAACCAATGATGATGGTGTTACCTTAACTTCACCTAAGCTTAAGCTGGAAGTTGAGGTGTCCTTTATCATTACCTTATATCTATTATACCTAATCCCAGTTTCTATTTGGAATTGGTTTATTTTAATATGATGAAGGGAATAAACTGAAGAATTTATTGTGATTGAATTGTCAGGGTATAATCCTCTCAAATAAATTGTATTATTATTTAAAATGGTCGTTTGGCTCTTTTTGCTATTCACTTTATCATAATAAAATTCAAGACCGCTATTACATTTCCAGTTTTTAGAAATATCCGATACTATATCTAGGGTTAAACCAGCAGTACCTACTTTATCTTCATCAATAAATTTATTAATATTACCATTTTTATGATAGCTTCTCCTTTCCAGGCTACTTTGCAACGAAGAAATAATTGAAATCTTTTCATACAATTTATTCTTTCCTTCCTTTTCCCATTTCATGTAGGCCAGTTGTCTTCTTTGTGGTGAGAAAATATAGTATTCATAGTTTTCTAATTTAACTCGGTAGTAAAGCGGAACATTTTTTTGTTCTAATTGTTGTATTGATACAGTGAATATTGAATTGGTCCCTGTTTTCAGTTTGAGTTTAACATTCATCGAATTCTCCTTATAACCCGATGGAGATTGCAGTCCTGTGGTATCACCTCCAATAAGGTCGCCAAAGTTCCTCAGCGTACCGGAAATTAATAAGCCAACATTTTTACTCTCATATTTTAGTTCACCATGGCTAGTGAATTCCATTTTTTGAGAAACGGCTTTTAATATCACATTTGCCCCAAATTCATTTTTTGTAAGGAACGAAGGCTCTTTAGTAAATATTTGAATAGCACCGCCTATGGCATCTGACCCATATTGAACGGAGCCTGTACCTCTTGCCACCTCAATTTTTGATATTGAATAAACATCAATTGTATTAAGATATTGATTGGGGCCGAATCGATAAGTGGAATTATTTAACCTTATTCCATCAACAAGAAAGAGTATTTGATTTCCTGTTAACCCTCGAATAAATGGCGATCCTCCACCATGATTCGTTTTCTGAATAAACAATCCAACATTCCCGCTCAATGCTTCTGGAGTAGTTCGTAAACCACGATTGAAGATTTCTTTTTGAAGAACTAAATTTGATGAATAGGGTATATTTTTAGTTTCGCAAGAATTTCTTGTAGCAGTAACAATCACTTCATTAATGCTAATTGTTGTATCTGTTTTTTGAGTTGACTTTATTTGAGCACTCGCAATTATTGGCAAAACAATCGTAAATAATAAAGAATATATTTTCATGGCTATTCTATTTTCTATAATGATTTTTCCGAATTTCATCTTCCTCATCCATTGGTGGTCCTTGAATAACTTTTTTCCAATCCACATTTCGAGGGTAATTTTTCATTGCTTTATTTACATCAAAAATCCTCGCATCATGCATTATTAATGTATATGGAGTATAATCAGGAATGGGGGTGAAAAAATCTTGAAGTAACGTAGCTGTGGCATCGTATTGATTCACATAGGGAACATCTAATACATTGTAAATAGTTTTTAAAATTGAACCAAAGCTAGCATGTGTATGACTCACATAACCCTTTTTCACATAGGGGCCAGCCATCATCAAAATACTTCGGTGAGCATCAATATGATCAACGCCTCCTTGTGGATCATCTTCTGTGATAATTACAAGCATACTGTCCCAATATTCAGTTCTTGAAAGAAAATGAAGAATTCTTCCGATTGCAAGATCATTATCAGCAACAAAAGAATGAGGATAATAGTATCCATCTTCAACTCTTGGAGAGGCGGTATGATCATTAGGAATTTGAATTGCAATTAATGAAGGCATGGTATCCTTTCCTGTAATCCATTTATTGGTAAATTCTTGTTCGAATTGGTTCATTCTAAACTGATCGGGGATATTGGTATTGAAACCAGCATAATTATGACTTGTTCTTGAATAGAGTGCTTTCTGCATCGGAACCATAACGAGGTGGCCAGCTCCTGTAGCAGTATCCATTGCTTCTTCTCTAACATGAGCCGTTTCGTTGGCTTCTCCGAAATTATAAAATGATACATTACTTCTTTCCAACGCTTCCCATAAACCTCCAATTTCGGCATAGTCTTCTGGGTCAATACTACCTGTTGATCCAGGAAATCTTCTTCCAGGAGCATTAGAAAATAAACGAGCTGACTTAGAAACGCTGGAATTCGTTTCTACCCATTCATTCGGGATTACACCCACCATCCAATGGTGCCCATGAATAGATGCATCACTTTCGCAATAGAAATTATCACTAAAGGCAAATTGTTCGGCAGCCTTTTTATGGTTAGGCGTAATTGATAAATTAGGGTATTTCTTTTGGAGTGAGTCAGGAATTGTATACTCACAATTGACACCAAAACGAGCTAGTGTGCTATCACCATGAGCATTTTTCATTTGACCAAAAACCTCATCATAGGTTCTATTCTCTTTTGTTATATATACAATATATTTAATTGGGCTTTTACGCACCCCTGGTGTTGGAGGCAACGGATTGCTTACATCATCCAGAATTGATTTCTTTTTAAAAGTATTATTCAAAGTTTGTGAAGTATAATGCTCAAGTTCCAGGCTGGTTGGCATTGGTACTCTTTGAAAACTTGCTAACTGAATATCTCCAATATAGGTGCCTTGAGGAGGTTTTACAAATCCATTTCCTCCATTGGGGCCGGCTCCTAAACCACGGCATGAAATAATATAAATTTCCTTTTCATTTTTTGACAACTTCACTTTTGATGTCCCCCAGCCCGCTGGAATCAAACCTTTGGTTTTCCCACTTTCGATATCGATGACAGCTAATGCATTAAATCCAAGCAGTGCCACATATAGCGTTTTTTCATCTTGACTCATTTCAATACCAAAAGGTAGTAAACCACGGTATTTATCAATAAGCGAATCTACCTTTATAGGTATTTGACGTACTATCTTATGATTTTTGTAATCAATAACTGAGATATTATCATTGGTAGCATTAGTTACATAAGCGAAATCCTTCCCAACGGCAATTGAGTTTGGACTGGCCCCACCAACTACTTCAGCGCTTTCAATCATTTCACCTATTTGATATCCCGTTTTAAATTTATCTACTACCTTATCATTTAAAAGATTAATAGTAAAAACACTCATTGCTTCTGAAGCTCGTGGATCACCCACACCCGGTATCTCTCTTCCTTCAACAGTAGTTCCTTCAATCGATTCTTTAGAATCATTGGCATAAGGGTGCCTTGAAATCATCATTGAGTCAGCGTTTTTTTCATTGGCACCTTTGATGACAGGATAAGCATACATTCCAACATTGGCAACGAAAGCCCATTTCTTATCAGGACTTAATGCCAAACCAAAAGGTAATCGACCCACTGGAATTGATGATTTTAATTTTCTACTCTTAAGGTCATAGCGTACCATTCTAAAATTTGCTCTATCCAGAATAAGCAGCTCTTGTTGTTCTTCATTCATAAGCAAGTCGGCAGTAAAACTATCCTCGTACTTATGGTTATTAATTATACCATCAAGAGAAATAGTATCGATTAGTTTTAGTGAATCAATATCATAAACAATAACACAACCATTATCTCCCCCACTTAAATAGGCTGTTCTTGAATCCGCTGCAATTGCGATTCCCATGAATGATCCGTGTTTCAATGGTGATTTAATGTTTCCATCATAGGAAGGCACTCTTATACTTTGCAAAGAAACCAGATCAATAATAGTAAATACGCCGTCATGTAATGTAACTGCTTTTTTACCATTTGGTGTAATGGCCATTCCAAACGGATCATGAGTGATTCGAATTAAATCACCTGCAGGACTTACATATCGACCACTCGCAAGTACAGAAACACCTTTCTCATTAATTGCACAAAAACTATCAACCCCTGGCACTTCAAGAATAGGCACCATGTTTTGTGAGTAACCAATAGAAATAATAAAAATAAAGGAAGAAATAATTAATGAGAAAATTTTCATGATATGATTTGGATATAATAAATAAAGGAACCACTTATTAGAAGTGATTCCTTTATTCTAAATTAATGGTTAGACTATTTGATTAGCCACATTTTTTCATTGATATCATCTCCTCCTGGAAATTGAGAAGAGATAGCAGCTTTAACATTGGTAGTGTTTTGAGCCGACTCAGATGAAGGATATTGGAAACGTAACGGTATACGTTGACTATTAGCAGTACCTGGCCCAACATGAAATGCAGGAGTTGCTGTACGGCGCCAGTTATAATAAGCTTCAGGTCCACTATTCTGAAAGAATGCAAGATATTTCTGAGTATTGATTTGTGCTAACCCAGCAACATTATTACCTGCATATTTAATTGCAGGTTGAGCATAGAATGTATTCCAATCGTAAGTAATGGTATATGTATTATAATCGAATACCGTTCCACCTTTCTTTTGAAAGGTAACTGTATTGGTACCATTAACGATTCCATAAAATCCGATGCTAGCTTGAATCCCTTTAGTGTACCAGCCTTCAGCATCACCTGTAACCCATCCACGACTGATAGCTTCTGCAATATTAAAACACATTTCAGGGTATCCAACTTGAATAGTATGTTCAGCGGTATATGTTCTGTAATAACGATTTCTATTAATAAATGAATACAATCCAACTAAAGCCTTGGTTGACATAGTTGACAAATCTTCACCACTTCCTGCTCCATTAAATGCAGCATATGAATTTGGCGCAGCTCCAGCTCTCACTAATGAGTCGGCTGGTTCGGCAACATAAAATGTTCTCGGGTCTTTGTTAGCAACTAATGTATTTAAGTAAGTTGACGACATATTATAACGTGTTGCATCGAATCCATAATTGTCAGGACTTGTAGGATATTTGTTGTATTGAGCATTGGGAACATATTCCATATTATCCGACATACTTGTGTAAACAGGGTATTTATTTGCGTTACCAAGAATATCACTGAATTGTTGTTTTACATTCAAATCTGCTTCTGACTCGTGTTTACTCAATTGCATCAATACACGCAATCTGAAAGTATTCACCGTTCTACGCCATTTATTCAAATCGTTATTGAAATAAAAGTCACCAGTTAAAAGGTAACCTCCTTTGGAAGTAAGTGTTCCCATTTCGTTATTAGCTTCTTCTAGCCAAACCAAAATTTGTTTAAAAACTTCCTTTTGAGAATCATATTTAGGTTTTGTATTCTCAATACCTTTCAATGCTTCCGATAAAGGAATATCTCCTACTTGCATCGTAAGATTATAATACATGTAAGCTCTGAAAAACTTACCTAATGCGGTATATGCATTAGGAGCTGGAATGTTTTTTACTGCTTCTTCTTCCATTCTAATTACATTAGTTAGATTGGTATATGTACTATAGGAAGCACCTGTCCATGTATATTCCTGATTTCCATAATAGTTATAATTACAGCAATAAAACTGATTCCAACGTTGTGTACTATTAAATCCATTATAGGTAATATCACTCAAAATGCCATTTAAAATTAAGTTCGGAGGAACTGTCGTAGGACGGTTTTTATCCGTTTCAAGGGAATTAAAATCCTTTTTGCACCCAGTGTTACCAAATAAAAAGGTAATGGTGACTAATAATATTAATATATTTTTCATATTGTATAATGTAATTAAAAGGTGATGTTTAAGTTAACACCATAACTTCTCATTGTTGGCGTTTGTAAGTTGGTTGACGATTGGTTAGCGTATTGATCAATGTCCACGTCCTTAAATTTATTGTCTTTCATAAAATATAGAACATTACGAGCAACAAATGAAACTGAAGCACTTTGGAATGAAGCTTTTTGAACTAAGCTGGTTGGAAGATTGTATGTAAATACCACTTCTCTCAATTTAGAGTAGGTTTTGCTCATCATATTAGCCTCTGGAATACCATTTAAACGACTTACATAATCTTGAGCGTAAGTCTTCGTTTCATTTGATTTAAATTGTAGTTCATTATAATTTGTAATCTCGCCAGTTGTTGCATCATATTTTATTGCATTAGTACCCGATACTTGTACCCCTTCACCTAAATATGATTTTACTCCGATAGCATCTTGGTCACGAGCAACGCCTAATGAACCTTCAGTAGTTTCGATATGTCTTCCACCTTGCATTGTTTTCTTTCTAACATAATCTTCCATCACACCACCAACACGACCATCAAATTGGAATCCAAGATTGAAATTTTTATATCCTACCTTATTGTATACACTCCAAACCCAATCAGGATTAGAATAACCAGCAAACTGAGCTACTGGTAAAATAATAGGGCGTCCACCTCCATCATTAATAATCTGACCGTCTTGTGTGCGTGCAAACTTGCGAATCCAAACTTCATCAGTGCGACTTCCAACTTTATAGAAAGTGTTGATTGTTTCTAAACCTTTTGGCAATTCCAAGAATTTTTCAGTAAACTTAGACCAGTTACCGATGATATCCCAGGTAAAGCCATTTTTGTTCTTAATAGGTGTTCCAGTGATTGTAAATTCAGCACCCGTCTTTTTTGTTTTTGTTGCGTTAATGATATTATTTACATATCCTGATGCCTGAGAAATTTCTTGAGTAAAAATTTGAGGTCCATCGATATAATTAAAATATGCAACATCAAATCCGAGTCTTTGTTTCAACATCTTAAACTCCAATCCTAATTCAAGATTGGTACGATTGTCTGGTTTAATATTCTCGTCGATTAAGTTTGTAGAATATCTGGATGCTGTAGAATTATTGTAACCAGTAGCAGTACTATAAACATTATTGAAAGCGTATGAAGGTCCTCCGTAAGAAGAAGTATATTCAGCGCCATAACCTAAAGGATAAGAGTTATTTGGTGTAGCTCCAATGGTGTTTGAAACAAATGCACCTCCACCTCTACTTTGAGCGTATGAAGTTCTAACCTTAACATAGTTAATTGCTTTTGGCATTTCGATATAATCACTAACAACGGTATTAGCACTGACAGATGGATAGAAGAAAGTATTATTAGCATTAGTTAATGCCGACAATTTATCAACTCGTCCAGTGGTATTGATATTCAAAAATTTACTTAAGCTGAAGTCCAAAGAGTAGAATGCACTTTTAACTATCATTTCTGAATTAAAGTTATATGCTTTTACAGGATTTCTGCTATTAGAAAATGCATAAACATTTGGCACGTTTAAATAGTCGGTGGTAACAAAACTTGATGCATATTGAAAGTATCTGATATTACCTCCTGCAAGACCACTGATACTTAGGAAATTTGCAATTTTTGGAGTATTGATTTTCAAAATCGCCTCTGTATTATTTTCAAATAATGCACGTTTGTCTTCTCTATAATCTCCGAGTCCTTCTTCACGTCCATAAGGATGTGCAGAGAATGGCATTTTTTCAGTTCTGGTAAGGTTATTAGTAGTTACCGAAGTACGGCCCATTAATTCGATAAAATCATTGAATTTGTAATTTAATGAAGTATAACCATAGATATCATTTTTATAATGACCTCTTAACCACTCGTTACTCATGAAGTATGGGTTATGATAACGCTGGTACTCTGCATATTTACTTTGAACATTTTCTTTACCTGGTTGCCAGTAGTCTTTCATATCATCGATGTTCCAGTCAGCACCTCCCCAAATAGTCATATTATAAATAACACTATTAGGACCGTAGTTCACATCTGGAATATTATCAGTGAATTGTCTGTTATAATTCAAGTTAGCATCCAACTTTAATTTTTTGCTAAATTGAATTGAATTCGACAAGTTGAAATTCAAAGTTTGTAAGTCTGTATTAGGTATGATACCTCTTTGATAAGAGTTTGAAACCGAAAAACGCAAACTGTGTTTTTCACCTGTAGATGAAACAGCAACACTATTATTAGTAAGAACTCCAGTTCTTACAAATCTTTCTAAATTGTCAGTACCTCTTGCTGTCCATGGAGTAGGAATTCTATTTCCAGTAACTGGATCGATAGGGCTATCATATTGTGGAATTAATTGACCGGAGAATTTTGGCCCCCAAATATCATAATCTCCATCATTAGAACCTGCTCCTTTACCATCAACAAACGCATAAGAACCGTGATCGCCAGGACCATACAAATCTTGCGTTCTAGGCAAAGCAATAAATCCTTTTTGGAACATGGTACTGCTATTGAATTCAACAGAAAAGCCACGTTTGTTTTTTGAACCTTTTTTAGTAGTAATAATAATAGCACCATTCTGTCCGCGATATCCATATAATGAAGAAGCAACAGGGCCTTTTAATACAGTATAACTTTCGATATCATCTGCATTTATATTCCAGGTATCAGAGTTAATCGGAACCCCATCAACAATATAAAGATAAATAGCACCTCCACGAAGCAAAACTTGTGGATTACCTAATAATTCAGCTGATGCTCCGACAGTTAGTCCAGCAACTTTTCCAGTTAAGCCGTTAATTGCATTGGGTTCTCTTGCCTTAGTTAAATCAGCTCCGTTTACTTCTTGACTTGCATAACTAATGAGTTTTTTCTCTTTCCTAACACCCAATGCTGTAATCACTACATCATTGATTAATTTGTAGTTCTCATGCATAGTAAAATTGTAACTTGTAATGCCTGCAGTTACAGTTTGTGATGAAGGAGAATAACCGATATAATTAACCTCAAGTATTTCTCCTGCACTACAATTAATGCTAAACTCACCATTCTCATTGGTTATGGTGCCTACATTTGAATTCTTAATTGATACGGTAGCTCCTAGTAGCCCTGCTTGATCGGCCGAATCAATAACTCTCCCTTTAACAGGAAACTTTTGGGCCTGGGCATAGAGCCCACTTGAAAATGCCAATGCCGAAAAGAGCATCAGTAGTCTTAAATAATGTTTAAAGTGCTGCATATAAAATTGATGATTTTAAAATTTTTTCAAAAGTATAGGCACTATATTATCAGAAAAATAACGCTATCATAAGTTAATTCATCAAAGTACTTTTAAAGCTAACTTAGAAATAATATAGAAATAAAATTAAATTCTCATTGACATAAATTTGTTTTACTTATACTGAGATTTTATAAATTGCGACGGAATTTGCAGCCTCTAAATAGCCCCAAACCCTTATAAATAATATATTATACCCATTGAAAAACCTTGCATTTCTAATATTTATCTTCTTCTCAAAAGTCACCTACGGGCAAAACGACTCTATTAACAAATGGACATACAAAGGATATGGTGAGTTATATTATAGCTACGATTTTGCAAATCCTTCAAATCGGGAGAAGAGCAATTTCATTTACAATCATAAACGACATAATGAACTGAATGCGAACTTGCTTTTTATGAAAGCAAGCTATTCACATAAAAATATTAGAGGTAATATTGGATTGATGGCTGGAAATTATGTCACCTATAACTTGAAATCTGAACCGATTTGGGTACAACCATTCTTAGAAGCGAATATGGGTTTGCGAATTTCGAGAAAACATAACCTCTGGATAGATGCAGGTATCCTACCCTCTCATCTTGGCTTTGAAAGCACCATTAGCAGCGATTGCTGGACATTAACACGCAGTATCCTCGCAGAAAACTCTCCATATTATGAACTGGGTGCTAAAATTAGCTATTCAAACAAAGCAGAGAATTTTGATTGTAGTTTTTTATTACTGAATGGTTGGCAACGAATAAAAATAAATAAGAATGAAGAAATCCCCGCATTAGGATTTCAGTTTAATTATAAACCTTACAACACACTCAAACTAAGTTACAATAATTATTTGGGCCAATATCATTCCAACCAGATTGAAACGCTTCGCATGTTTCATAATTTTTTTATGCAGTATACTCCAAAAGGAAAATTTGGTATGATTGCAGGTTTTGATTTGGGAATGGATACGAAGAAAAATGATTCAACCAAAATTTGGTATGCACCCATCATCATCCTTAAATACCAGGTGACGAAAAAATTGAATTCAGCAATTAGAACAGAATACTATAACGATAAAAATGAGGCCATGATTCCAACCTATACCCAGCATGGATTTCAGGTGATGGGCCTTTCACTAAATATCGATTATCAGTGGAATGATAAAATACAAAGTAGAATAGAAGGGAAATATTACCAAGCAAAGGATGCCATCTTCTTAAATAATAGCAAAAGCAATTATTCAATAACTACGAATATTACAGCGAGCTTTTAGTTTGCTTCAAGGATTATATCACTTATGATAAGCCTGTAATATTTCCATCATTATCAATATCCATTCCTTCTGATGCAGGGATATTAGGCAACCCAGGCATACGCATCATATCGCCCACAATGGCTACTACGAAACCAGCTCCAGCAGCCAGTTCAAATTCACGAATGGTGATTTCGAAATTGGTTGGTCGCCCTACCTTTGTTTCATCCGACGAAAACGATTTCTGTGTTTTGGCCATACATACAGGCAATCCTTGCACTCCCAGCGCGGTGAATTCTTTTAACTGATTCAATGCTTTGGGTGCGTAGTTCACTTCCGATGCTCCATAAATTTCTGTAGCAATGGTTTTGATTTTATCTTCAATAGATAATTTCCAGTCGTATAATGCATGATAGGTACCCGATTTCGATTCCACAGCTTCAACCACTGCTTGCGCCAATGCTACCGTGCCCTTCCCTCCTTCACTCCAGCATTTGGTGACTACCGCTTTCACGCCCAGCTTCGCACATTCGGCAATCACATAATCAATCTCTTCTTGTGTATCGGTTATAAAATGGTTGATGGCTACAATGGCCGTCAATCCAAATTTTTGACAATTTTCTATATGCTTCTGTAAATTGGTAAATCCTTTTTTAATGAATTCAATATTTGGTGAATTGAACTCCCCACTCTTCGCACCTCCATGATGGCGTAAGGCTCTTATAGTGGCAACCAAAACCAATGCACTCGGTTTTAAATTTCCTGAAGGGCATTTGATATCTAAGAATTTCTCTGCTCCTAAATCAGCCCCAAAGCCTGCTTCAGTAATCATATATTTACTTAAGGAAAGTCCCATTTTAGTGGCGATAATGGAATTGGTTCCTTGTGCAATATTTGCAAATGGGCCACCATGAATGATCGCAGGGTTGCCTTCCATCGTTTGTACCAGATTGGGTTTGATGGCATCTTTCAATAAAATAGCCATGGCACCTTCTGCTTTGAGGTCGCGTGCAAAAATGGGTTTTTTATCATAAGTATAGCCTATAAAAATATTTCCAAGTCGTTGTTTTAAATCGGCAAAGTCGAGGGCCAAACATAAGATAGCCATTACCTCCGAAGCCGCGGTAATATTGAATCCCGTTTCTCTGGGAACCCCATTGGTGGTACCTCCCAGGCCTATCACGATATCTCGCAAAGAACGATCGTTCATATCCATCACGCGTTTCCATACAATGGTACGCGGATCAATATTTAAACTGAATTTCTTGTTTTGAATATTATTATCAATGAGTGCTGCCAGTAAATTATTCGCTTTTTCAATGGCCGAAAAATCACCCGTGAAATGCAGGTTGATATCAATCATTGGAATCACCTGAGAGTAACCGCCGCCTGCAGCTCCACCTTTCATCCCAAACACAGGCCCTAATGAAGGTTCGCGTAAAACTGCCATGGCTTGTTCACCAATAACATTCAATCCGTCGGTGAGGCCTATTGAAACGGTAGTCTTTCCCTCCCCTGCTGGCGTAGGATTGATGGCAGTTACCAATACTAAATGATGGGATGCAATTTTCGATTCATCATTCAAGTGCAAAGGCAGTTTGGCTTTATACTTCCCATAGCATTCTAATTCATCAGAGTTGATTCCTAATTTATTGGCAATGGTTTGTATGGGTAGAATGGTAGCTTTGGTGGCGATCTCTAAATCGGATAATGATTTTGCTTGGGTGCTCATGGCTTGTACGTATATGATTTTGCTTCGTTGCTATTCACTAATAGATGAATAAATTAATGCAGCAAATTTACTTCATTCCTATTTATTTAGCATGTAAAATGAGGAAGGTCATGTGGGGCGGGGCGGAAGGGAGTATTTAGTATTGAGTATATAGTATTAAGTAGTGAGAAGGGGAATATTAATGAAGATTAGAATTCAAGATATAATAAACAACATTTTGACCTAGAATGTATTTACTAAATACTAATTACTAAATACAAAGTACTTTTTAATTCTGCTTCCCGTTCCACCGATAATGCCCCACAATCTTTGCTTCAAAAAGGTAGTCTTCCTTTTGCACACCGCAGCAAATATTATGAACCATATAATGTCTTGGTGTTCCCATAACGAGTTCGTTAACTACAATTCCAACATGTCCCTGAGCAATATCCCAAAATACGATATCACCAGTTTGATGGTCTAAAGGATTGGAGGTAATGGGCAAGCTTGCGCCCTTGCGTGTGAAGAAAGTTTCTAAGTTGGGCGTGCGACGGTGGTCGATATTGGCATCGATACGATCGGAATGCCTGCGTTTATTGTATTCGGCGAAGGCAGTAGTCATGTCTTCGTGAACCAATTTTTGCAAATCAATTCCGAGTTTTCTATAGGCTCGTATCACCACATCAGTGCATACTCCAATACTATCAGGCACATCCCCATTCGGGTATTTTATCTGGCGATAAGAACCATCATAAACTACTTTGTGTTTTGTTTGTTCGATGGCAGCCTCAGATAGCTTTAAGAAAAATGGCTCCACCGCAATTGTATTCTGAACTGAATAACCACAGCAGAGTAGCAAGGTGGATGCGAGGTATAGGAATTTTAGGTTCATTGGTTTGGGGAATTCGATAGATGACAAAAGACAAACGACAGAAGACCGGAAAAATTATCTCTCAATAGAAATATTTTACTCAATACTTTGGACTTAGTACTTTGTACCTAGTACTGAGTAATGAAACACCTAAGTCCGTTGAAATAAAAGCTTTGACTTGAAATGTATTTACTAAATACTGAATACAAAAGACTCAAGACTTCTCATTCCCCGTCTTTTGTCTTCCAACTCCTGTCCCCCGCCCTACTTCTTCTTCTCCTTCGCTTTCACACGCTTCAAGTACTGCATGTAAGCATAGAGTTTGGTGAAATTCACCGCAGGAATAATCTGACCATTGGGCCCGGTCATGAAGAATGGGTTATACGGTTGTCCGCCCAAGCGTGAGTTTTGATCTTGTAATTGCGCAAAGAAAGCCGCCGCATTTTCCGATCCATCTCTGCCCATATTATCCGCAATATTTTGCAACATCACTGGATCTAAATTTTTCAAGGCACGCTCTAAATCATCATCTGGAATATCCTTATGTACAAATACATAATTAAATTCTGCAGAAGACGGCCAGGGGTTAATAACCACCTCATTCAGATATTGAGTATCGGGCATTAGATATTGGGTGATAGAAAGCTTATTGGTTTCATTGTTTTTAGGAACACGAAAACCTGCTGGATGAAATCCTAAGAAGGTAAAAAGTAATAAATCGCCTTCCTTCACAGGAATTGTGAAATAGCCGTACATATTAGAACTTACCCCATATTTTGTTCCTGAAATTTGAACGGTTGCATAAGGCAATGGAACACTATCCTGGGATTTTAGTACGCCTGATAATTGCACCACACGAACAATATTGGTGTCGGCAGGTGTACTTGCAGGAGTTTGTGCATGCAAGCCAAGCGACACTAAAAAGAATGATATACTTATAAATAATGTTTTCACGGGAGTCATAATTAGATACGCAAAGATAGGGTTAATGGTACAAAACAGATGTTAAAGTCAAAGTATAATTAAATGTATAAAACGCAGTGGTTTCAATGACTTCAATTTAAAATTCCAGGTATTAGAAACCAGCAGCCAGCACCCCTCCCGTTTCAGCAACTCTTTGTTTAAAAATATCGTTGATAGAAGGAATTTTTTCGGAGAAATTCACGATGGTATATGTTTGCATCAGGTGATTTAAAATGGCGTTGGTATTATTATTCAAAAGCGAAACTTCTAAATCGGTTTGATCGGCGCTAGTAGTGAGATTCATGATTTGCGAACCTTCGGGCAATAAAATATCCTGGTGCACCCCTTGCAATGCAATATGATAGGTATTCTTTGAATATTGTTTTTTGATTTCGCTGGTCTTCCCATCCAATACCTTATTCGACAAATTAATCAAGGCAATATAATCGCAAAGTGTTTCCACGCTTTCCATACGGTGCGTTGAGAAAATCACCGAAGTACCTTGCTTTTTCATTTCCAGGATTTCATCCCTGATAAGGTCGGCATTCACAGGATCCAAACCAGTAAAGGGCTCATCCAAAATTAATAATTCGGGCTGATGGATGATGGTGGCGATAAACTGAATCTTTTGTTGCATCCCTTTACTCAGGTCTTCAATTTTTTTATTCTTCCAGCTCATAATTTCAAATTTCTCAAACCAGTACTTGATGCGCTTGGTTGCATCATTGCGAGTAAGTCCTTTCAACTGCGCGAAGTATAACATCTGGTCGGCGATTTCCATCTTCTTATACAAGCCACGTTCTTCAGGCAAATATCCAATACGAAAGATATGCTGATTGCCAAGTGCCTCTTCTCTAAACTTCACCGAGCCTTCGTCGGGGCCAGTGATTTGATTGATGATGCGAATAAGGGTTGTTTTGCCCGCACCGTTGGGGCCCAGCAAACCATAGATGGTTCCTTCAGGAATGGCTATGCTAACTTTATTCAGTGCCGTTTTTCCTGTATAAAATTTCGAGACTTGATCAACCTCCAGTATATTCATGATATATCTACAAATCTAAGTATTATGAACGAATTAATAACTCCATACATTATTCACACGATCGTAAAAGTCGATGGTGAATTTTAATTGTGGTGTTGATTTAAAATTATTGGAAACCGCCTGTACTAAGTACAATCCAAAGCGAGCCCGTTCGCTAAACAAAATAAACTGACGGTCGATTCCGGCAAACATCTCAAAATAAAAAAGCTTGTGCTCCTTACTGTACAATACGCCACCACCGGCACTTTCAGAGAGTTGTAGCATTTTTAAAATTGGCACTTTATTTAATAAAGCCCCATTAAAACGGTGATAATAATGCGCGGCATAAAAACGATTTAAAGTAATATAGGTGGAGTCGAGGGCCTGAAAAGTGTAAAGCGGATTGGCAAAAAACAAGGGGCCTATCCTACTTTGAAATTTATAATCGATGTATGGAAGTTCTTTGGTATTGAAAAATTTACCACTCACGATATTCATTCGACTATTACCAAAAAGGCCAAGCTTCACTTGCCATTCAATACGATATTCGAGATAGTCGAAGTTGATAGCACTTCCTAAAACATTCGGAATTCCTTTTCTCCATTCCACAATAAACGATGGGTATTTAGACCCTAAAATAATTTTCTCTTTGGGCTCTCTTAAATATTTTTGAAAGGGCGTATAACTAAACAGGATATCGGAATAGAAAGCATTATAATCTTTGAAAGCAGCAGGTTTGTATTTAAAGTTTTCGTAAACTGAATCAAACAATGGATTGAATTCATAATTGGCAATCGATGATCGTTTAGCAAATTCCAATCCGGCATTGAAATACATGCCATTGAATAATTCAATTCGGTGATAGGCATGAATACCCGTGCTTACATAAAAGTTGGCCCTTCGAAAAATACTTAGCCAGGAATCAAAGGGGTTAATCACATCAAAATTTCTTTTGGCATGAACATAGAAGAAGGCGTGTTTATATGGGTTATAGGTTCTTGAGATGGTAATATCCCCTTTCACATCTTTATTGGTGAGTCCGTAAGATAAATTGGTATAATTAAAAAATGTCGTCTTATTCTTGAATCTTTTATCGATTCCAACTCCATATCTCACCCGAGATCCACCAATTCCAAATGGCGTGTACACAATCCAAATGGGATCAAAATTAAGTGTCAATTCTTTCTCGCGATTATAATGCTGTTGTCCGAACCAAATGATTTTTGTGAACGTTATTTTATTCAAAACTCTATCTACCGAATCGAGGTATTCCTTTTTTTCATGTGCTGCTTTGATACTATCTGAGACATAGATAAATCGCACTTCCTTTTCTGTTAGTGGCTCTTTGCGTCGTGTATTCCAGAAGGCTGTATCTTTCTCATAGGCATCTTGTTCGGTGGCACTGAGCTCGTTATTGAAAAACTTCTTTCCAAATTTCTTTACCTCATACTTGTTATAATATACCACAGTGCGACCACTCGACTTCGCCCCTCCTACTTTTGTTTTGAAGTTAAATTCTTGTTTGGAACAAAGCCACAATCCGCTGCTATCGGGTGCAAACGTGGCATCCATCGTGAACTCATCATACTCTGCCAAATGAAATTTAGGAAAAGAAAGATGCATGCTTTTGATGCACCACAAACTATCGATAATCTCCAGCTCACCAGTTACCAAAGCATTTCCAATGGCATTGGGAGAGACTTTGATGGTATAAATTTTCAATCCATTCTCGGTACGCGAACGCAATAATTTGTATTTGTAAACGAGCAAGCCCCCAGTGCTAATCGGTGATTGAAAGGGCGACTCACTAAGAGAAGTGATTCGTACCAGGTTCTGATAAAAATTAAATTCTCCTTCGGTAGCGGTCAAATAAAACAAACTTGTTTCATCCCCTTTCTGCTTTACCGCGGTTCTTACTTCCTTAATCCTATCGGGGTATTCGTAGTTTTTCTGAATGATGACCTCTGCTAAGTTAAGAGCAATTCCCTTCATAGGATCAGCTGGTTTAATTGCGGCAATTCGTTTCTTGTATTCCTTGCTGCTTGTATCGGTGAGGGCAATATGCTCTAGGGAATCGCGTTCTCTTTTTTTGCGATACGCCTTGGTGGTTGAATCCATCTCCTCTACTTTTTGCAATGAATCTTTGATGAATTTTTTCTGTGCCTTTTCTACACTGTCCTTTTTATGCTTGAACTTCGCTTCCTGAGGTTCTTGCATTGCTTTGATATACATTTCGCAGGAGTAGGAAATGGCCACATATTTTTCCTTATTCGCAATCACTTCTTTAATTATTTCCCGGGAGCGATCGGTGCGTTTGGTGGTGAGCTCAACTTCTTGCAAGGAAGTGGCATCCTCTTCCAAAATGGCGTTCAGTGTGACGTCGTGCAATACCGTAATGTTTTTCTTGATGGTTTTATAACCCAGGTGCGTGAACACTACTTCATAATTACCTTTCTCTACTTTGAGGGCATAATTTCCATTGGCATCGGTAGAAGTACCATTGATGCCACCCTGGATTTTAATATTCACTGCAGCAAGTGGCTCAATAGAAGCATTGGTTACCTTACCAGTAATCATAAAATATTGAGCTTGCACAAAATATCCCGAGGAAAGCAATAAAAAGAAGAAGAGAAATTTTTTAATCATGCTTGTTTCAGGTATGTAACGAAGTATCGCCCGAAAAGTTACATTTTTCTTGGCGCTTTTATACCTAATAATCTCAGGCATTCGGTGATGGTATTTCCAGTAATAATGGAAAGGGCCA
>CAIVZR010000081.1 GCA_903910445.1 uncultured Bacteroidota bacterium
ACGAAGTATGGCTTCTTGTGGTCCGAAGAAGGTAACCAATCCATAAGATGGATTATTATATCGTATGGCGAAGTATAACATCGCACGCGCTGTACGACCTTTTTGTGCATCGCGGGGTTCGAATAGGGTAGAGATTCCTTTAGAACCTCCAACCGACCATGCTGGACTCGCCACCATTCCAAAAGGATTGTTGCCTCGATAATTGTTGGCAGCATCATCGGTAGGGAAGAGGTGATAGAGGTCGCTAACCATGGGAGCTGACGAGCTAAATAAACTCTGTGGCCAGGTATGCTCGGTATTAAAGCTATTATTGGTTTGGCAATCGGTACGGCTGGTATAGCCTACTGCCATGCGACCTGTATAAATACATTCCAAGGTGTTTTGTGTGGCGCCCTGTCCGTTTGTTTTTTTATTGTCGAACTCCATAAACATTTTATCACGTGCTGCTGCATAGCTATAACTTATATAGTTGGTTGCTAATATCGTATTGAGGGTTGATTTGAGGCTTTCATCGAATTTATTAAAGGTGCTATCATAGTAACTCTCAATAAAGCGTCCTGCACCCTTAATTGGCAAAGTAAAATCACCTGAGGAGGTATGTAAGACAATTTCACTGCCATATTGAATATTGTGCTTTGGTGTAAAATATACTTTGAGACTTCTTGAAACCGAAGGTCCTAAGGAGAAACCGGTGCTGTCGGCAAGCTTAAATGCGCTTTCGGTGCAATATAAATATTGAATATTGAGATAGCCACAACCGTTATTATAAACTGTAAAGTTTATACTATCGAGGCTTGTGGTATATACCGGAAGTGGGAAATTTAGGTTGGAAGGGGTCAGTTTAAGGTCCTGGGCTCTAGAAATGATAACAATCATCAAAGTCAAACAAGTCAAAACTAGGCTGCGAAATAAATGATTCATAGGGCGAATTACCACAAAAAATTCAGAAATAATGGGTATAGAATTTGTAATTTTAGAAAATAAAGTTTTATTTGTGAACCCGTCTTTTAATTTTGTACTGATGAAAAGGTTATTTGGATACGTATTTATCTTTTTGCTGTTTGCGAATTTCTCTATAGGAATTGATAAAATCGATTTCAGTAGCGATAGTAATAAACGGGAGAAAGTGAATTGTGTCTTGGATTTATTCAGCCAAAACGGCGATTTCATCCTGGGTTCAGAGATGTCTAAAGTCATCAAAAACCCTACTGGTGATAAAGGCATCATTCAGTATTTTCTCAATAATAATATCCAAATGATAACTTACTATGATGGTAAGTTCTGGTTTAAAACCTTGAACCAAGAAAGCCAATGGCTAACTTTGAGCCCCACTTTGAAAGGCGTGAAAGTGAAATTCCCCTTACTTATTAAGCACGATGCAAGTATAGAAGTGATACGCACCGCTGATGAAACTACTTTTATTATTCAAGGGATTCGATTGTATGGTTTTGATTTAGAAAAGATTATTGTTTCCGATCATTTGATGACCGTTTATAAATACGGTACCATCATCTATCAAAGAAGCTAAACAGCTAGTTTTCAAAAATTTTAGTCACTATCTACGTTTTACTATATTTGCGCCTACTATGGATCTTAATGCCTTAACGGCGGTATCTCCAGTTGATGGACGTTACCGCAAGCAAACCCAAAGCCTTCAGAATTATTTCAGCGAATTTGCACTGATGAAATATCGTGTGATTGTTGAAATAGAATATTTTATCGCGCTATGTGAGTTGCCATTGCCTCAACTTCAGGATATCGATTTTAAAGATATGGTTACCAAACTGGTTGCCATTAGAAATAATTTCAATATTGAGGATGCCAAGCGTGTAAAAGAAATTGAAGCTACTACCAATCATGATGTAAAAGCGATTGAGTATTTCTTACGTGAGAAATTTATAGCTGCTGGTTTGGGCGAACATGTTGAGTTTATTCATTTTGGATTGACTTCTCAAGACATCAATAATACCGCCATTCCACTAAGTATTAAGGAGGCAACCCTTGAAATATACATGCCGCTGCTCAATACGGTAAAGCAAAAACTCGATTCCATGTCTGAGAAGTGGAAAGATATATCGATGTTGGCTCGTACCCATGGACAATCGGCTTCACCCACCCGATTGGGTAAAGAAATAAAAGTATTTGCCGAGCGTATTTTGCAACAGATGTATCAATTGGAAGTGATTCCATACAGTGCTAAATTTGGTGGCGCCACGGGCAATTTCAATGCACATAAGGTAGCCTATCCTGATATTGAATGGGTTCAGTTTGCCAATCATTTTATTTCGGTATTCGGATTACAGCGCACTCAATACACTACCCAGATTGAGAACTATGATAACCTCGCAGCACTTTGCGACGCGATGCAACGTATCAATACCATTTGTATCGATTTGTGCAGAGATATGTGGCATTATATCAGTATCGATTACTTCAAACAAAAAACAAAAGAAGGAGAGGTAGGCAGCAGTGCCATGCCACATAAGGTGAATCCAATTGACTTTGAAAATGCCGAAGGTAATCTGGGTGTTGCCAATGCCATGTTCCATTTCTTCTCTTCGAAACTTCCTGTATCGCGCTTGCAGCGCGACCTTACCGATAGTACGGTGTTGCGTAATTTTGGTGTACCCATGGCGCATACATTAATCGCATTTAATTCTATGGTGAAAGGATTGGATAAATTGGTATTGAATGAAAAACAACTGGAGGCCGATTTGAATGAAAATTGGGCGGTATGTGCTGAAGCCATTCAAACAATCTTACGCAGAGAAAATTACCCGCATCCTTACGAGGCATTGAAACAACTCACTCGTGGGCACGTGATCAACAAAGAATCTTTGCATGAGTTTATTGAAACATTAAATGTAAATGATACTGTAAAAGCGGAATTAAAAGCTATTTCTCCATTTAATTACACAGGAGTATACTAATCCAATAATATATTAAATAAAAAAGGCCGCCTCGTATAGGCAGCCTTTTTTATTGATAGAGATTTTTAATTATTCAATTCCAAGTGCGTAATATCCTTTGGTTCCATCAGGATTAATTCCTTCAACCAATACGCCACCTTTCTTATTAACGATGGCAGCCGTTACTTCACTCACCGAACTCACGTCGTTCTTGTCAACTTTGGTGATGATGAACCCTTCGGGGATGCCAGCATTCTTGAATTTACCTGGACCCACCTTCGTTACCTTTACACCATTTTTTAACTCGTATTTCTGTAATGAATTTTTATCCATGCTTGCAAATTCTGCACCTAAGGCACGTCCTGTTTCTACTGAGGCACTCTCCGTGATTTTTGTATTTCCAGCTTCATTCTTCAAAATCACATCAGTAGTTTTAATCACATTATCGCGTAGGTAGGTAATTACTACTTTATCTCCTGGCTTACGACGGCTAATTTGCTCTTGTAATTCTGACACAGAATTGATTTCAATATTATCCACTTTTAAAATCACATCGCCTTTCTTCAATCCGGCATCCATAGCGGCGCTTCCTTCATTCGATTTTTCTACGAATACCCCTTTCACCTCTTTCAAATCGTTTTCCTCGGCCTTCTTTGAATCCACCTCACTTATTTGAATTCCTAAATAGCCACGTTGTACTTTTCCGTATTTATGTAAATCGTCGACCACTTTCTTCACAATATTCACAGGCACTGCAAATGAATAGCCTTCATAATTTCCTGTTTGAGAGGCAATGGCAGTATTAATACCAACCAACTCTCCACGGGTGTTTACCAAGGCCCCACCACTATTACCAGGGTTCACTGCAGCGTCTGTTTGAATGAATGCCTCCACAGGTGAAGAGCCATTGATTAAACGAATATTTCGGGCTTTGGCACTCACAATACCTGCCGTTACGGTGGAGGTAAGGTTAAATGGATTGCCAACAGCCAATACCCATTCACCCACTTTGATTTCATCACTATTGCCATAGCTCACAAAAGGAAGTTTTTCCTTGGCGTCGATTTTTATTAAGGCAATATCAAAATTGGGATCGGTGCCAATAATGGTTCCTTTATAGCTTTTCTTATTATTTAAAACTACTTCAATACTTCCACCACCATCAATCACATGGTTATTGGTTACAATATAGCCATCTTCACTCAAAATCACACCGGAGCCAGCTTTCATTTGCCCTTCTTGAGGCAGATTAAAACCATGTTTCTTGAAAAACTCTAATGGATCGAATTGCTCTGAGTTTTCGCCATCACCTGCAGCCGACTCATTACTTCCGGTTACTTTTACGTGAACAACAGCCGGAGTCACTATTTGAGCCGCGTTGATGAAATTCGCCTGTGGCATATCACCCGTGTTGCTGGTAAATTGAAAATCTTGTTTGGCTCCGAATTCAGTGGGTTGATTTTTGTTAAATACACTTGCGATACCTAAGGCAGAAAGCCCTCCTAGCATGGCTACTCCGAAAAATAAAAGATACTTTTTCATATTTTGAAATGGTTTAAAATGAAATTAATTAGATAATAAATAAATTTATAGTAGAAATAAAATCATAATATTTGAAAGCGAAATTAGGTCAATTGTGATAAAATTGCTTCTAAAAAGTTGTTAAGTAGTTTATTTTTGCCACCATAACAAAGATAATACGTGAAGAACCCCCAATAGTTACAATCATGAGTAAGATTTCTTTTTTACAACTTCAATTTACCTTTCTTTGCGTGAAGATATAAATGGCTCGTAAACGACATTATAGTGATTCGGAAATACTGCAAGAAATTCGTGCAGGGAATCAACAGATATTAATTTATTTGTTTGAAGAGAATTATTCGAGCATTAAGAAGTACGTTTTGCAGAATAATGGTTCTATTGAGGATGTGGATGATGTATTACAGGAAGCCGTCATCATTGTATGGCAAAATTCAGCCAAGCCTGAGTTTCAATTGTCATCAGCATTGAACACCTATATCTACGCTATCGTAAAGAACCTTTGGTTAAAGACGTTGAAGAAGAAACAACGGGTAGTAAATATCCGTGATGATGAATATGACCATTTGAATCCAGTGAATCAGGGGGCATCAGAATTTGATAAGAAGGTATTGCTCAAGTGTATGGATGAAGTAGGAGAGACCTGTAAACAATTGCTGTCGTATTATTATTTTGATGGCTATAATATGACACAAATTGGCGACTTGCTGGGATTTAATAATGCCGATACCGTAAAAGCCAAAAAATATCAATGCCTGAAACGCTTGCAAGAAATTATAAAACAACGATTTGGTAAACACGATTTATAAACTGTTACATGGAAACCAATAATTTTGAGCTGCTCGATGCCTACCTAAATGGAACCCTCTCTGCCGATGAGCAAGAGATGGTTGAGAAAAGGTTGCGTACCGACGACGCGTTCAAGGCCGATTACGAGATTCATCAATTGATGGTTACGGCCATCACCGAAAATCGCAAAGCTGAACTAAAAACCTACATCTCTAAAAATGTAAAGGTTAAATCCACCCCATTCTTTCGTACCCCTACATTCTATTCAGCTGCGGCTGCCTCTGTAGTACTCTGTGTGATCAGTTATTTTGTGATTTATCAAAAGCTTGCAGAACAAAATACATTGGCTCAAAAAGAATCACCAGAAGTGAAGAAGGAGACCCTAGTAAGCACAGTACCCTCCGATACGGCTCAAACTAGGAGCAGCACCGCATCCAATGTGAGTTCAGAACCATCAGTTAATACACCACAAAAGGGAAAAGCTACGGAACAAGATATTGTTGCCTTAGATGATAATAAAGATCAACTGGATAATCGTACCGCCGGAAGTGTAGATAATAATAGTAATGGTAGTATGGCCTCCAACCCCGACGATGTAAAAGTTGAAAGTGATAAGATGCATCTTGATACCTTCCTCGACATTCCGCGTAAAATTTATATTGCTAAGCCCAAACAGTATCAAACCAATGCCACCGATTTATATACGGTAGTTACCACTGGCGACCGATTGAAACTCGAGGTGCAATTTTGGCAATCACCAATCAACTATTCGGGTTATAAATATGCCCACGGACTACTTGTTATCTATGGAAATTTCGATCCATCACTAACAAGCTTCCAGGAATTGAAAAGTATCGTTTATATGAAATATAAAAACGATTACTATCAAATAAAAGCGAACGAAACCTATACCAGCCTGTATAAGGAAACTGATACTAAGGTGCTTGCCGACTTGAAATAAGAAGTTGATTCATCCTTTTCTCCTTTAATTATTGATTTCCCGTATTTGACTTCTCTTTAAAAAGGTTTAATATTGTGATGCACAAATTGCATTGCTTATGTCAACCATTTTTTCGAAAATAGTAAACGGAGAAATCCCTGCCTATAAAATTGCAGAGGACGAAAATTATTTGGCTTTCTTGGATGTATTTCCACTTAAACCAGGGCATGCATTGGTGATTCCCAAATTAGAAAACGATTATATATTCGACCTCGACGATACGCAACTATCAGGACTCATGGTGTTTGCAAAGAAGGTAGCGAAAGGCATTCGTAAAGTAATTCCATGTAAGCGCATCGGCGTAGCGGTTATTGGATTAGAAGTACCTCATACACACATCCATTTAATTCCAATGGAGCATGTAGGTGATATGAATTTTGCCAATCCAAAGATGAAGATTGCACCCGAAGAAATGCAAATCATTGCGGATAAGATTCGGGCACAAATAGCTTGAGGAATAATAGGCTACTTTTTAGAAAGTGAAGGCCACACCTCCCAATACTGATAATTTGTATCCAGGGTAGTTCAACCAGCGGCGGTAAGCCTGGTTGGTAAGGTTACTTCCATTTACAAACACCGATATCATTTTATTATACCGATATTCTAATAATAAATTCGCATCAATAATGGCTGGTAAGGTTACCGATGGGCTATTCATAGAAAACTTAGTTGAGTCCTTGAACTCTATATTTTTTCCGAATCGCTCACCGATATAGTAAGCAGTAACTCTGGCACTAAATTTATTATCATAATTATACTGCATATTGAGTTTTGCATCCATTGCAGGCATGTTCCAGGCATATAATTGATCGCCAAGCTGATAATTATGATATGAGAATTCGGCAGTGGTTTTGAAATTGCCCGACCATTGCAATTGCACTGTGGCCTTTACATTAAATATATCTACATTATCATATACAACTTTGTATTTATGTAATGCCGTAGTATCACATAAGTAAAATGGCATATTCAAATAGTTTCCAAAATCGGCATCCAGGCCAAAGGCAATATGACTATTGATACTTCCCCAAATACCACCCAATACTTTAACCTTGGTATTACTATGCTGTAATTGTAATACAGTATCTAAAAATGGGTTTTGTTTTACGAGTGATGCATAAGTATTTTGAGTTACACCTCCATCAATTCCTAAATGGGCATTCAATTTATTTTCGATAATCTTCACCTTGAAATCGGCATAAGGATACCAGTATAATTTTCCTTTCAATGAATCGTTAAAGAGGGTGCTATTGAAACCAACATTGAGTGAAAGCTTACCATAGTCGAGTAAATAGCGTGGGTTCACATCTACAAACAATCGACGATAGAGCGTGTCGCTTGTAAATGAAGTGCTGGTAATATTCAATGGCACAGTTAATATATGTTGATGCACCATCTTACTTACATCGCCTTTGATATTGAAATAGTTTTCTGTATTTCTATAATGATCCTTCATATAATAGTAATCCAGTCCACCACTGTACGAAAAGTCATCTTTAGTTTTTCCTTTATGTTGATATGAAGCACCACCACTGAAATTATTGTAAATATTTTTGATGCTATCACCATCAAAGGTAGCACTATCGGGCTTGTAACCATACCAGTTGATTCGATTGCGTTCATAAGCTGCATGCACATTCAACTTGCTCAACGAATTGAGGTTGTAAGTAAAATGTCCTTTCGCTTCATTATCACTAAATACCTGGTTGGCTTTTAAATATTCACCACTTAAGAAATGGTAGCGAATGCCATAATCATAATTCTTTGAGCGGGTATTATGAAAATAGGTTTCAAAGAGGGGCATATTATACATTCCATATCCAATCTTGGTATAGTTGCCATACATCCTTTCATTGTCCTTATTATTATAGTTCTGTGGTTTTGAAGGAACAATTTCGGGTTTGGTTTTATACTCCTTACCTTCAATATTATAGGTGAGTGTTGGCGGATTGAGTTTCGGTGGATCAATTTGCGGGTTGTAATCGATCTTCTTAGCATCACCTACTTTAAAGGTATACACATCCTGAATTGTAGTAGAAATATTTCTACCAAGAGTATCCTCTTGTGCATTTAATTTCATCGTCATACTCACCGTTAAAACGAGGAGCAAGAGTGATTTATATATTTTTTTGATTGATAACATGATTCTTTATTTTATTTACCTTCTAATTCTTTAACTTTTTGAGAAGCAATTTCTTTCATGTTTGCATCCTCGGTATTATCAGCCACACTTTGATAGGTTGCTCGTGCTTGGAAGAAATCGCCTTGCGCAACATAGCTATCACCTAGTACGATAAACGATTTTTCAATCCAATAATCATAAGAAGCATATTGGTCGCTCATTTCAGTAACAGCTTTCTTACATTCTTTATAGTCCTTATTCATATAATGAATATAGGCCACACTATATTTCGCTTCAGCGCCAATGATGGTTTTTGAAGCTTTTGCAACACTCACAAATTCGGACAAAGCTTTGCTCAATTCGTTGGTACTTAAATAAATTCGGCCTTGATATAAATGGGCTTCTGTTTTATTCTCGTTTGCTGCTTTATCGTAGTTAAGCACTTTCTTACAAGCGTCGAGGGTTTCTTGTTTCTTGCCTAAAATATTGGCGCAACGCATTTGACCCAAATAGCTAATCACCCGGTTTTCTGTGCTATTGGCAAATTTCTCCAGTTCAGTATAATATTGATATGCCTTATCATAATTCTTATCGTTGAAGCTGATATAAGCGGCATTGCGATAACTCCTTTCTTGATAATCAGCTCGGTTGGTGGTCATTAAAAACTCATATGATCTCAATGCTTTATCGTACACCTTCTCTTTAAATGCACAATCGGCCAAATAGTAATTTGCCTTTACAATGAATACCCCATTTGGAAACTTCGTGATATAGTTATCAAAATCGTTCATGCTCACTTTGCAATCATTTTTCTTCAAGCGGTTTATTGCTGCTTCGTATACAATAGAATCTTCTTGTGCAGTGCTGAAATCGCCACCATTCAACGATTTCATATATTTAATCCATTCTTCTCCTTCTCCATTTCTAATATAAATATCTTCGATACCACTTAAAGCTTCTTTAGCATAATCCGATCCCGGATATTTCTCTACTACAATCTTATATTCATTCAATGCCTCCGTATTATTATTGATATTATGGTAGGCGTTGGCCAAATTTAAATGTGATTTGGAGATTAGCGGACTGTTTTTGAAATTGTCTATCAAGAACTCATACGCTTTGATAGCATTCTCAAATTGCCCTTGCTGGTTGCGGGTATCAGCTATTTCGAAGATTGCATCGTCATTCAAATCGCTGCGAGGATATTCCTTCGCGATGCGCTTCATCGTATTGATTTTCTCTTCTAACTTATTCTGTAAACCTAAAATAATTCCTTTTTGAAACAAGGCATAATCGGCCGAAGTCGATTGTTTTGAAATTACATAATCATAATGGTCGATGGCTTCATTGTATTCGCGCTGAATGAAATTACAATCGGCACTACGCATATGAGCATCTAAATATATCTCGGGAGTTTTATCGTAATAGTTATCAATTTGAAGATATTGCTTAAACTTACTAGCGGCAGTTTCATAATCTTTCTTTTGGAAATAGCAATATGCTAAATTATAGTAAGAGTTATTGCCAAATACCGTGCGTTGCGCTTCCCCAATGGCTTGGAACCTTTTTATATTGGCAATGGCATCATCATATTTACCATTTTTATAATCGATTTCCGCTAAGTAGTAATAACAATATGCTTTGATTGTTTTGTCGTAGTCATAGTTCAACGACTTACGGAAATATACCAAGGCATCTGAATAGTTTTTATCAGCAAATAATTCCTGTGCACGATAAAAGGTGAGTTTCTGATAAGCTTGTTTGAGTGCAAGATTCTTTGTTTTGATACTTTCAATCAAATCAATGGCTTCCTTATAGTTTTTTGTAGTGAGGAAAAGCTGACTCAACAAACCCTTTGCCTCATCATTATTTTCGCTATTCGGATAGTCGTTAATGAATTGTTGTAATGCCTTCACCGCATCGTTCTGATAAGAAGTTTCATAAGATAGCTTGGCATAATTAAACAATGATTTCTCTTTTACTTTTAAATCGAAATCAGTTTTCGATGCATTCATAAAAGCAATTCGGGCACTTTCTTTTTTGTTTAACGCCAAAAAGCAATTCGCTAGAATATAGTTCACCGTTTGCGCCATCTCTGTATTGCCGCTGCTCACCTTACTCAATTCCGGATAGGCTTTTTCATATTCCTTATTTTTGAAATAGGTATACCCCAATTCGTAATGATCCTCATCAATGAGTTCTATGCCACTTGCATGATGTTGTTCGAGTAATGGCTGTGCCTTTGCATAATCGCCTAATTGGTAATATGATTTTCCAACATAGGGAAGTATTTCCCGTTGTACTTTATCGTTGGTAATGGTATCGGCGTATTTAATTACATCGCGATATTTTTCCTGAGTATAATAAATTTGAGCGATGAATACTGGCACACTGGCTGCAAATTGTTTGTTATTATGCAATGGAATAAAGTACTTTAGGGCAGCATCATATTTCTTTTCTTTAAAATTGATATAGCCTAAATAGTAGTTGGCGGGTGCATTGTACTTGTTCTTGGTATTGCTGAGCTGCTGAAAATAAGGCTTGGCTTTATTATAATCTTTCAATTGAAAATTGGCATACCCTCCCATAAATTTAAACTCCAGTCGTTGCTCTTCAGTTAGTTGGTCAACATCAGTGGTGCCAATATACTGTAAGGTTTTTTTCATATCCTTACTCTTGAAATAGTACCGTGCTTGATAAAATGCTGCCAATCCTATCTTCGGACTTTCGGGATAAGTTTCTTCAAAATGCTTTAATAGTTGCGGTGCATCTGCACGATCGAGTTCCAAGGCACATAATGCTTGATAAAATAAGGCATCTGTTTTTAAAACAATATCGGTTGTTTGGGTGGCTACTTCTGTAAAAAGTTCATCAGCCGAACCATATTTCTCCTTACTAAATAGCTCATCCGCATCGTGATATATTTTGAGGGCATCGGTATACAGAAGGGTTTTTTGGGCG
>CAIVZR010000082.1 GCA_903910445.1 uncultured Bacteroidota bacterium
AATGGCTGCACTTGGCACCGAATTTAAATAGGGTGTAAGCCGTTGCCCTTTGAATCCAATCAACCGATACTTGCTTTGCAAATTGGTGCTATACCAAATGGGTGCATAACTCAATCGGATTTTGCCCAGATGCTCTGCAGAAATGGCACGTGAAAAAATCACATTCTCCCGCTTCCCAATAGTGATATGTGTTACGAGTGAATCGTATTGAGCATAGCTAAACAATACAATAAATTGAAAAATAAACAGGAATGAAATTCTCATATGGGTATTCTCTGCCACAAATATACCCCTTTTTGGGGGTTGTTAAAATGTGCCAAATACACACTAAGCATAAATCATTATAGGACGATTGCTTAAATTTGCGGCCTAATGAGAAATTTAATAGGAGTTGTTTTGAATTTGTGCGTCATATCTATTTGGGCACAAAACAATGGGGGGGGGATGATGGATACTGCGATATTGAATAAAATGCCAAAAGTGGGCAAAGTCACTGGAACAATAATTGATTCTTCGAGCCGAAAGGCCATAGACTATGCATCTGTTGTGCTCTTGCGTGTGATAGATAGCAATGTGGTAAATGGTGTGGTGAGTAATGAGAATGGTGAATTTGTGATGGAGAACTTACCTATGGGACGATACATGCTGGTTGTTACTACAGTGGGATATAAAAAACACAAGGGCAAAACATTTATGATTCTTCCAAGAAATCCAGAGATTGCTTTCGATGAAATCAGGTTAAGTGCCAACTCTTTAAATATATCTGAAGTGGAAGTAAGTGGCGAGAAACAGGTACTCCTTAACACCATTGATAAGCGTGTTATTGATGTTGGCAAAAGTTTGATTAATAGCGGAGGAACTGCCACCGAAGTATTGCAAAATGTACCCGGCGTAACAGTGGATATAGATGGCAACGTGAGCTTGAGAGGCAATGCCAATGTTATCGTATTGATTGATGGGAAGCCCTCGGGAATTACTGGAAGCAGCAGAGCGGCCATCTTACAGCAATTACCTGCAGGCAGCATCGATCGGATTGAAATCATTACCAACCCAGGCGCTAAATATGATGCTGATGGTATGGCAGGCATTATCAATATTATTACGAAGAAAGATAAGATGCAAGGGTTCAATACCAATATCACTTTGGGTATGGGCACCCATGATAAATCCAATGCAGGATTGGGAATTAACTACAGGGTGAAAAAGTTCAACCTATATGCCAACTATAATTTTCGCAGTGAGGCTCGATTTGGCGAAGGGCATAGTGAGAGAAGAAATCAATATCGTAATGGAGGCATTGATACCATTTTTTACAATAATAATATCAGCGACAACTTAAACAAATCGGTTTCACATGTTGCTAAGGCGGGGTTCGATTGGTATCTAAATAATTCCAATACCCTCGGTTTTAGTACTACCTTGAACAGCCGCAATGAAACGGGTGTGGGAACTATCGACTATATTTTTTTGAATGCACTGAGCGAAACAGCTGCCAAAACATATAGAGAAACGAATTCTACTGATAAGAATATTTCTGTTGATTATGCGTTGGATTACAAACGTATTTTAAAACTTAAAAGAGAGTTTACTACCTCAGCTACGTTGAGCACCAATATAAGAAATAGCAATGCAGGTTATACCAATTATGAGAAGGATATTGTAACCAATTCCTACGGGCTTTTATTACTCACACAACAAAATAAAACCTATACCAATTTCAATGTATTCACGGCCCAGGCCGATTATAGCATTCCATTGAGTGATAATCAGAAAATTGAAACGGGATTAAAAACGGTGAACCGTATGATTCAAAATAATTTCGATGCATCGAATTATAATCCTTTAAAAAACATTTTTGAAAATGATACGCTCTTCACGCAACATTATAATTACGAAGAGCATATTCATGCCGGTTATGTACAATATACTGGTATCATTAAAAGTGTTACTGTACAAGCAGGATTGCGTGGTGAATGGGCATTGATTTCGGGAAAATCGTTGCTCACCAATACCTTGTTTAATTTTCAATACCCTGGAATTTATCCAAGTGCATTGGCAAAATACACCTATAAAAAGACCAACGATTTTCAGGTTTCCTATTCTCGCAGGGTAAATCGCCCCGATGCCCGACAGCTATTGCCAATAAAGAATTACGAAGACGTATATAATTTCCAAGTAGGTAATCCTCAGCTCAAGCCCGAAAATATTAACTCCTTTGAGTTTAGCTATTATAAAACGGTGAAAGCCCAATCATTTGGGACTACCTTGTATTACCGGCATACCATTGAT
>CAIVZR010000083.1 GCA_903910445.1 uncultured Bacteroidota bacterium
CTTAATGATTGTGAGTGGTGTGCTCTCAGGATGCATACTCCTGGTGCTTTATTTCAAGAAACTGAATAACGATTATTTCTTACAAAGCATACTGGTTGGACTAACCTGGTTTGTTATCAATATTCTCTTCGATGCCATTATTCTTATACCAATGATGAAGGTAAGTTTTGGAGAATATTTCCTTTCCATTGGACTAGGATATATTTACATTCCAATCATCAGTATTAGTATTGGATACCTGATGCAACGGAAATATTAAATTGAAAATTGAATTTAGCGAATTATTACATTAAAATACTAAGACGTGAAATCAAAGGTTATTCTAGGAATCTATTCTCAACCCCTCCGCATGTGAAATGTTGAATAAAAAGTCAAGTATCGTTGAAACTAATCCAATGAGAATTGAATTTACTACGGAGTAGTTCAACAATAATAGCCATAGGTGAAACCTATGGAATGTGATGGGGTGTATCCACAACCCCAACGGGGTTGAACTAAAATGTTGAACCCTTGCAGGGTTCTTTCTGGGGAATAATCTCAAACCACAGGTTTCACCTATGGCTATTGTTATTCAACTGCTTTGCAGTTGAGTAGTTTTATTCTAGATTAAATTTCGAAATACTTTTCACTCTTAAGCTTCGATTTGATAGTTGCTTACCACCGTTTAAAACCCTATGGATTCCTTATCTTGCAAAAAAAATTAATTGCAATCATGGAATCATCTTTTAAAGTCTGGACAGTCAACAGAAATATTTTACTTGGCTATTTCGACAAGTTTAATCTCGAACAACTCAATACCATTCCGAAAGGATTTAATAATAATCTAATCTGGAATTTGGGGCATATCATGGTAGTACAACAAGGACTTATTTACCGCGCTTCAGGTTTGCCAATGAATATTTCCGACGAACTTTTTGCCCGATTCAAAACTGGCTCCAAACCCACTGGCGACGATACGCAAGAGATGGCTGATTTAATCAAAGGCCATTTAACGCTATTGATGAATGAAACCAAGAAAGACTATATGAATGGAGCATTCACCACTTATAAAGAAATTAATACCAGCACTGGATTTAATTTGGCTTCGGTGAGTGATGCCATTGCCTTTAATAATTATCATGAAGGCATGCACATAGGTATTATGATGGGGTTGCGTAAGTTGATTTAGTTCTGCAAGCCTTTTTGATTATATGATTTTATACCTGACCAAAATCATCTTAATTATGTAAGCTTTATTACACAAACATCAAAAAGCATGGTCTAATTTTGCATTGATTAGTAAAAAATTAAATCATGCAAAAATCTAAATTATTCATCGTATTGAGTTGGGTGGTATTCGCCATTGCCTGTTCATCAAATGCCAATAAATACAAGCCTTCCGACCATACTAAAGCCTATGCTGATGAGAAGGCATTGACTTTGATGCAGAATACTTGCTTTAGTTGTCATAACCCTGATATGAATATCGACAAGCGATTGGCACCACCTATGTTTATGGTTCGAAATCATTACTACGACAGCCTTATAAGCAAAGAAGATTTTGTAAATAAAATTGTTTCTTGGGCCATGAATCCTAACGACTCCATGTCGATTATGCCCGGCGCTGTGCGCAATTTTGGTATGATGCCAAAGCAAATGTTTAAGGAAGAAGATTTGAAAATTATTGCTGCCTATATCTACGAAAACGACCTGGAATCGGATGCATGGTATGCTACTTGGGAAGCACATAAGAACAAAGCCAATCCTGCGAAATAATTTATTTCACTACTGCGAAGGCACCTCTCCGAATTTCTCCCGTTTTTAAATCCTTTACTGCAAATAGATACAAGCCTTGGGTGATACCTGTTTTATTCTCACTGAGTAAATCCCATGCATGCTCACCTTCAGGGAAGACTACATTTTTATCGGTACTGAAATTCTTATACCATCCAATATCGTTGCCCACAGAACCACTTGAAGCATCGTGATTTAATACTGTTACAATATCGCCTGCAGCAGTATATACCGTAATCTCGGCGCGACTAGGGAGGTTATTGAAATAGAGTTTGCGGGTACGTGAGGTGGTTCCATCCCATGCCGCATTAATTGAATAAGGATTGGGATAAACACCAATTTCCTTTTCATCTGTATTATCGAAAGCATTGGCGGCAGTACCCGGAAATATTTGTTGGGCATTTTCTGTAAACGACGATTCGAGCGAAGGAATTCCAAGTACATCATCACCCTTATCAAACGAAGTTACAACAATCATATATTGCCATCCATTAAGCATTTGATCAAGGTGGTAATGATAATCGTAATGTGTTGTGTCGCCTTCAAACTGCATGGGTTGTGCTAATTTAATGGCACCGAATCCATTATTAAATCCAATTTGATTCCCGCTCGAATCCCATTGTTCCAAAACTTTCAAGTTCTCAATCAGGTTGCCCTTTTTATCATCCCCTGTATTGGTTCTGTAAATACGATATCCTTCAAAATCTTTTTTCTTACTGATGGCATCTACACTTTCTTGTGCGGCTCCATCCCAGTAAACATCAACGCTGCGATCGTTGGTGATTACCTTAACTTTCGGCGTGGCGGGAGGTTCAGGCAAAATATAATTATCTAACAAACCATTCGCGTTCAAATCTTCACCCCCATCCAGTTTACCATTCTCATTAATATCTTCTCCTAAATAAGTACGTTTTGCCCATGACAGATGATCATTCAATTCTTTGCGAGTAGTGGCATTATCGAGTGGCCCACCAATTTGCTTTGCGCATACAAATGCACATACATAAGTGATACTCTCCCCTGGCATGATGCTTACTACAGGTCCTGCACTAAGCAATTGAGTTTTGTTAGAAGGGTTTTTTAATTCGTTGCTTACCAAACTGCTTGCAAAATCCAACCCATTCGCCATCTTATAGTAGCGGCTTGGGTCATCAGATGGATAAGGGAATTGAGAGGTTGCACTTTTATAATCCCAGAAATTAGCATTCACTTTAGGGGAAGGCAGTCCTTGATTCGAGAAGGTGGTATCGTTGTTCGGATGAAAGAACTTCCCTCTCCATTTTATTCCTAGAAACTGCAATGCGCCATAACTTTGGGTAAATAAAATATCATCGCCAGTAACCTCGTAAGCATAGAGCGAACTATAGTTAGATAGAAATCCGCCTCCACCTTTATTATAAAATGCTGTACCCGATTCCTGAGTTACATTCACATTTCGCACTACCAAATCGCTCCAGTTGCCTAGCCATACGCTATCCCAACGGTTGGTGCTATTGTTTGTGATGGTATAATTACAAATCACAAAATAATCGGCGAAACTATAATTCCATGTATAGGTTTCCAGATGTACATCGGCTCCCAATGGATTGGTATGCTCCTGAATGGGGATAGTAGTTCCGGGCACTACCACATTTCTATCGGTGAAGTTCGTGATGAAATCTTGATGAGAAATTGCGTTGGCGCTAAACACCGTACTCGAAGGCAATTTTGATTTCTCGGTGATGGGAGAAGCTGCGGTAAATTCGTAGCCTGAGCCACCTGTAGAGTAACCTGAAGGATTATCAGTAGCCGCCGTTGATACCAAAGTTTGACCATTGACACGAGCTCCAATCCACAAACCACTTTCGAACAAATGCTCCACTCCGCTATTGATTGGATATTCCATGGATGGAGGCCCAGAGGTATTGTTTTGAACATTGGGCCGTCCAAGGGTGCCTACATTACTCATCATCAAACCAATTCGTCCCACGTTGGTAAAACGTTGTTGAAAGGTTTGTGCCATAAGCAACTCAGCGATAAATAAAAATAGTAATGGTAGTATTATTCTGCGCATATCTTTGGCAAATATAGGAATGTTGTTGGGGAATTGGCAGTGGGCGGTGTTTGGGTGATGGTGATTGATTAATTGAGAGTATTTAGTATTTAGTATTTAGTCGGGAGGCCTATTCAGCAAAACTTCCCGTAATATCATAACTGCCCCATCTGTGTAATCCGTGTAATCTGCTTTCCTGCCGTTTAATCCCATTTCCATTATTATATTTGACCTTTCAATACACAAACAAGAATTAATAGCCGCCTTGAAAATACGCTACCATTTCATTCGAAATTTAACAATAAAATTATATCCAATCTGGGGTTTGCTTTTGTTTTTTATCTTGAATGATTCATCTGCTCAAACTTTATCATTTTCTCACTTGGGTGTATCGGAAGGACTATCACAAAGTACCGTCAATACAATATTTCAAGACTCCAAAGGATTCATGTGGTTTGGCACCGCCGATGGATTAAATAAATATGATGGCTACCAAATTAAATCTTATCGCAACCAAGGGAATACCTCTACACTAAGCAATTATATTGGAGAAAAGATTGTGGAAGACGCCCAAGGTGACCTCTGGGTTAGTAGCCGTCATGGATTGAATAAATATGTTCATCTCAAAGATCAATTCATGGAATTTTATCCTGGTGGTGATACTTCCTACTTCGACCGATGGATTGATGTATTAGGCATAGATAATGATGGAGACCTCTGGTGTTGGGATCGAAATAGAACCTTTTATCAATACCATATAAATACCGATGAGATTGAATCGATTAAGATGGAAGATGGGGAAAGCTTGTTTAGACAAGCCGTCATGGACAAAGACGGTAATATCTGGTATAATAATATGCATGGTATTTCCCGCTACAATATTTACAATCATCACTTCTCTAATTACCTCAACGAATATTTTATTTCAATAAATAAAAGCCCCTTGCTTGCAAGCCTATCCATTGATGAAGAGGGTATTTTATGGATGACATCAAACCCTTTGGTCATATCGTTCGACACAAAAAAACTAGTGCTTATTCCTAACAATTTGACTGAGCAATTCCCTGAAGCCAAATGGAATACTGTTATTACGCAGAAAGGGAAAGTTTGGCTTGGCACTTTAAACTTAGGACTTTTATGCTACGATAAATTGAGCCGTACTTCTCATCAATATCAACAAAACAAAAATGATGGCACCTCCTTAGCATCCGATATTATCATGTCGATATTTATCGATCGATCCGAAAACTTATGGGTAGCAAGTGATGGATTTGGATTGAATAAAGCCGATTTAAAACCAGCGAAATTTGCCTGCTATCAAAGCACTAGAATGGATTGGAAGCTGAGTGCTAACTTCATCAAATGTTTCTTTGAAGACACACAACATCGTATCTGGGTAGGCACTCACGAAGGGGGGATAAATATTCTGGATTTCAATGCGCATCAATTGGATGTATTAAAGGATGCCTCCAATAAAGCCAATACCATTGCATGCATGGCCCGCGATTTAGAAGGAAAGTTACTTATTGGTACCGCCGAAGGCCTATATTATATTGATGAAAAAACATATCATAAAACCTATATCCCCACCGACCGGGAGGGCGTGAATAACCCAGGAGATCACAAAATTTTAGATATCATCAATACTCAGGAACATACCACCTTAGTTTCTTCTGCTTTTGGAATATATGAAGCCGTTTACGAAAATCATCGAATTGTAAAAATAAAAGTGATACCTATTACTTTAGGTAATTTTATAGGCAGACTTTATCAAACTAAAGATGGCAAAATTTTCGCCGCATCAACCGAAGGTGCCTTTGTTAAAATATATTCTTATACCAATAATGTTTTTGTGAAAAAGTCAACTATCATTAACGGCATCAATGTTCGTTCATTATATGAAGACACAAAAAACAATTTGTTATGGATGGGGAGCGATAAAGGCTTAATTCGTTATGACCTGAAAAGCGAAAATTACACTTTCGTTAACGAAAAACAAGGATTGGCGAATACCCATCTTTATGGCTTACTCTGTGATTCATTAGGTCGTTTATGGGTGAGTAGTAATAAGGGAATCAGCATATATGACCCACGTACCGACAGATGCCGTAACTACGACATAAATGACGGATTACAATCAAACGAATTTAATTCAGGAGCCTACTTTAAGAGTAGATCAAATGAGTTTTATTTTGGTGGAATCAATGGTTTTAATGTGTTTAACCCATTACATATTCAAGATAATCAATACACACCTAATGTGGCTTTAACACGTTTTATGGTGAATGATGAAGAAGCGTTAAAATATGGGAATCCTGCCTATCTAAAAGACATTGTATTAGGCCCTTCATCAAATACACTTGCATTTGACTTTGCCGCGCTAGAGTTTACGCAACCAGAAAAAAATGAATATCAATACAAGCTGGCTGGCAATGATAAAGATTGGGTATATGCAGGAAATAAACATGCAGCACGTTATTCGAAA
>CAIVZR010000084.1 GCA_903910445.1 uncultured Bacteroidota bacterium
CGCTTACAGTAGTTGTTCCAGTGTAAATATTGGTCCCTCCAAGGAGCAAACGTCCACTTCCACTCTTGTTAATATTGGTTGAACCACTAATCACACCATTGATACTTAAGTCATTTGATGTACCTTGAGCAATATTGAAAGTTCTATTGGCTGCGCCTAAGGCTACAATACTTGAAATTACGGCTCCGCTGCTTCCCGAACCTGAATAAGTAACTGTAATATCACCTCCTAATGTTAAGGTACCTGTAGAACTAGTAATTGATGCACTGCTACTTGAACCACTAACCATATTTACAGCAGTAGGCGCAAGTAAATTGAAGGTTGTTAGTGAAAGAACTGAGCCTTCATTGATAGTTAGTGCTCCAGAAATAGTAGTATTTGCATCCAAACTTACAGTAAAACCTGGATTGGTAATTGTTAGATTTGAAGGGGTATTTTGGGTCAATCCGTTTCCAACCGCTTGGTTTGCAGAACCGTTATAGATATAACTAGCTCCTGTTGAATAAGTTCTTGTTCCCGTTACTTGAATATTTCCGGTAGCACCGGTTGTTGTTATTCCCACAGTTGATTTTATTCCTAGTGTTGCACCTGAAGATAATGTAAAACTACCAGCTCCTCCAACTATTGTTCCTGCAGCGGCCATTTGTAAAGTTGAGCCGCTATTCACTGTGAGATTAACAACATTTGAAACTGTACTTCCAGAAGTGTATACTTGAATACCTGATTTATTGAAAACAACACTACCACTTGAAGTGCCTGATTCTGTAAGAGTTCCAGCGGTTAATGTAAAATCTCCACCTAAATTTAAAGTGCCTATTTGATTTCCGTCTGTTAAGTCAAACGTCCCCCCAGTCAGAGTTAAATTTCCATTTACATTCAAGGTACGTGCTGTATTTGAACCTATTCTAAAATTACCCCCAATAGTACAATTACCTGTAATTGTAAGAGGAGTTTGCCCCATTCTTAAAATACCAGTACCAGAGCTTAAAACTTGAAAGTTACCAGCGATTGATAAACCAGATGCAGCCAAGTTGCGGTTCCCGCTCATCCCCGTATTATTATAAATCAAATTACCAAATGCTTGGCCGTTTCCTGCTGGATCAGTAGTGGTTATTCCGGTAATATTACAAGTTGATGTGGTAGCCCAAGTTGAGGTGGGTAGAGTTCCACCATTTTGGCTATGCTGATATGTAGATCCTGCATTAAAAAGCAATTTTGAAGCAGTTGCACATGTTAAAGTTCCCGAGTTAATAATAGAACCTGTCACTGTTGTTACAACCGATGCTCCATCAGTATTGAAGGTACTTCCATTCCCAATATTCAATGTTCCTGCAATAGTTGCAGTTGCACTTCCTGCAAGAGTAGTGGTAATGAATGCAGTACTAATAGTTAATGATGATCCCGATGCAATATCTAAATCTACCCCTGTTCCATTTCCGATAGTTAATGTTTTAGCAGGAGTAACTGCTTGAAGCGTAATAATGGTATTATTTGACAGTATGATACTACCAACAGTTTGTGTTGGAACCGCAGTAATTGTACGAGTATTACCTGCATTAAACTGCAAAATATCATTTGTTGCTGGAGTTGTTCTGTTTGGTGTCCAATTTCCGGCAGTAGCCCATGAGGCATTATTTGCCCCATTCCATGTATAGGTGGTTTGCCCAAAGCTAGAAAAGCCCCATATTAAAATGGCTATAAATAATACTCTCGATTTTGTAAAAATAGTGTTCATGTTTGATTTATTAAAAGGGGGCATAATAGATTTGTTGATTTTCGAAATTTGGATTTTCATTGAAGAAAAACTCCTTAGGAATTTGCCAAAAATCGATTGAATTAGTTTTGAATTGATTAAAATATCTTTCATTAAAATAGTCATGTCGCCCACCCTCTTCAAGAATAATGCCATATGTAGTATATGTTATATGAAATTTTGTAATATTTTAATTATATCAGTAGAATGTCATGAAAGTCAATAAAATCAAGGCTATCAACAGTGGGGTATGTGTATAAAAAAAACTACATATTGGGTTTTAAGTGCTTTTTAATTTTAATCAGGTCATTTTACACGACTTTTTGTCTAAAATTGGATACAAGTTCGCTCTTTAAACAGCGGAACTTATATTTGAGAGTCCAACTTTTAATAATAGCAATTGCTGGAATTGAGGTGTATACCGCAATCGTAACTCGAAGTGGAGCTTCGGTCAAGTATTTCGGATATTATAAGATGTTTGAAAATCAATACATTGAGAATTAATATTCTCCAGCCTTTCCAATAGTGATAGATTAGATTTTGAGAAATAATTTGATTAAAAACGCCTTATCTTTGCAGCTATGAATATCCTCTTCTGGATCCTAATTACAATTCTTAGTCTGCAAATAATACTTCGCTTTCTATTACCACGATTATTACCGTTTTTCCTTAAAAGATTTTTAAAAAAATACGGCCAGGATTTTAATACCATGCAACAAGATCAAAATCCTTTTTCAGGCAATGCCAACCCAGCGAAACCTGAGCCAGTAGCCTCCAAAAAAAATACTGCTGCGGATGATGAATATATTGACTTTGAAGAGGTAAAATAGGAACGCTTTATTTAAGAGAAATGAAAATGCTATGGAGTGAATAAGCAAAGAAGCTTTCGGTATTTAGGGCAGCTTATAACCATTTCTTTTTTCTGAAATAAGCAACTTCAAAAAGCCCAACCAGGGTCATAAATCCCATAATCACAAAGTACCCATTTTCTGAATGTAACTCCGGCATGGTATCGAAGTTCATTCCATATACCCCTGCAATAAAAGTCAATGGAATAAATATAGCCGAAATCACCGTAAGAACCTTCATCACATCGTTGGTTCTATTGCCAATACTACTCAAATAAACATCCATCAAAG
>CAIVZR010000085.1 GCA_903910445.1 uncultured Bacteroidota bacterium
ATATAAATATTCCATCTTCTACTACGATAGATACTGTACTCTGCAATGAAACTCCAATAATTAATATATACCTGTGTATTATAGGTCGCCTCCTTTGTTGTTCCTTTATATAGTGTGGTTCTGTTATAAATGGGTTCACGTAAAAAGTAAACCCCCAACATATAACTTATTTTGTTTTTAAAGCTAATGCCCAATTCTAAACCTTTCATCGGTATACCATGCCCTGTTACAAAAGTATTCTTACTATCGAAATCGGCAGTGAGTGAGGGTTTAAACTGCATATAATAAACAATGCTATCCCATACATGATAGAGCTGCGCTTTGGTTTTAATTGGGATGGTTATTGTGCAAAAAAATACGCAGATTTGCACCATGAACATTTTTCGTAATACAAAGAAGGGCATGCTCCTCCTAATTATTGTGTGTAGTATATTTTGTTTTTTGCCTGAAACCATGAATGCGCAAAAACCGAAGTTTAAAAATTTAGCAAGTTTGAAAGTGGGCTCAAAAAACGATGCGTTGGTAAAAGTAATGTTTACCTCTGCAACCGAAGAATATTTTTATGCCTCTTTTAAGGATGTAAAAATAAAAAAAGTTAACATATCAAAAATAGAAGCAAAAATCAGAAAATCGGATAGTGTATGTGTTCAAGTAACGATTGTTACCAATAATGCTAGGCAAACCAAAAAGTTATACAAGCAAGCCAAGAAAGAATTTGGGGATGCCGAAAATAAAGTATTCAAATCGCCTACCACCTTTGATTGGGTGTGGAATGACAAAAAATTCCTTCATTTTATCGAATCAAAGTCGATGCATTATATCGATACAGAAATGGCTGAATTTAAAATGATATTGATTCCTCAATAATACCCCAATGACAATAAGTGAAGCACAACTAAAGGTTGATGAATGGATTAAAAGTGTTGGCGTACGTTATTTTAGCGAGCTCACCAATACCGCCTTACTCACGGAGGAGGTGGGGGAGGTAGCGCGTATCATGGCTCGTAAGTACGGCGACCAATCATTCAAAGGCAATGAATCGGACGCTGATCTGGCTGATGAAATGGCGGATGTGCTATGGGTGCTCTTATGCTTGGCGAATCAAACGGGGGTTGATTTAACCAGTGCTCTTGAAAATAATTTCGCTAAGAAAACTTCACGCGATACACTCAGGCATCAGGAAAATAACAAACTAAAAAATTAATGCGTTTGCAGTTTTTTGCTCATAGGGATATCGATATTGCTCGATGGGATAAGGCAATAAGTCAATGTGAAAATGAAAATCCATATGCATACAGTACTTGGTTGAATTTGGTATGCCCAGGCTGGGGAGCATTTATCAATAATGATTATAGTATTCTTATTCCGATTCCGCTCAAGTCTAAATTCGGAATTAGATATATATCACAACCGCTGTTCACACAGCAGCTTGGGGTATTTAACAGTATTCCAATATTGCCCGATGAGTTGAACTTGATATTGAATGACCTTCGTGCTCAGTTTAAAAAAATTCATTATCAGTTTGGTATTTCTAATCCAAAAATTAATGGATTGAAATCAAAAACTACCTATACTTTGCCATTGAATAAATCATTTGATGCGATGTTTAATGGATTCAGCATGCATCATCAACGAAATATTAATAAGGCGATTCGAATTATCAACGAGCAGCAGGGCACTATAGAGATAAGTAAGGATGTAGAAATATTTATGCAATATTTTAAAGATACCATTGGCAGAAAGGATACTTCTTTAAAAGAATGTGATTATCATATGATAAAGAAAATCATTCAATCTCAAAATGGCAAAATGTATCTGTTTAAGACAGCAGACGATGCGGTTTTAGGTGGCTTATATTCGCTTGAGAGCGCAACAAAAATTGTGAATCTCTTTAATTTTGTAACGAACGAAGGAAAAGAAAAAAGAGCTATGTTCGGGTTAGTAAGTAATTGGATTAAGCAGCATGCTGGGTCTCAAAAAACGCTTGATTTCGAAGGCTCTGAAATTGAATCGATAGCAAAGTTTTATCATGGATTTGGTGCGACTCCAGTGAATTATCAAATTTTCACGAAAAAAGGATTTTGGCAGATGTAAATTAATTTTACTTTTGAAAACTGAAATTCAACCAAACACATCTTGAAAAAAGTACTACTAATTTTATTCTTGACAAGTATTCATCTCTCGATGTTTTCTCAAGCCCTTGATTTTAATTCAACCTACAAATCGGCCATTGAGATGTACAGCAGAGGGAATTATGCTGGAGCAAGGGTTCGGTTTATTGTCGCAGAACGCAAGGCCAATCGGGAAAATAATTATCAAGGCAAACAACAAGCCTTGGAATATATCGACAAGAGCGATGAATGTGCCCAGCTTATTAAAGATGGAGAACGCACCTTTGTAATGGGAGAATACGAAATTGCAAAGCGTTATTTTGATCGTTTGGCAGAGTTAAATCCGAAAGACCCAACTAATTTAGACCGCTCTCTAAAATGTAGAAGCGAGGCCGATTATTTAGCCACAAAAAAGCAGGCTGATGTTTACTTTAATGAGAAAGATTGGAGTCAGGCTTATGTTCTTTATAATGTGTGCTTAGATAGTACCAAAAGCGAGTTGAGTAGTTACAAAAGATATTTTACGGAAGTGACGCTAAGAAATCAGGAATGCTTGAAACAAATTAATCTGTTTAATCCAGATTCTATAAAAATAAAACTTAAAAATTTAAAGGATAAGTTGAATAAGAAAATAAAGGATTCGCATGGCTTCATTGATAGTAATCCAATCCTAAAAAACAACGATTGCTTGAATTCTAAAGCAATTGTTATCTATTCAAATAAACTTTCAGATTATACCAACCGTTCAAACTTGATGACTGTATGAAGAAAAAATTCCTATTGATATTATTGCTAGGCTTTGCCTTCACTGGATGGAGTCAGGATAGTATTTACCTGGTGAATAATAATGTTATTGCAGCTAAAATAACCTTCATCAACCCTGATGATATAGAATATAAGAAACCAAATAATTTTGAAGGCCCTACCTATCGCGAGCGAAAATCAAATATAATGCGGGTGAGGTATAGTAATGGTGATATTGAGTTTTATGAGGAGACAGAATATTTTGGATCGGGCTCAAATGCATCATTGAAAATTGAACGAGGTGAACCCGCTACCATCATACTACTTTCTGATAAAGTAATCAATGGAGAAATTATGGATATAAGCAATCAATGTGTTGTTTATAAAGAAAAGAGTGAGGATGAAAATGCATTGGTAGTGATGAAATCTTCAATAGAGCGAATTTGGAAGAAGGATAGTTCATACTCAACTTTTGGGAAAGATGGACAAGAATATAAACACCCGAAACCGGAACCTAAGCCTGTTGCCATAAAGGAAGAAACACCAACAAAAACGGAAGCCCCCACCACCAAAACCACCGACCCTGTAAAACCAAAAGAAGAATTGCCTGCTAAACCAGCCAATTCGGGCGATAAAAAGGAAAACAAAGGCAATTGCCAACTTATTACTTCTGAAGGTGATTTTATTGATGGAAAGAATTTACTGGTTAACTATACAAAAAAGACAGTCTCATTCATTGATCAATTTGGCAAGCCTATTACCAAAACATTTAAAGAGGTAAGTGTTATAAAATGTCCTCCAAATTTTATTTCCGAAAACTTAAACGAACAATGAAAAATCTCCTTCTCATATTATTTCTTTTTTTGCAACAGGCCTTGTTTGCATTCAATACAATCGAAAGTGATACAGATTTATTCATTTTAAAAAATGGATATAATTTCAAGGCCGACATGGTAGATACCAGCGGGAAATACTATATTTATAAGGTATATCGTGGAGAGCGCTTACTTCGTTGTGTGAAGAAAACAGAGGTGAGTAATATCAAATTCAATTATTCAACACCTCCGCCCATTGTGGTAGTTGATCCATTGCAAACTTTAGAGAAAAGAGAGATTCCAGTTGCACCTCCTGTAGTAGAGAAAAAGAAATTCAATCCTTATACTATTGGAATAAAAATTAGAAAGGGATATGAAGCCATTGATTCTGTTCGTTTACTTTATGATCAGGATATGACCCATTACAAAGCGGATGACAATTCGGTGATTGCCTTCTCTACTTCGGTAGAATTAGGTCCTAAATTTACGCAACTAGAAATTGATTCTGCGGGTTATCAAGGATCGAAACTAAATGGTAAACGCAATGGGAATGGAAGTGTTTATTTTGATAACGGAGCAGTTTACAATGGTAAAATAGCGAATAACGTACTGCAAGGCTATGGATATTATAGCGATGAAATTATCGATTATAAGGGCCTTTTTGCTAATAACAAACTCAATGGTTTAGGTATTTGCTATTATTTTGGAATAGAAGATATTTTAAAAGATGTCGTTTTTAAAGGAGAGTTCAGAGATGGTAAGTTTTGGGAAGGAGAGTTATATTATACCACCACTGACGAAAAACGATATGTTCAACAATTTAAGCAAGGCAATCCGGGGGCTGCGAAGCTCTTTGATGAATAGCTGAAAGCCAATCGTGGCATGTATCTTAAGAGATTCCTTGAATATTACCCTTTAAATTTTCTTTTCTGCCAATAATCGCTATTTTTGCAAACTTTCATAAAAAATGGCTAAGGCAAAAAATAATTATAGTAAGGAAACTTATATCGAATGGTATGAGCTGATGTTACTTATTCGTCGTTTTGAGGAAAAGGTCGCTCAACTCTATGGACAGCAAAAAATAAAAGGCTTCTGCCATCTTTATAATGGGCAGGAAGCCGTAATTGCGGGTACCATGAGTGCTATTCGTAAAGGCGAAGACTCGCTAATCACTGCATATCGTGATCATGGGCATGCAATAGCCGTTGGTGTTACTCCCAATGAAGTGATGGCCGAAATGTACGGTAAGGCAACGGGATGTAGTAAAGGCAAGGGCGGTTCAATGCATTTGTTTAGCAAAGAACACCGTTTTTTTGGCGGGCATGGAATTGTTGGAGGTCAAATTCCTTTAGGGGCAGGTATTGCATTCGCTGAGAAATTTCAAGGTACCGATCGCGTTTGTGTTTGTTATATGGGCGATGGAGCGGTTCGTCAAGGTGCCCTTCACGAAACCTTTAATATGGCGATGCTATGGAAGCTACCAGTGATTTTTGTATGTGAAAATAATGGGTATGCCATGGGTACAAGCGTAGAGCGAACTACCAATATGATGGATATCTATAAAATAGGTTTGGCATACGATATGCCTAGCGCAGCGGTTGATGGCATGCAATGCGAAACCATGCATGAGGCCATGAAAGAGGCTGTAGAGCGCGCTAGAAAAGGCGATGGACCAACATTCTTGGAAGTAAGAACTTATAGATATCGCGGACACAGTATGAGTGATCCCGCTAAATATCGAACCAAGGAAGAAGTAGAGGAATATAAAAATCGTGATCCATTAGAAGTAACTCGTCAGAAATTATTGGATTTAAAATTCCTTACTCAGGAAGATTTAGACGCAATGGAAGCAAGGATACATGATGTGGTGGTGGAATCAGTTACTTTCGCTGAGAATTCTCCATATCCAAGTGCGGATGAACTCTATTCAGATGTATACGCAGAACCGAATTACCCATTCGCAGAATAAAATTAGTAATTAAAGTATTTATAAAGTCTCATTAAACGTAATTAAAAAATGACAGATAAAAAAGGATTTGATGTTGAAAATTTAGGCGATGAGCTCATCGAGAGAGTTGAGCCTGCCAAAGAGTTTGTGCAAAAAAACTCACGTACATTAATGTATGTTGTTGGAGGACTAATTGTTCTTATAGGTGCCTGGACCGGTTATCGCTATTATATTAATGGTAAAAACGATGAGGCGAAGAATGAAATTTTCAAGCTTCAACTTATGTTTGAAAAAGATTCATTCAATTTGGTATTAAATGGTAGGACTGCCGAAAATGGTATGACTGCAATTAAAAGTGCGAATGATATTATCGAAGAATTCGGTGGTACGCAACAAGCCAATCTCGCAAGATATTATGCAGGTGTTTCAAGTTTGCGTCTAGGTAAATTTGATGAAGCTATCGAGTATCTCAGTAAGTTTGATGGTGATGACGATGTAATAGGTGCAGAAGCAATTGGTATGATTGGCGACGCCTATAGTGAAAAAGGTAGCTATGATGATGCAGTAAAATATTATGAAAAAGCTGCAGCACACCATGCAAATGGCTTTACTACTCCATTATATTTGATGAAGGCAGCAATAGTATATGAAAACCTAAAACAATATAAGAAAGCGGCGAACAACTACGAGTTGATCAAGAAGGATTATCCTAAATCGGAACAAGCTCGTGATATTGATAAGTACTTAGAAAGGGCTAAAATCCAATCGGAACCTAGCAATTAAGAAAACATATAAATTGTTGAAAATCCAGCCTGAGATTCAGGCTGGATTTTTTTTGCTTGAAATTTCATATCAGGATGTTTCTTTTTAACTTCTATTAGTCACTTGTGTAATATTCTGTTTTTGCTTAACAGAAGCACAAAACAACATATAACCATATAAGTTATATGCAAGTATTGGGGCCTGAAATAGACTTTGATTAATTCTAAAGCCTATGTCCAGGTTGGAAATAAGCTTTATTAGTGAATTAGGTATTATGACAACTTAGTGAATACACCAGAGTACTTAGTTTTACATATTGCTTGTGTAAATAATATAGAATAAAAAAAGCCGTATCTTTTAAGACACGGCTTTTAAATATATATTGAAATATTATCTTGAAATTACAAATTTCTTACTAATTGAAGTTTCACCTTTTTTGATATTTAAGAAATAGATACCATTAGGAAGGGTACTTACATCGAATGATTTTCCGTTCTTAAAATCGATAGTCATCACCTCTTTTCCAACAACATTAATGATTGAAACTGAACTGATATTCATTTCAGCCAAAGTAATAATCAAATCATTTTTAACAGGATTCGGAGAAATACTTACCTCTGAAACTTTGTTGCTTGTGTTTTTAATTCCTGTAGCCGGTGCATTTGCATTATAAGTTACAGTATCTGCTAAGCTCTTTAAACCTGCTCTGTAGACTAAAAATCTAGCATATCCTTTACCCGCTACTGCAGAGAAAGCTTGAGTGCATTTCAAATCGATGGTTTGTCCTTTAGAAACAGGGAATTTTTCATTTAAGTATCCACCGCTTACATAGAAACAAGTAACATTAGTACATAACCCAATTCCCCAAGCAGATGGCACCGTAGCATCTAAAAACTCAAGATAGAAATTCGTATCATTAGGGTTGGTAGCATTGTTCGTAAATGAAGTATGAACATTAACCTCGCCATCAGATAATGGTGCCCAAGCCGATGGGTTTTTATTGGAAATAGTGTACTCTTTTTGAGCCCAAATATTAATTGAAGAGAGTATTGTAATAAGTAAAAATAATTTTCTCATGATGTCTGTTTGACTATATATTTACAAAGTAACAAAAATTCGGCCATATACAAATGTAATTTTTCGTTAAAAACATTTGGAAATGTCAATTTAAAATGCTTAATTCGTATTAAGGTTTTCAATAATACCTCCCCAAACGCCTATAGATGCATCACTTTTACCTAAATTAAATTTTATCTAACTCATTTAATTATAACAGGTATCGCATCAAATTTTACGCTTGAACTTTTTTTTGTAAGAAGAATTAATTAATTCATTAAACATCATGAATAATCTCTGTTTAAGCGACACAGAATTGGTGCGTTTGTACCAACAAGGGCAAAATGCCCCATTTAATATACTTATTGAGCGTTACAAGCGCCCAGTATTTTCGGCCATATACTTTGTCGTCAATAACAAGGAAGTGGCAGAAGACTTATTTCAAGAAACCTTTATAAAAGCATCCACACATCTCAAGAGTTCGAATTACAAGGAGATGGGCAAAGTTTCGGGATGGTTAGTTTCGATAGGGAGAAACTTGGCTCTCGATTATTATCGCTTAAACAAGCGACGTACAACCTTTTATGAACTAAAGGATAATGACTATATGCATCTGTCGAATCATGACAGTAGCTCTTTAATTTCAAATCAATTGGAACAAAAAGAAACGGCTAAAACAATAAGGCAATTTATTTTACTACTTCCTGAAGAGCAGAGAGAGGTTCTTATTCTAAGGCATTATGCTGATATGAGCTTTAATGACATCGCGAAAGCAATGAATAGTAATTTAAACACTACTTTAGGAAGAATGCGTTATGCAATCATTAACATGCGCAAGATGATTGAAAAAACAAAAGTAGAAGTATAAAAAGTTCTAAATAAAAAAGGGGTACAAGAAATTGCACCCCTTTTTTTATGATTTAAAATTTTAGAATCAAGGAGCTAATTCAGCTGTCACTTTCCACTTAATTGCAAATTTTAATTTGATTTGGTGATCAAGTGCTTTATTTAATTTTCCAGTAAAATGATAATTAACGTCATTGGCTTGAACCAAGGCGAGAACATCAAATGTAGGGTCTACATCAGGAGTAATTGTAGTAAGTCCTGTATGTGGTACTGGATCTTTAAATACAGCGCGTTTGTTTGCAACAGTACTATTTCCTAATTCTAGATTTACATAATCTACAATATCAAATGTAACTGGAGTAGCGGTTGAATCCTCAATTGTAATAGTAGCACTTTCAGGAACAACTTGAGTAAGGTCAACCATTGCGATATCGAATTTTTTAAGTTCGGCTTCCATGTCAAACTTTAATGATTGATTAAAGTCAAAAGTTCCAGCGGCCTGAGGAAGTGCTGTAAACGTAATGGTGCCACCATCGATGGTTCTAACCAATTTAATTTTCTTATTGCAGGTTGCATTGCTGAATAGAAATATCGCAAATGCTGCAAAAGCAATTGTTTTAAGAGTGTTCATAATGATTTTTGGATTAAAGAGTTATTTACTAGTTATCTTAGTTCTTATATGCAAAATTAGCAATTTAATTTGGGAATTCGAGCAAGTTTTGAGCTAAATTTTAATTGAACTTGAAAATCAACACAAATGGTGAATTCGAACCTATAAGTGGTGATGAAAAGAACCTTAATTCAATTCATAATCATTTCTTTTAGTTCGCTATTTTTGCAGAAAAAAGATATGCAACAAATTATAGAGTGTGTTCCCAATTTCAGTGAAGGAAATGATCTCCAAGTAATTAAACAAATTACCGATGAGATATCCAAAGTAGAAGGCGTTAAGCTATTAGATATCGATCCTGGGAAGGCGACCAATCGCACTGTAGTTACTTTTGTTGGTTCGCCTGATGCCGTGATTGAAGCTGCTTTTCTTGCAATCAAAAAGGCTTCTGAAGTAATTGATATGAGCAAGCATAAAGGGGAACATCCTCGCATGGGCGCTACTGATGTATGTCCGTTAATTCCAGTAAGTAATATATCAATGGAAGAAACTGCTATATACTCACAACGTCTTGCAAAGCGAGTTGGAGCCGAATTGGGTATTCCTGTATATCTTTATGAAGCAGCACAACCAAATCATAACAGAAAGAATTTGAGTATTATTCGTGGCGGAGAATATGAAGGCTTTTTTGAGAAAATTAAATTACCTGAATGGAAGCCAGATTTTGGGCCGGCTATAATGAATGAAAAGGCAGGTGCAACTGTAATTGGTGCTCGCGATTTCTTGATAGCATATAATGTTAATCTAAACACAAAATCAACACGACTTGCCAATAGTATTGCTTTTGATATTCGCGAGAATGGAAGAGTAAAACGAATTGGTAACCCTATTACTGGAGAAATTGAATTGGATGCCAACGGAGAACAAGTCAGAATTCCAGGACTATTAAAACAGTGTAAAGCCATCGGTTGGTTTATCGATGAATATGATATCGCACAAGTAAGTATAAATTTAACTAATTATAATATAACGAGTGTGCATCAATGTTTCGATGCATGTTGTGGAAGCGCACCCAAAAGAGGTTTGAGAGTAACAGGCAGTGAATTGGTTGGGTTAATTCCATTAAAAGCACTTACAGATGCTGGAGAGTTCTATCTTAAAAAGCAAGGGAGAAGTATTGGGGTGAGTGAAAAAGAAAAAATACATATTGCAGTAAAGTCATTAGGACTCGACGATCTAGCACCATTTGATGCAAGTAAAAAGGTGATTGAGTACGTTATGAAAGGTGAAAATCATGCTCCATTAGTTCAAATGCGATTAAACGAATTTGCAGATGAAACAGCATCCGAGTCGGCTGCTCCTGGTGGAGGAAGTATTAGTGCAGCAATAGGTGCATTTGGTGCAGCATTGGGTGCTATGGTAGCTAATTTAAGCGCAGGCAAAAGAGGGTGGGAGGATAAGACTTCTGAATTTAGTGATTGGGCAAGTAGCGGTCAGCAAATAAAAGATAGATTATTGTTTTTGGTAGATGAAGATACGGCGTCCTTTAATAAAGTGATGGCTGCCTATGGCCTGCCAAAGAACAATGACGAAGAAAAAGCAATGAGAAGTGCAGCAATTGATGCAGCCAATACCTATGCTACCCAAATTCCATTGCAAGTTATGGAAACTGCCCATCAAGGCCTAACCTTAATTTTGGCCATGGCTACACTTGGAAATCCAAATAGTGTAAGTGATGCAGGGGTGGGCGGACTTTGCCTCCAAACCGCAGTGGAAGGTGCATTTATGAATGTAAAGATTAATGCGAAAGGCTTGAAGGATAAGGCAATGGCCGCTGGTTTTTTAAAACAAGCTCATGAAATAAGTGATTCGACTAGAATAAAGATGCAGGAAATTCTTAAAGAAGTGAATTCGAAATTTTAAAAAGCAAATTGCTACTCAATTAGTTTGTAATTCTTAAATCGGGCTATTTCTAAGCCAGTTAGCCGTTCTAATAAATTTACTATTTTATATCTGAAAGGAATGGCATGCACCATAGTAAGCGGGTCAATATCTAACTTCCAATTTACCGACGCAATTCTTTCCTTCATAACGATAGGATGTAACCCATTAAACATTTCTAGGCTATCAATTTTGTTGTAATCAAAGACTTCGGCAGTCGCAATATTTTCTTTAACATATTGGTCGTCGTGCCAAAGCTTTTCAAATGCTTCGCGCTTTTGCTGCTGTGTGGCAGGGTTTTTAACCCATCCATAATGATAGATCGTAGCTGGGATATAAATGCAATTTAACTTCTCTCCATTTATTCTGAAACTCATGGCATCTTTCCATGAAAGAATTTTTTTATCATTCCTAATTACCCGAACCTCCCTTTTCTGCCAATTTCTAGCTGCCGCAATATAATCGTAGGTCCCATAAAAGTTGAGATGCTCAAATACCAAACCTTCTACTTTTATATTGCACTCATACTTTATCATTGCTTCTTTAATAATCGGCGTATCGCGTTCGTGAAATACCTCATCGGCCTGAACATAGATACACCAATCGCTATCTGGAGAAACGGCCGATAAAGCTTTATTCGTTTCATCTGCTAAAACACGGCCCCCTTCACGTAATGTATCATCCCAAATTGTTTCAATGATCTTTATTTTTGGATTATTCATCCTTTGAATTAGCCCTAAGGTATCGTCATCGCTATTGCCAATAGCTACCACAACTTCATCGCAAAGTGGAAGAATTGAATTGATTGACTCAACTACTGGGTAATCAAATTTAATGGCATTGCGCACAAAGGTGAAGCCTGATACTTTCATGCCGCGAAAATACGAATAGATAGTAGATTAATTTGAGTGACTTTTTAAATTAATTGAATCAAGAAGTTGCTACTTCTTTAGCCAGTCTTGTGTAAAATGCCTTGTTGCTTTATCTTCCTTAAATTTTTCAGAATTATATTCTGATGATGAATTTCTTGGAATTGAAAGTGAAATGAAATTCTCGGCACATATTTTTGCAATGAAAACAATTTGACCAATATGATAAGGGTAATGTGCAAGTTGACGATTGATTGCCTCAGCAACTGTATGGCCATCATTGCGGATATAAATTATTTTCTCCAAATCAGCCTCTGTAAGTGTTTCTAAAGTATTGAATAGTATTTTCCAGCCTTCATTCCAAAGGCTTAATACGAGATCTCTTGAATTTATATCATCAATAAATTCATCATCCCGATTTCGAGTTGCTTTTTCGCCATCAGTTGTAAGAAAGTCAGTCCACCTTGATTTCATATTTCCATGGAGGTGCTTAACAATGATGGCAATGCTATTGCTTTCTCCATTGGGTTGCCAGAAAAGAGATTCGTCGCCAACCTGTGCCATGGCCTTTTCGCCTAAACTTTTATAATATTCAAACTGCCTTTTTATACTCGTGAGATATGACATATGATGTGTAATTTATAGCAAAGCTAAGTATCGAATAGCGTGTTTACAAGAAGAAGATTCAATTTCTAGTGAGAAATATATAAATCGTTAATCCGAGTTTAAAGAAGACTCTTGAAATCAGGTCTAGTATTGATATTATTCCAAAAGAAAGCGAAAAATTGGGTTTATTTGCACAAAAATATATCTGAGTGTTAACCAAAGAAATTTTACTTCAAGCCTGGCAGTTGATGTGTACTTCGCGCCGCATGGCTGAACTATATGATGAGAATCGTTCCATTACCAAATATGTACACAGCACGAGTAAAGGACACGAAGCCATACAGCTTTCTGTAGGATTACAGCTTAAGAATTATGATTATGCCGCACCCTATTATCGCGACGAAAGTATGTTGTTGGGAATGGGATTTAGTCCCTATGAATTAATGCTGCAATTATTGACTAAGGCTGATGATCCTTTTAGCGGAGGTCGTACTTATTACGCGCATCCAAGCAGTAAGGTTGCCGATAAACCCAAAATGCCGCATCAAAGCAGCGCCACTGGAATGCAAGCAATTCCTGCTACTGGCATGGCTCATGGAATTCAATATTTGGAACATCAGGGGTTATTAAACGAAGAGCAAAAAGGAGCAGATGGATCCTTGCCAATTGTTTTATGCTCTTTCGGAGATGGGTGTGTTACTGAAGGGGAGGTGAGTGAAGCACTTCAAATGGCTGTTCTGAAACAAATGCCAATACTTTATTTGGTGCAGGATAATGAATGGGCTATTAGTGCAACGGCGAGTGAAATGAGGGCCATGGATGCTTATGAATTTGCTGCAGGATTCAAAGGCATGGAACGTATGCGCTGCGATGGTACCAACTTTATCGAATGTTGGGATGCCGTTGAAAAGGCCATTGGATATGTTAGAACAGAACGTCGCCCTTTACTACTTCATGTAAAATGCCCTTTATTGGGACATCATACAAGTGGGGTAAGAAAAGAATTTTATCGTACCGATGACGATATGGCACTTCACACCTCACGTGATCCTTATCCAAAACTTCGACAAATACTTTGTGATTTTTATTTTACAACAGAGGAGGAATTGGAGAACATAAATATCGAAGCAAGAAAACTCGCCGAGAATGACTTTCAAAGGGCTGTAGCAGCCCCCGAACCCGACCCTTCGACAGTGATGTTACACGAGTTCGCCCCGACATTGATAACTGAAGAAAAGGGGAATCGTAGTCCGGAAGGTAGAGAGGCCGTTATAATGGTTGATGCTGCCTTATTCGCCTGTAAAGAAATATTACAAAAACACCCCGAAGCATTATTGTATGGACAAGATGTTGGTGGAACCCTTGGAGGCGTATTTAGAGAAGCGGCAACCTTAGCCAAAACCTTTGGTGATGAGCGAGTGTTTAATACTCCAATCCAAGAGGCTTATATCGTTGGGTCGACCGCGGGAATGAGTGCTGTTGGATTAAAGCCTATTGTAGAAATTCAATTCGCCGATTATATTTGGTCGGGAGTTAATCAACTGGTTGTTGAATTGAGCAAGAGCTGTTATTTAACCAACGGTAAATATCCTATTGCTTCTGTAATTAGAGTGCCATGTGGTGCTTATATTGGAGGAGGGCCTTATCATAGTGGCTGTATCGAAAGTGCGATTCTAAGTGTGAGAGGAATAAAGGTTGTTTACCCATCCAATGCTGCCGATATGAAGGGCTTGTTAAAAGCTGCGTTTTATGACCCGAATCCAGTAGTGGTATTTGAACACAAAGGATTATACTGGAGCAAAGTGCCTGGAACTGAGATGGCCAAAACTATTGAGCCTGATGAAGATTATATAGTACCCATTGGCAAAGGAAGGATTGTTAAAAATGCCGATGAAAAATATTTAGCACAAGGTGAAACTTGCGTTATCATAACTTATGGCATGGGAGTGTATTGGGCTTTATCTGCCGAAAAGAGCTTCCCTGAGAAAATAGAAATTGTTGATTTACGATCCCTGTATCCTTGTGATGAAGAATTGGTGTTTGAGAGAGTAAAATTACATGGTAAAGTAATCGTACTTACCGAAGAACAATTGCTTAATAGTTTTGCTGAGGCTTTGGCGGGAAGAATTCAAAAAGAATGTTTCAAATTTATGGATGCACCCGTAGAAACTATGGGGGCATTAAATACCCCGTCAGTAGCACTTAATATAGGACTTGAAAAAGCCATGCTTCCAAATTCAGAAAAACTTTCAGCGCTGATAGAAAAAGTATTATCAGAATAATTATTTGAGTTAAAGGCTATTTTAGTGTTGCACTTCAACTGCTTTTAAATCAACTTGAAGATGTCGGAAATTTTCCATGGGCTCATTATTAAGCCATGATTTCTCATTCTCCTTTGATAGAATTACAGGCATTCGTTTTTGTGAATTGTGTATTTCACTAACAAGTTCGTTTGCCTCTGTAGTCATTATGGTATAGGTGTTCTGGATCTCGCCAGTGTTCTTATTTGTCCATTTACTCCATAAACCACCGAATACAAATACCTCATCATTAGGTAGTGTAAGCAAATATTTCTGACGGTTTTTGCCTTTTGCATCAAGCCAATGCCATTCATAATAACCATCAGCTATAATAAGACAACGCTTGTTTACTAGGCCTTTAAAACCCGCTCTTTCGTTGATGGTTTCAATCTTCGTGTTCAGATTAAATTTCTTTATACTATCATCACTAGCCCAAAAGGGGACCAATCCCCAGTTGTAAAAATGAATATGATGGTCGTCCGCATTTGAAATTACCGGGGTTTTCGGATAGGTAAACCCGTGGTAATATTTTTTTGAATCAGCATGTTCGCTTTGATCAAGCGTTACATTGAATCGTTCTTCTATTGAACGAATATCTTTAGATAATTTTGTATGATAGCACATAATCTCAATCCCTTTTAATAAGTTTAAAAATATAATCTACTAGTTTCAATAACTAGTTGACTTTGTAAAATCCTGTATCTACTTGACAATTTTTTTACTACTTATATTTGATCCTTCGGCATAAAAATTCACGAAGTAGATTCCTTTTGCATAATTTTCGGTATTGAAGGTTACCGTGTTTTGACCTTTATTTGCTTGAAATACGGTGCTTCCAACAATTTTACCTAACGCATCTAGAATATAAATACTCACCTGGTCTTTAGCTGGTAAATTAATATCAACCTTAATTTCATTGGTAAATGGATTTGGTAAAATATTCGTTATCATTGGAAGGGTAGCACCATCAAACATTAGATTTTTAATATTTGAATAATTGTATTTTCCACCGATTTCCATCACTCTAAGTCGATAGAAGTTTAATCCAGCAAGTGGGCTATGGTCAATAAATTTATAGGCAAGCATAGTTCGGCTATTTCCGGCTGCCGCAACGTTTCCAATCGACTCCCATACACGACC